>JAUNHB010000004.1 GCA_030524125.1 Eubacteriales bacterium | reverse complement strand
GGGCGGGCTTATAGCCCGCGTCCCGAGCCACCCGTTTTACGGGTGGGGGCGACTCACAATTTCCCCGCGGCGGCATATGGATAAGGCAAGGAGATTTTTTTGGAGACCGGCTGCTATGACCTGTCGCGAAGCGATCTTATCCAACGAGTATGTGGACTATATATGGAAGGCGGACGTGGAGCCTTCCGGGCCGGACTGGCTGCCCTACGGCCAGTGCGCCCAGTATGTGAACCCGAATTTTACGATCTTCTATGTGAGCCGGGAGGAGGTGTTCGGCAACCGGACCAGCCTGCCGGTGGGGGACTATGCGGTGTCCTACTGCCACACCCAGATGAACACCGAGAGTCTGGAGTCGTCCCGGATCCTGACCATCCAGAACCAGCCGGCCCTGCAGCTTCGGGGGAAGGGCGTGATCATCGGGTTTCTGGATTCCGGGATCTCGCTGGAGTCCGGGGTGTTCCGTACGTCCGACGGCAGGACCCGCGTGCTGGAGCTTTGGGACCAGACCGATCAGAGCGGGACGCCCCCGGAGGGACTTTTGTACGGAAGCGTCTACACGGCGGAACAGATCGACGGGATGCTCCGGGAGGGAAGGGAGAGCCTGCCGGGGCGGGACGAGAACGGCCACGGCTCGAAGGTGGCGGCCATCGCGGCCGGATCGCCGCTGGCGGAGGAAAATTTCCTCGGAGCGGCGCCGGAGGCGGACATCGCGTTTGTGAAGCTGAAGGAGGCGAAGCCCTTTATCCGGCAGCTTCAGCGGATCCCGCAGGACAGCGTGGCCTACGAGGAGGCGGATATCATGCTGGGCGTCCAGTATCTGGATCTTCTGGCGCAGCGGGAGGGAAAGCCGCTGATCATCTGTATCGCTCTGGGCAGCAACTCCGGCGGGCATACGGGGGATACGCCGCTCGGCCTGTATCTTAGCTATCTATCCAGGAAATCGGGAAGAGCCGTGGTGGCCGCGGCGGGCAACGAAGGAAACAAGGCGCATCATTTTTTCGGGATCGTCCCGGCCTCTCCGGGCTATGTGGACGTGGAGCTCAGGGTAGGGCCGGGGGAGGAAGGCTTTCAGGTCAATCTTTGGGGCAACGCGCCGGGGCTTTTTTCCGTGGAGGTGACCGCGCCGGGCGGGGAGCGCATCCCCAGGACCGCGTCCCGCGGCGTGGAGCGGGAGCGGCACGATTTTGTGTTTGAAAATACGATCCTCGACATCCAGTACGAGCTCTCGGAGGTGATCTCCGGGGACGAGAGGCTTCTTCTGGCTTTTCAGAAGCCGACGCCCGGCATCTGGACGATCCGGGTCTACTCGGCGGGAAATCTGGAGGGGAGCTTTCACATGTGGCTTCCGGTGACGGGCTTTATCAGCGATGAGACCTATTTTCTGCGGCCAGACCCGGACACGACGGTGACCGAGCCGGCCAACGCCGAGGGCGTGCTCACCTTCGCGGGCTACGACGCCAGGACGTCCGCGGTCTGGTACGATTCCGGGAGAGGCTTTACGAGAGAGGGCCTGCTGGCGCCGGACGTGGCGGCTCCCGCCGTGGAGGTGTCCGCCATCGATGCGAGGGGGAGGATCAGCACGCTCACCGGTACCAGCGCTTCGGCGGCGCTGGGGGCCGGAGCCTGCGCCCTTTTGCTGGAGTGGGGGATCGTCCGTCAGAACGCGCCGTCCATGGACAGCGTCACGATCCAGCGCTACCTGATCCGGGGAGCCAGACGGCCGGACAATTTTTCCTATCCCAACAAAAACTGGGGCTACGGTCTTCTGGATCTGTACGGCGTCTTTCAGGCTATGCGGGGGATCTGGCCGGTGGGGTAGGCGGACCCGCCGCTTTTTCTTGACATCTCTCCGGGACGTGTTAAAATGAATACGGATCAGAATTGTATACAATGATACAGAGAAACGAGGAGGACATCAGAAGAACGCCATGCACGATACACAGGGGCAGAAGGAAAGCCGGGACAAATATTCCCTGCGCGGCAAAGTGTTTGAGAGCATCCGGGAGGACATCTTGAGCGGCAGATACGAGCAGAATACGGAGCTTAAGGAGGCGGCCATCGGCGCGGAGCTGGGCGTGAGCCGGACTCCGGTGCGGGAGGCGCTAAGACAGCTGGAACTGGAGGGGCTGGTCACGATCATCCCCAACCGGGGCGCGTACGTGAATATGATCACGGCGAAGGATGTGCAGGATATTTATGTGATCCGCTCCATGCTGGAGGGGCTGTGCGCCAGATGGGCGACGGAATCTATTACGAAGGAGCAGTTGGACAATCTGGAGGAGACCTTGTGTCTGACGGAGCACCACACGGAGAAACAGAATTATGAGAAGCTCTACGAGCTGGACAGCCTGTTCCACGAGCAGCTCTACGAGGCGGGCGGCAGCCGGATCCTGCGGCACATACTGTCGGATTTTCACGATTATGTGAAGATGGTCCGCAAGGCAACCATCTCCGCGGAAAACCGCTCGGTGAAATCCACGCAGGAGCACAGAGCCATCTTCGAGGCGGTCAGGGACAGGGACGCCGAACGCGCCGAGTCGCTGGCCAGAGAGCATGTGAAGCATACCATAGAAAGTATTCAGGCATACGGTCTGGAGAAAATATTATAGAGGAGGACCTTCCGAATGGAAAAAATCAGGATGAAAACGCCGCTGGTGGAGATGGACGGGGACGAGATGACCCGGATTCTCTGGCAGATGATCAAGGACGAGCTTCTGCTCCCGTTTGTGGAGCTGAAGACGGAGTATTACGATCTGGGGCTGAAAAAACGGGACGAGACCGACGACAGGATCACGGCGGAGGCCGCCGAGGCCACGAAAAAATACGGCGTGGCCGTCAAGTGCGCCACGATCACGCCCAACGCGGCGAGAGTGGAGGAGTACGGCCTGAAGGAAATGTGGAAAAGCCCAAACGGGACGATCCGCGCCATTCTGGACGGCACGGTGTTCCGCGCGCCCATCATTGTGAAGGGCATCGAGCCCTATGTGAAGACGTGGAAGAAGCCCATCACTCTGGCGAGACATGCCTACGGCGACGTGTACAAGGCGTCGGAGATGCAGATTCCCGGGCCGGGAAAAGTGGAGCTGGTCTACACGGCAAAGGACGGTGAGAAGAGCGCCGTGACGGTGCACGAGTTCAAAGGGCCGGGGATCGTGCAGGGAATGCACAATCTGGATTCCTCCATCACGAGCTTTGCCAGAAGCTGCTTCCAGTATGCCGTCGACACGAAGCAGGATGTGTGGTTCGCCACGAAGGACACCATTTCCAAAAAATACGACCATCATTTCAAGGATATTTTCCAGCAGATCTTCGACGAAGAATACAGGGAAGCATTTGAGAAGGCGGGGCTTACGTATTTCTACACGCTGATCGACGACGCTGTGGCCAGAGTGGTCAAATCTGAGGGCGGATTTATCTGGGCGTGCAAAAATTACGACGGGGACGTGATGAGCGATCTGGTGGCGACGGCCTTCGGCTCTCTCGCCATGATGACGTCGGTGCTGGTGTCCCCGCAGGGATACTACGAGTACGAGGCGGCCCACGGCACGGTGCAGCGCCACTATTACCAGCATCTGGAAGGAAAGGAGACGTCCACCAACCCCATCGCCACGATCTTCGCGTGGAGCGGGGCGCTCAGAAAGCGCGGCGAGCTGGACGGGCTTCCGGAGCTTATCCGTTTCGCGGACGTGCTGGAGCAGGCGTCCTTAAAGACCATCGAATCCGGACGGATGACGAAGGATCTGGCGCTGATCACGGAGCTTCCGGACGTGCAGGTGCTGAACTCGGCGGACTTTATCCGGGCGATCCGCGGCGAGATCGAGGCGATCCTCTGATTCCGGGCGCGGACAGAATACGCGGGCATAAAACCAAACTCCCTCCCATATATTTAGTACAAATGTGGGAGGGTATTTTTATGGACAATATTCAGAGTCAGAAAGAATTCCATCTATACAATGACATCAGAGAACGGACGGGCGGGGAGATCTACATAGGGGTGGTCGGGCCGGTCCGCACAGGGAAATCCACGTTCATCAAGCGGTTCATGGATCTGCTCGTGCTGCCCGGTATGGAGGACGTCCACGAGAGGGAGCGGGCGATCGACGAGCTGCCCCAGTCGGCGGCGGGCAGGACGATCATGACGACCGAGCCGAAATTTGTCCCGAAGGAGGCGGTGGAGGTCCGGGTCGCCGGGGAGATCTCCGTGAAGATCCGGCTGATCGACTGCGTGGGCTATATGGTGGAAGGCGCGTCGGGGCATCTGGAGGGGGACGCGGAGCGGATGGTGAAGACGCCGTGGTTTGCCGGGGAGGTCCCGTTCACAAAGGCGGCGGAGCTGGGGACTCACAAGGTCATCCACGATCACTCTACGATCGGCGTCGTCGTGACCTGCGACGGAAGCTTCGGGGAGATCCCGGCGGAGAGCTACCGGGAACCGGAGGAGCGGACAGTGGAGGAGCTGAAAAAGCTGGGAAAACCCTTTGTCATCCTTCTGAATACGGTCCGTCCCTACAGCGAGCAGGTCCGAAGGCAGGCGGAGGAGATGTACCGCAGCTATCAGATCCCGGTGATTCCGGTCAACTGCGAGCAGCTGAAAAAAGAGGACGTCACGATGATCCTGGAGCAGGTGCTGCTGGAATTTCCGCTGGTGGAGGTGGAGTACCACATGCCGCGCTGGGTGGAGATGCTCCCGCTGTCCCATCCGGTCAAGCAGGAGGTGGTGGAGACGGGCCGGGCCATGCTGGAGAGCTTCCGGGTGCTTCGGGACGTGGGGCCGGTGCAGGCAGACTGCCCGGGGCCGTGCATCAGCCGCGTGAAGCTGGAGAAAGTGGCGCTGGACAGAGGGACGGCCGTCTATTCGGTGGAGATGGAGGAGAGCTGCTACTACGGGATGCTCAGCGAGCTGACCGGGATGGAGCTTGAGGACGAGTACGATCTGATGGAGCAGCTGAGGGAGCTGTCGGCCATGCAGAAGGAGTACGGCAAGGTCATAAAGGCCATGGACACCGTGCGGCAGAAGGGATACGGCATGGTGCTGCCGGAGAAGGACGAGATCCGCATGGAGGATCCGGTGCTGATCCACCAGAGCGGAAAGTTCGGCGTGAAGCTGCGCGCCTTCTCCCCGTCAGTCCACATGATACGGGCCAATATCGAGACGGAGATCGCGCCCATTGTAGGGAGCGAGGAGCAGGCGAGGGATCTGATCCAGTATATCCAGGACGGCAGGAAGCAGGAGGAGGGAATCTGGCAGATCAACATTTTCGGCAAGACCATCGAGGAGCTGGTGGAGGACGGCATCCGGAGCAAGCTCTATCAGATCGGCGAGGAGAGCCAGGTAAAGCTTCAGGACACCATGCAGAAGATCGTCAACGACTCCAACGGAGGACTGGTCTGCATTATCATATAGGCGCAACTATTCAGCCATGCGGTAAACAGGAGAGACGACTGCGTCATGCTTGCATGTAAGCAGACGGTTCTCCTGTTTGCTGTTTCGCGCGTCAGCGCGGCTCCTCGAATGGCGCGGGCTGAACTGTTGTTTCGTTATTTCAGGCCGGGCCGTCCGGAAAATACAGGCTTTACCGGACGGGGCAAAGGGTGCTATACTAACAAAAGAATGCGTATCTTTGCGAATGACGCGGGCTGGACTGCCGCATACGCGGAGGCGCGAAAGAAGGAGGGACGACATGGGAACCGTAAGCTGCGAGACCTGCCGGAACTATGTGTATGACGAGGACTACGAATATTACGTGTGCGAGATGGATCTGGACGAGGACGAGATGTACCGGTTTCTGAGCAGCGCCGTGGACAGCTGCCCTTACTATCAGCTGGATAACGAGTACCTGATCGTCCGGAAACAGATGTAAGGAGCGAGAATACGATGCCGCTGGTGACACTGATCATACCGGTCTATAATGCAAAGCGCTACCTGCGCCGGTGTCTGGACAGCGTGATGGCCCAGACGTTTACCGACATGGAAGTGCTGATGATGAACGACGGCAGCACGGACGGAAGTCTTGAGATCTGCCGGGAATACGAGGAGAAGGATCTGCGGTTCCGGACCGTGGACAAGGAAAATACGGGAGTGTCGGACACCCGCAACAAAGCCATGCGGCTGGCGCGGGGGACGTACCTTCAGTTTTTGGACAGCGACGACTGGCTGACGCCGGACGCGACGGAGAGCCTGGCGGCGGCCGCCGTTGAGGACGACTGCGATCTGGTGATCGCGGATTTCTATCGGGTCAGCGGAAAACGATATGTTCAGAAAAACCATATCCGCAGCAGCCGCGTGATGACCCGCGAGGAATTTGCCATGGAGATGGCCAACGATCCCGCCGACTACTATTACGGAGTCATGTGGAACAAGCTTTACCGCAGAGAGATCGTGGAGCGCCATGGGCTGGCCTGCGACGTCACGATGAACTGGTGCGAGGATTTCCTGTTCAACCTGTCGTTTATCCGCCGCGCCGTCCGCATCCGGGCGCTGCAGAAGCCGGTCTATTATTATATGAAGAGAAAGGGCAGCCTTGTGTCCACGGAAGCCGTGTCCGTGGATGCGGTGAAGCTTAAATTTCAGCTGCTGGAGCATTACAAAGAGCTGTATCAGAGCATGGGGCTCTATGAGGAGCATAAGCTGAAGATCAATTCCTATCTCGTGGCCATGGCCAGGGACGGGCTGGTGGGGCGCATCTATCCGGGGAGCATGGAGCTGGCTCCGGCCGATGTGATCCCGGAGAAGGAGACCGCAGGGTACCGCCATGTGGAGCACACCTTCGAGCCGGTGTTCGACGAGCAGTCGGAGGTGCTGATCCTCGGCTCGTTCCCGTCGGTCAGGTCGAGGGAGGAGGGCTTTTACTACGGCCACCCGCAGAACCGGTTCTGGAAGGTGCTGGCACAGCTGACAGGCGAGCCGGAGCCGTCCGGCGTCGAGGAGAAGAAGGCGCTTTTGAAAAAGCACCGCATCGCCCTGTGGGACGTGGTGCAAAGCTGCGACATCGCGGGCTCCAGCGACAGCAGCATCCGGAATGTGGTGCCGGCCGATATCAACCGGATCCTGTCGAAAAGCCCGATCCGGGCGATCTTTGCCAACGGAGGGAAGGCGTGGCAGCTTTACCGCAGATATTGTCAGGCGCAGACCGGACGCTCCATCGTCAGGCTGCCGTCCACCAGCCCGGCCAACGCGATCTTTACTGCGGACCGGCTTGCGGCTGTGTGGGGAGAACAATTACTGGAACGAAAAGAGGACAAGAGGATGGCTTTTGAGAGAGCAAAAGAATATTTGAAGCAGTTCGGGCTGGACAGTCATGTGATGGAGTTTGAGGAGTCCAGCGCCACCGTGGAGCTGGCGGCGCAGGCGGTGGGCTGTGAACCGGCCAGGATCGCCAAGACGCTGTCGTTTCTCGTGGGAGACGAGAGCATCCTGATCGTGGCGGCGGGGGACGCCAGAGTGGACAACGGAAAATATAAGGCGCAGTTTCATGTGAAGGCGAAGATGATCCCCCACGACGAGGTGGAGGAGCGGATCGGCCACGGCGTCGGCGGCGTGTGTCCGTTCGGCGTGAAGGAGGGCGTCAGAGTCTATCTGGATCAGTCGCTCCGGCGGTTTGAGAGCGTCTATCCGGCCTGCGGCAGCGGCAACAGCGCGGTGGAGCTGACCATCGGGGAGCTGGAGCTGGCGTCGGGCTTCGAGGCGTGGGTGGACGTCTGCAAATAAGAAAGCAAAGGAGAAAAGGGAAATGGATTACAGCGAGGTATTGAAACAGGCGAGAGGCGTCATGGGGAGCCACTGCAGGGCCTGTCCGGTGTGCAACGGGGCGGCCTGCAAAAACCAGATGCCGGGGCCCGGCGCGAAGGGCGTGGGGGACACGGCGATCCGCAACTATCAGAAATGGCAGGAGATCCGGGTGAACATGGATACGATCCACGGGAACGGCCCGGTGGACACGTCCACGGAGCTCTTTGGCAGGACGTTCCGGTATCCGTTTTTCGCGGGACCTGTGGGGGCGGTGAACCTGCACTACGGAGACAAATACGATGATCTGTCCTACAACAATCTTCTGGTGGAGGCGTGCGCCAAAGCGGGGATCGCGGCGTTCACCGGGGACGGCGTCAATGAGAAGGTGATGATCGGAGCGACAGAGGCGATCCGCAGGGCGGACGGAGCCGGGATCCCCACCGTGAAGCCGTGGAATGCAGAGACGATCCGGGAGAAGATGGAGATGGTGAAAAGCGCGGGAGCGTTCGCGGTGGCTATGGACATCGACGCGGCAGGGCTTCCGTTCCTGAAAAACATGACGCCGCCCGCGGGCAGCAAGACGGTGGAGGAGCTTCGGGAGATTGCCGGGATGGCGGGAGTTCCGTTTATCGTAAAGGGGATCATGACAAAGAGAGGCGCGCAGAAGGCAAAGGAAGCCGGAGCGGCGGCCATCGTCGTGTCCAACCACGGCGGGCGCGTGCTGGATCAATGTCCGGCCACGGCGGAGGTGCTTGAGGAGATCGCGGACGCGGTCGGCGGCGGGATGAAGATCCTCGTGGACGGCGGGATCCGAAGCGGCGTGGATGTGTTCAAAGCGCTGGCCATGGGAGCCGACGGCGTGCTGATCTGCCGCCCCTTCGTGCCCGCTGTCTACGGCGGCGGGGCCGAGGGCGTACAGTCCTATGTGGACAAGATCGGCGGAGAGCTGGCCGACGCCATGGCCATGTGCGGAGCCGGCTCCGTCAGAGAGATCTCCAGAGAGATGATCCGGAGAGGGTAGGGAAGGTCAGCAGCCCTTTTCTGCCTCGGCCCAAGGATAGGGAGAATTCTGTACGGAAAATTTTCCGCCGGAGATTTCCACGTCCACGCCGGTGATATAGGACGCCGCGCCGGAGCATAAAAAGACGATGGGATCGGCCAGATCCTCGGGTTCTCCCAGTCTTCGCATGGCGATGTCGTTTACATATTTATCCCCGAACTGCCGGATATTTTCTCTGGCGATATCTGTCTTGATCATGCCAGGAACGACCCCCACAACCCGGATGCCAAAAGGGGCCAGCTCTGCGGCCATCGTCCGGGTCAGACTGGAGACGGCGGCTTTGGAGGCCGCGTACAGAGATTGACCTGCGTGGGGAATCTTTGAGGCAAAACTGGAAATATTGACGATCACGCCGCTTCTCTGTGATTTCATATGGGAAGCGGCGATTTTTGCGCCTTCCCACACGCCCTGTACGTTCACGCGCATGACGTACTCCCACTCGTCGGAGGTGTAGTCCGTGAAAAAACGGTCAATCTTTACGCCTGCGTTGTTGACCCACACGTCGAGACTCCCGAAGCGCTCCCTGACACGGTCGGCAAACCGCGTCATCTGTCCGGCGTCTGTTACATCGAGGACGTCTCCGAGGATACGCTCCGGACCAAACTGCGCGGACATTTCCTCTGTAAATTCCGTAACCTTCTGTTCCCTTCTGGAAAACACGGCCACGTTGGCTCCCTCCTTCAAAAACGCGAGAGCCACCGCCCTGCCGATCCCGGCGGTTCCCCCTGTGATCACGACGGTCTTTCCATTCATGTGAAGATCCATAAGCGCTCCTTTCTCTGCCGGCTCTCCGGCATGTCTGTGCGTGATATCTCATAAAAACCAAAAAATCCATTCAAAATTATACGAAAAAAGATCCCCCTCCATATATGTTTTTCGTGACTATATGAAATGTTAAAATTTGTTACTGGAGACGAAATTGTGTAAAATAATGAAAAATATCTTTATATAAAAAGCGTATTTGTTAAAAATAGATAAATAACTTGACATAACGATCTAGGAAGGATTAGAATTAGCACATAAAACAACAAAAACAATCATATGACAGCGAGGTACAAATATGGATCAGCGAGTATGTGAGAATCTGAGCAGACTGTTCTCTCTGGAGGGCAAGGTGATCGTCATGACCGGGGCCGCCGGAGCCATCGGAAGCGAGCTTTCCAAGGGAATGGCGGGCGTGGGGGGACGTATGATCCTCTGCGACGTGAACGAGGAGAGGCTGGAATCTCTGGCAGAGGAAATACGAAGCGCAGGCGGAGAGGCGCAGGCTATGCCGCTGAACCTTCTGGAGGTCGGGACGATCCGGCCCTGTGTGGAACGCATTGAGGCCGAGTACGGGAGGATCGACGTGTTGGTGAACATGGCGGGGATCAACAAGAGAAAACCGATCATGGACAACGACCCGGAGCTGTTTGACCGGATCATGGGCGTCAATCTGAAGGGGGCGTACTTTATGAGTCAGGCGGCGGCCGAGGTGATGAAAAAAAACCAGAGCGGAAGCATCATCAACGTAGCGTCCTACAATGCAGTCATGATGCTGGGCGGCAATTCCATCTACGGCGCGTCCAAGAGCGGCGTGGCGGCCATGACCCGGTCGCAGGCCATCGAGTGGGCTAAGTACGGGATCCGTTCCAACGCCCTGTCGCCCGGTCATATCCGCACGCAACTGACGGCGCCGCTGTGGGATGACCCGGAGCTGTCCAAATATATGCTGGATCGGATCGCCATGGCAAGACCGGGCACGCCGCAGGATCTTCTGGGCATGACGATCCTGCTGGCCAGCGACGCATCCGCCTATATGTCCGGCATGCTGTATCATGTGGATGGAGGCTGCCTGGCCGGAGGCCAGCCGTGGAATATTTAAAAGAGGAGGCAGCATGAGCAGAAAGCTAATAGAAGTACACGACATCAAAAAGGTATTCTCCGGCGTGGCGGTACTGGAAGGTATCGACTTCGATCTGGAGGAGGGCGAGGTGCACGCGCTGATGGGTGAAAACGGAGCGGGAAAGTCCACGCTCTCCAAGATCATCTCCGGTATCTATCAGGCCGACGGCGGAACGATGCTGGTGGAGGGGGAGCGGAGAAGCTTCGCCAACACAAGGGAGGCGGTTCGTCACGGCGTCTCCATTGTGACGCAGGAATTCAGTCTTCTCCCGGATTTTTCCGTCGCGGAAAATATTTTCCTGACGGACGACCGGTATTACAGGAGCGGATTTCTCTCGGATCGCAGAGCCATGGCTGAAAAGACGAGGGAGCTTCTGGCTCTTTTCGGGATGGAGCGGGACATTGACCCGTATGAAAAGGTAGAAGATCTGTCGGTGGCGCAGATGCAGGTGATCGAGATTTTGAAAGCGGTATCGACCAACGCCAGAACCATCATTCTGGACGAGCCGACGGCGTCTCTTTCCACAAAAGAGATCGATCAGCTCTTTGAGATCGTGCGAAAATTAAAAAAAGAAGGCGTAGGATTTATCATCGTTTCCCATAAAATCAACGAGATCTATGAGATCTCGGACCGCATCACCGTGCTGCGGGACGGCAGACTGATCCTGAACGGGGCAGCCACGAAAGAACTGAAACAGAGCGATCTGATCAAGGCCATGGTGGGCCGCGAGGTGAACAACCTGTACGGAGACCGGAGCGATCATCTGGATAAGGACTGGAGCCGGGAGGAGGTCGTTTTGGAGGTCAGGGATATGGTGGATGAAAACCGATATCTGAAGCACATCTCCTTTCAGGTTCATAAAGGCGAGATCGTGGGATTTTCCGGACTGGTGGGAGCGGGCAGGAGCGAGCTTGTCCGGTGCGTGTTCGGAGCGGACAGGCGGACGGAAGGAAAGGTGTATCTCCATGGAAAAGAGATCCCTGCGGACCGGATCCGGGCCAGCGTGGCGGAGCGGATTGGCTTCGTGTCCGAGGACCGTAAGCGGGACGGACTTCTCCAGGAGATGAGCGTTATCAAAAATATCGGTCTGGCAAAACTGGCGGCGTCTAAAAGAGCGCTGATTGACTGGAAGAAGGATGCGGAAGACTGTGCGGAGATGATCCGCCGGATGCGTATCAAGACCGCGGATGTGGACATGCCGATCAAGGGCTTAAGCGGAGGCAATCAGCAGAAAGTCCTTCTGGCCAAGTGGATTCTTCTCGCCCCGGAGGTGCTGATCGTGGACGAGCCTACGAGAGGTGTGGACATCGGTGCGAAAGCGGATATTTATGCGATCCTGAAAGAGCTTGCGGCGCAGGGGATGGCGATCGTAGTCGTCTCCTCGGAGATCCCGGAGATTCTTGGAATCTGTGACACCATCTATGTGATGAGAGAAGGCAAGGTGACGGGAGTGCTCAACGCAGCCGAGGCAGAGGAAGAAAAGATCGGATATTTTTCAACAGTTGGTTAAGGAGGAGCGAAAATTGGAAATGGGAGAGAAAAAGGTACAGGGGAGATCCGGCGTCGGCGGCCGGATCGTAAAGGAATATAAGACAGAGCTTGCCATGCTTTTGATCTTTGTAGTGTTTTTTGCACTGATGAGCTTTGCGTCGCCTTATTTTTTCACAAGACAGAATATTATGAACGTCATGTCGCAGGTGTCGTCCACCTCCATGCTGGCGATCGGAATGACGATTGTGATCATTACGGCGGGGATTGACCTGTCGGTGGGCGCGAATCTGGGGTTGTCGGGCATGATCGGATGCATGGTCATGATGAATACGCAGAATTTGTTTCTCGGGATCGCGGTGATCCTGATCATCTCGGTGCTGGTGGGCGCGGCCAACGGATTTTTTGTCGGATATCTGGAGATGCCCGCTTTCATCGTGACGCTGGGAATGATGCAGATCTGTCGGAGCCTCGACTATGTGATCTCGAATGCAAACACGGCGTCCAAGTTCCCGGAGGCGTACAGCTTTCTCGGGAAGGGCAAGATCGCGGGACAGCTTCCGGTATATATTCTTTTCATTTTTATCATGTTCGGCATCTTTATCTGGGTCATGTCGAGAACAAAGTTCGGAAGATTTCTGTATGCCATCGGTTCCAATGCGGAGGCGTCCAGACTGTCTGGCATCAACGTGAAATTTAACACGATGATGGCCTATGTGATCTCCGGCCTGATGTGCGGCCTGGCGGCGTGGGTTATGACCTCCCGTCTGATGGCCTGCGATCCGACCTACGGAGACGGAAATGAGATGGATGCCATCGCGGCGGCCGTCATTGGAGGAACGAGCATGAGCGGCGGCAGAGGAACGCTGTGGGGAACGATCATCGGCGTCTTTTTGGTGGGATTCCTCCGAAATGCGCTGAACATTCTCGGCATCAACCCGTACTGGCAGGGAAGCGCCATCGGCGCGGTCATCATTATCGCAGTGCTGGCGGAGAAGGTGTCCAAGCTGAAGATCAAAACATCGAAATAGTGGAGCGATCCATTATGATAAACATCATCCACATTTAAAGGAGGAAAAGGTATGAAAAAGAGGTTATTGGGAGTATTTCTGGCATCCGTTATGGTAGTGTCCATGGCGGCAGGCTGCGGATCGGCCGACACGACCGCGCCGGCGGAAGGGACTGAGGAGGAGGCTGCGCCCGAGGAGGACACGGAGCCTGCGGAGGCTGCTGCAAACGACGCGGAGCTCTCCGGTATCAAGGTGGCGTATCTGACGCCGTCGCTGGACGTCCCGTTCTGGAGATATGTGAAGCACGGGGTGGAGGACGAGATGAAGACGCTCGTTCCGGATTCGGAGGTCGTGGTCTATGATTCCAAGGACGACGCCAACACGCAGCTCTCCAATGCACAGGACGCTATCACCAAGCAGGTGGACGCCATCATCATCTCCCCGACGGACAGCGCCTCGTGCGTATCGGTGCTCTCCATTGCTGAGGAAGCGTCGATCCCGGTAGTGATCTGCGACATCGGAACGGATTCCGGGACGTACGCATCGTTCATCTCCACCGACAATGAGGGCGGAGCCAAAGAGCTGGGAGAGTACATCGCGTCTCTGTTAAACGACGGAGATACGGTGGCGCAGATCACGCTGAACCAGGCGCGCATCAACGGCGTGCTCCGGAAGGATGGCTTTGACGCAGGTCTTGAGGCATCCGGAAAGGACATCACCGATGTGGAGTTCAAGCAGATGGAAAAAGTGAACCGCGAGGAGGGCGAAACCTTCACGCAGGATCTCATCACCGCCCATCCGGAGCTGAAAGCGATCTTCTGCCATTCCGAGGATCCGTCCATGGGAGCAGTGTCCGCTCTGGAGGCTGCGGAGAGAACCGACGTGCTCGTGGCGGCGTTTGACTGCTCTCCCGAGGTCGTAGAAGCTATCAAAGCCGGAACCGTAGCCGGAACGGCGGCGCAGCAGCCGGTCGTCATGGGAAGAACCTCCGCGCAGTGTGTGGAGAAGATCCTGAAGGGCGAAGAAGTAGAGGCGGAGATCCAGCTGGAGACCCTTCTGGTGACAAAGGATAATATCGACGAGGTGTATGACACGCTGGTGGAGGTTGCTCTGACCGACGAGTAAAAACAGCAGGAGAGGCGTTTGGCATGAACAAATTTCGGAAATTTTATGACATATCTCAGCCGGTATATGACAACTGCCCGGGGTGGCCCACCTATGAGGTCACGACCGTGAGAAATGAGGCGTTCCATGAGAGGGATCATTTCAACGCGGAGCAGATTCGGCTGAACAGCCACACAGGAACTCATCTGGACGCGCCGTACCATTTCTTCCCGGACGGGATCACCATCGACCGGATGCCGGTGGAGCTCTTTCAGGGAGAGGCGGTGCTGGCGGATTTGCGGGGGAAGATTTCGGCGAAGGAAGGGATCCGCACGGAGCATCTCAAGCCGTATGAGAATCTGATCCGGGAGGGCGTCATCGTGCTTCTGAATACCGGATGGGGAGAGAAGAGAGGCTTCGGGGAGGACTATATCCACGACTGGCCTTACCTGACGGGAGAGGCGGCCCGATGGCTGTGCGGCCGGGGCATCAAGGGCGTGGGAATTGACGCGATGAGCATCGGGGGATGGTATGAAGGTACCGGAAGACCGTGCCACGAGGAGCTTTTAAGTCACGGCGTGTGGGCGCTGGAGGAGATCCGGCTTCCGGACGAACTGATGGAGCACAGGACCTGCTATCTGATGGCGTTTCCGCTGAAGCTTCAGGGCTTTTCCGGAGCCCCCGCAAGAGCGGTGGCAGCCGTATAGAAAACAGGAGACAGCAACAAGACCGCCGCAGGACAGCGCATTTCGTCCTGCGGCGGTCTTTTGTTGTTTAGTGATGGAACAGGCGGATGCCTGTGAAGGCCATGACCATCCGGTATTTGTCGCAGCACTGGATGACCAGATCGTCCCGGACGCTGCCGCCGGGCTGGGCGATGTACCGGACGCCGCTCTTGTAAGCGCGCTCGATGTTGTCCGCAAACGGGAAGAACGCGTCGGAGCCCAGCGTCACGTCGGTCAGGCCGTCGAGCCATGCCCGCTTCTCCTCGCGGGTGAAGACCGGAGGTTTTACGCGGAAGATCTTCTCCCATGCGCCGTCCGCCAGCACGTCCATGTACTCGTCGCCGATGTAGACGTCGATGGCGTTGTCGCGCTCGGCCCGGCCCAGGGTGTCGAGGAACTGGAGTCCCAGCACCTGCGGGGACTGGCGCAGGAACCAGTTGTCGGCCTTATTGCCCGCCAGACGGGTGCAGTGCACGCGGGACTGCTGTCCTGCGCCGATGCCGATGGCCTGTCCGTCCTTCACGTAGCAGACCGAGTTGGACTGCGTATATTTGAGGGTAATGAGCGCGATCTTCATGTCCATCAGCGCCTGCGGGGAGAGAGCCTTGTTCTCGGTGACGATGTTGGAGAGAAGCTCGTCGTCCGCCTTCAGCTCGTTGCGTCCCTGCTCGAAGGTGACGCCGTACACCTGCTTTTTCTCCAGAGCCGCAGGCACATAGTCCGGATCGATCTGAATGACGTTGTAGTTTCCTTTTTTCTTCTGCTTCAGGATCTCCAGCGCTTCGTCGGTGTAGCCCGGAGCGATGACGCCGTCGGATACTTCGCGCTTGATGAGCCGCGCGGTGTCGGCGTCGCAGACGTCGGAGAGAGAGATGAAGTCTCCGAAGGAGGACATGCGGTCGGCTCCTCTGGCGCGGGCGTAGGCGCAGGCCAGCGGGGAGAGCTCTCCGAGATCATCCACCCAGTAGATCTTGGCCAGCGTGTCGGTCAGCGGAAGGCCCACGGCCGCGCCGGCCGGGGAGACGTGCTTGAAGGAGGCCGCCGCCGGAAGTCCGGTGGCTTCTTTTAATTCCTTCACAAGCTGCCAGCCGTTGAAGGCGTCCAGAAAATTGATGTAGCCGGGTTTCCCGAGAAGCACGGTGACGGGCAGGTCGGAGCCGTCCTCCATATAGATGCGGGAAGGCTTCTGGTTGGGGTTGCATCCGTACTTTAACTGCAGTTCGTTCATGGCAAGATACCTCCTACTGATGTTTGTTGATGATCTTCGTCCGGTACGTTCCGTCGCTCAGATCGATGTAGCGCACGAAAAGCGACACCTTGTTGTCCTCGTTCAGGCTGGTCCAGAGGGTCTGCGCGAACTCCTCCATGTCGTCCGGGACGGACACGAGCTTCGGCTCGCCCTCAAAGCTCGGGAGCGGATCGCCGTCGTGCAGATAGGTGTGGATGAAATGCCCCTGCCCTGCCTTCGGATGCTCGTAGGCGAAGGTGTAGCGGTGGCAGGAATCCGGGTCTCCGTCGCTGCTCTTTAAGATCGACAGGGCATAGTTGAACACATTTCCCTCGATATGGAGGACGCCGGAGATCCGTGGGGTGTAGTTGGGGGCGTCCGGCTCGAAGGCGCGGCTCCGAAGCGACTGCTCGAAGGTCAGCTGCCGGTCCAGTCCCTCGTAGATGGTGTCGGTCTGGTCGCCGTTGGTGACGATGGTCTTGTTGCCGAGGACCCGCACCGGCGCGTAGATGATCAGGCTCGGATCCGACAGCAGGGAGGGATCGAAGGCCTGTGTGCGGATGCCCGCGCCGTCCTCCACGAACACGCGGTTGCGGCTGTTGACGCTGCGGCCCATGATGAAATAGGCGGCCACGGCGTGAGCGCCGTCAGGCGTGCGGCCGAGGATGATGCCGCGGCCGGGGTAGGCGTTGGATGAGAGCTCCTGTTCCAAAGACAATAGTTTCATAAGTACCTCCTGTGGGTTGAAGATGAAATATAGAATATCCGCGGGACCGCCGCGTGGTCTTCCGGGCAGACAAAAACCGCCCGGATGCATGGCAAGTCCTGCAATGCGCCCAGACGGTCGGCTGTCTAACAATACCGCTGCACTTCCTGTAGGTCGCCCTACCACAGACGCTTACGTCTGCTTTCCGTCAGTCGTGCAGTTCTTATGTTTATCTTATCGGAAACCGGACCATTTTGCAAGAAAATTTTGCGGTCAGAGCGTAACCGTTCAGCTCGCGCCATTCGCAAAGACGTGCTGACGCGGCTGAATGGTTACGTCACAGCGTCCCGATAAACCGCAGAAAGGCTTCGTGTCCCTGCGGCGTCCACTTGTACACGCCGGCGTCCTCCAGCACCTGGACGAACACCTTTCCGATCTCCTGTTCGAGGATCCCGTCGATGTTCTCCTCCGTGAGCGAGGGGTATTCCGGCAGAAATTCCGCCACCCAGTCCGCGTGCTTGGCCAGCGTCTCGTCGGAGGCGACGTCCCTGTCGGACAGGAGGAATTCCCTGAGAAGCGCCATCTCATTCTTCAGGCGGGAGGGCAGCACGGCCAGTCCCATGACCTCGATCAGGCCGATGTTCTCCTTTTTGATGTGATGCAGGCGGGCGTGGGGATGGTAGACGCCCAGCGGATGCTCCTCGGTGGTGATGTTGTTGCGCAGCGTCAGATCCAGCTCATAGATCCCGTCCGTCTTTCTGGCGATGGGCGTGATGGTGTTGTGGGGCTCGCCGTCAGTGAACGCATAGACAAACGCGTCCTCGTCGGTGTAGACGCGCCACTTCTCCAGCACATGGGAGGCCAGATCGATCAGGCGTCCCTCGTCGGCGCAGCGGATGCGCAGGACCGACAGCGGCCATTTGACGATGCCGCACTCCACGTCCCCGTAGCCGGGGATCCGGACCGGGATCTCGATGGGAGCTTTCGCCATGGCGAAGGTGTAGTTCCCTCCCTGAAAATGATCGTGGCTCAGGATGGAGCCGCCCACGATGGGGAGATCCGCGTTGGAGCCGAGGAAATAGTGGGGGAACTGCCTGACGAAGTCGAAAAGCTTCGTGAAGGCGGCCCGGTCGATCTTCATGGGCGTGTGCTCTCCGTTGAAGACGATGCAGTGCTCGTTGTAATACACATAGGGCGAGTACTGGAAGCCCCACTGCCCGCCGTTGATGGTGAGGGGGATGATCCGGTGGTTCTCCCGGGCCGGATGGTTCAGGCGGCCTGCATAGCCCTCGTTTTCCATGCAGAGCTGACATTTGGGGTAGGACGACGCTTTGGCGTTCCGCGCGGCGGCGATGGCCTTGGGGTCCTTCTCCGGCTTGGACAGGTTGATCGTGATGTCCATGTCGCCGTACTGGCTGGGCGTTTTCCATTTCTGGTCTCGGCACACCCGGTAGCGGCGGATGTAATCGCTGTCCTGCGAAAGCTTGTAGAAGTAATCGGTGGCCTCCCGGGGAGAGAGGGCATATTTCTCGCGAAACTCTGCCTGCACCTGCGCGGGCCGCGGCACGAGACAGTTCATAAGCTTCGTGTCGAAAAGGTCCCGGCAGACCACGTTGTCTTCGACGAACCCCCGGCGGCAGGCCTCGTCCAGAAGGCCCTTTAAAATGTCCTCAAGAGGGAGGGAGGGGATCTGCGCGGGATCCTCGTAATCGTCCTCCTTCATGAGCTCCAGAAGCAGGTTGGTCGTATAGATTTTTTCACAGGCGGGGGTCAGCCCCGCGTCTATGCCGTACTGTACCAGCGCGGCGATCTGTTCGGATACTGTCATGTCTGATCACTCCTTTGTCAGGCGAGGGCGTGGGCGCCGTCTCCGATGTCCACTACATAAAATTCTGCGGCGTGTCCGGTCTTTTCCCTGTAGGCGTCCCCCACCGTGCGGATGAAGGCGTCCACAGACCCGGTCTTCACGATGCTGACGGTGCAGCCGCCGAAGCCGCCGCCGGTGATGCGGGAGCCGTAAACTCCGGGGACGGCCCACGCCAGCTCGGCCAGAAGGTCGGTCTCCGGGCAGGAGGTCTCATAGTCGTCCCGGAGAGAGATGTGGGACTCGTTGATCAGCTTTCCGAAGGTGACGATGTCGTTGGCCTTCAGAGCTTCCACCGCGTGGATCGTGCGCTGGTTTTCGTAGACGGCGTGCTTCGCCCGCCTGCGGCAGACGGGATCCTTGACGGCGTCCTTGTACTGCTCGAACTGCGCCTCGGTCAGATCGCCCAGCGTCCGGATATCGACGACGGCCTGAAGCTCCCTCAACGCCGTCTCGCTCTCTCTTCTGCGGTCGTTGTAGGCGGAGGAGACGAGGCTGTGCTTCACCTTGCTGTTGGTGATGACGATCCTGGCGTCGGGAAGCTTCACCGGCGCGTACTCGTACTTCAGCGTGTTGGTGTCCAGGAAGATGGCGCAGTCCTTCTTTCCCATGGCCGACGCGAACTGATCCATGATGCCGCAGTTCATGCCGTTGAAATTGTTTTCCGAATACTGGCCGATCAGCGCCAGATCCGCCATGGAGATGTCGAAGCCGAACGTGTCGCGCAGCATGAGCCCGGTCAGCACCTCGAGAGAGGCCGAGGAGGAGAGGCCGCTGCCTGCGGGGATGTCCCCGTAGATCAGAATGTCGGCGCCTGCGGGCAGATGGGAGCCGCGCTTTTCAAAGGTCCACATGACGCCCTTCGGGTAGTTGGTCCATCCGGCCGCATCGTCCGGGACGAGCTCGTCCAGAGAGGTGGTCACAACCCCCATGTCTTCAAAGTTCAGCGAGTAAAACCGGACGGTCCGGTCGGCGCGGGGACGGATGATCCCGTAGGTGCCGATGGTCAGCGCGCACGGAAAGACGTGTCCTCCGTTGTAATCGGTGTGCTCGCCGATGAGGTTGACGCGCCCCGGCGCGAAGTAGGCCTTCGGCTCGCCCTCGGCTCCGTAGAGTCCGGCAAAAGTTTCTTTCAGCTGGTCTAACGTAAATTCCATAGATCGGTTCCCCCTTGTTCGTGTTGACATCGTTGTTAATATCAATATAATGAGAAACAGGAGCGGATTCAACAAGTATATTTGCAAAAAATAGAAGGATATTGAGATATTATGCGTCTGAAGATCGATCAGGAACAAAAAGAGCTGAAATCCCACGGAAGCTACGAATTTCCGGTGCTGGTGAGCCCCGAGCGGCTGTCATGGTTCGACACGGGAGAGTTCGCGTGGCACTGGCACCCGGAGATCGAGCTGACGCTGATCCTGGACGGGGAGATCCACTATCAGGTCAACGACAGCCTCTACCGGCTGAAGGCGGGAGAAGGGCTTTTCTGCAACACAAACGTGCTCCACGCCGGGCGGGGAGCGGGGACGCCGGACTGCAGCTATCTGTCCGTGACGTTCCATCCAAGGCTTCTGTACGGTTACAGCTCCAGCGTCATGCAGACAAAATATATGGAGCGGATTCTGGAGAGCCCCTCGCTCGCTTCGATCCATTTCCGGAGGGAGACGCCGTGGCAGCAGGAGGTGCTGGACCTGATCGGACAGATCCGGCGTCTGACGGAGGAAAAGCCTGTCTCCATGGAGCTGCAGATCCAGATCGCGCTTCTGGAGATCTGGAGACGCATCTACGAGAACGCGGAGTGCTCCGGGGAGGAGGCGGCCGGGTATGGCCGGGATACGGAGAGGATCCGGCGGATCATGGAATATATCCAGCGCCATTACGCGGAGAAGATCACGCTGGAGGATCTGGCGGAGCAGATCCATCTGTGCAGGAGCGAGAGCTGCCGCCTCTTTAGGCGCTATATGAACGAATCGATCTTCGACTATCTTCTGGATTACCGGGTGGAGAAAAGCCTTGCGCTTCTGCGCACCACCGGGCTGGACGTGACGCAGATCGCCGGCCTGACGGGATTTTCCAACCCCGGTTATTTTGCGAAGATCTTCAGGCGGAAGATGAACTGCACGCCGCTGGAATACCGGCGGGAAGCGCGTAAGCGCGGCTTTGCGGGCGGCGAGCTGAATCGGCTGTGAATCGCAACAATGGAGTTGCAATTTGGATGCTCGTGTGCTACTGTATATTTACAGGTGTCGGACAGACTGCCGGGCAGTCAGTCTGATGAAAAGGGAAACAGGTGAAAATCCTGTACGAACTCGTCACTGTAAGCGGGGAGCGCATAGCCGGTATGCCACTGAGTCTATCGGGAAGGCGGTTTTGCGTATGGATCCGTAAGTCAGGAGACCTGCCTGTGAAAGCAGCGGGAAAGATCCCGGACCACGAGTAACTGGTCGCAGCTTGATGTATGGGAACTCCATAAATACAACATCATTGCGTCCTCTTACCGGTACCTGCGGAGAGGACGTTTTTTTCATTCTATGAGAGGAAAAACGTTCCGGAGGTACAAAAATTTACAGATGCCGCGAAGGAAGCGGCAGAAGGAGGAACAACATGAAAAAGAAACTTTTGACAGTACTGCTCAGTACGGCGATGACGGCGGCCCTCATAGCGGGCTGCGGCAGCAGTGCGGACGACGCGGCGGCTCCGGCGGAGACCGGAACGGAAGCGGAGGAGACTGCTCCGGCGGAAGAGACGGAGACGTCTGACGCCAACGCGGATCAGGAGGCGGCCGATCACGTGGCGGCTCTGATCGACGCGATCTATGTGCAGGAACGGACGGACGAGACGGACGCCCAGTGCGAGGAGGCGAAGGCGGCGTGGGATGCGCTGACAGACGCCCAGAAGGAGCTGGTAGAGGGCGAGAACGCGGATCCGGATTATTTTGGAAGAGATACGGGAGACGCCTCCAAGGACGACCCGAGAAACGGGGATGAGATCGGAGAGAACGAGCTTCTGGTGGTCAGCTTCGGAACGTCCTTCAACGACAGCCGCGTAGCCGACATCAAGGGGATCGAGGACGCGCTTCAGGAAGCGAATCCGGACTGGTCTGTGAGACGCGCCTTTACGGCTCAGATCATCATCAACCATATTCAGGCCCGCGACGGCGAGAAGATCGACAACGTGGATCAGGCGCTGGACCGCGCCGTGGCCAACGGCGTGAAGAATCTGGTGATCCAGCCGACGCACCTGATGCACGGCGCGGAGTACGACGAGCTGATGGATTCCGTGGAGGCTTATCAGGATCAGTTTGAGACGGTGAAGGTCGCGGAGCCGCTGCTGGGCGAGGTGGGATCTGACGCCACAGTCATCAACGAGGACAAAGCGGCCGTGGCGGAGGCGCTCACCGCAGAGGCCGTACAGGATGCGGGCTACGACAGCCTCGAGGCCGCGAAGGAAGACGGCGTGGCGTTCGTCTTCATGGGACACGGAACCTCCCACACTGCGAAGGTGTCTTACAGCCAGATGCAGACGCAGATGGACGAGCTTGGCTATGACAACGTATTTATTGGAACCGTGGAGGGCGAACCGGAGGAGACCGCGTGCGAAGCAGTCATCGAGGCCGTCTCCCAGGCAGGATACAAGAAAGTGGTCCTTCGTCCGCTGATGGTGGTGGCAGGAGATCATGCCAGCAACGATATGGCAGGCGAGGATGCGGATTCCTGGCTGAGCATGTTCAACGCTTCCGGAAGCTTTGACAGCGTGGACGCGCAGGTCGCGGGCATGGGACAGATCCAGGCGATCCAGGACATCTATGTGGCGCATACCGCGGCGGCCATGAACGAGTAAGGGATCGGCGATGAAGAAGAGATTACTTAGATTGCTGGGAGCCGCCGTGCTGACAGGAGCGCTGCTGGGCGGCTGCTCCCAGGCGGCGGAGCAGACAGAGACGCAGACGCAGGAAACCGGCGCGCAGGCCGATGCGGACGCGGAAACCGACACGGATGCGGAGACTGAAACCGGCGGGGACGCCGGTGTGGCGGATGCGGCGTCGGAGGATCCGGCGGACGCCGGGGAAACGGCGGCCGCCCCTCTGGAGGACGGCGTCTATACCGCCGTGTTCGACACGGACAGCGGGATGTTTCATGTCAACGAGGCGAACGACGGCAGAGGAACTCTGACCGTGGAAAACGGGGAGATGACGATCCATGTTTCCCTGGCCTCAAAGAACATCGTCAATCTGTATGCCGGGCTGGCCGAGGACGCCCAAAAGGAAGGGGCGCAGCTTCTGGAGCCTACGGTGGATTCCGTGACCTACAGCGACGGCATCACGGAGGAGGTCTACGGCTTCGATATTCCGGTGCCCGCGCTGGATCAGGAGTTTGATGTGGCGCTTGTGGGAACAAAGGGGACGTGGTACGACCACAAGGTCAGTGTCTCGGATCCGGAGTCGCTCGAATAAAATGCGGACAGCGAACAGCTTTGCTGTGAGCTGGCTGTGGTATCGCGGCGGATAGGGGAAGAAAATCTTCCCCTATCCGATTTTGGAACGGAGAGAAGAGGATGAAAAGAAGAAGCAGAGGACGGACGCTTTTGCTGGCGGCGCTGGCGACGCTCGCGCTGCAGCAGGGAGCGGGGGCGCTGTCCGCGCAGGCAGCCGCTTCCGGGGTCTCCGGCCCTGTGAGCACAGAGCTGTCCGACGGCGAATATCTGGTGGATGTGACGCTGGAGGGCGGAAGCGGCAGAGCGACAGTGTATTCCCCGGCGACCCTTCTTGTGAGGGATCAAAAAGCGTACGCGCGTATCGAGTGGAGCAGCTCCCACTACGACTACATGGTCGTGGACGGGGAGCAATACCTGCCGGTCAACGAGGAGGGAAATTCGCTTTATGAGATCCCGGTGACGGCTTTTGACGAACCGATGGAGGTGGTGGGGGACACCACGGCCATGAGCGTGCCTCATGAGGTGGAATACACGCTGACATTTTTTGAGGATTCCATCGTCCCGGCGCAGGGGCGGCTCCCGGTCCGGCGGATCGCGGGAGCGGTATTGGCGGCCGCCGTTCTGTGCGGCGCGGTCTGTCTGGGGAGAAAGAGAAAAAGGAACGCATGATAATATGAAGAAACGATTGACAGCCATAGGGCTTTGCGCCGTGCTGATCGTGTCGGCGGCGGCCTGCGGCGCTTCAAAAGACGGCTCCTCCAAAGAGGAGGATACGGACATCAGCGGGGCGCTGACCTATACGGGAAGTATGGAGCTGACCTATGCGGAAGAATTTTCGGTGGACTATTATGAGGGCGGGTACGCGCTGGTCACGATCGCGGGTGCGGACCGCTATCTGGTGATCCCGGAGGGCGGGACGGCGCCGGAGGATCTGGATCCGGATATCGTACCGCTGCAGCAGCCGCTGGATGAGATCTATCTGGTGGCGTCCGCGGTGATGGATATGTTTCTTTCCATGGACGCGCTGGATGCGGTCCGCTTCACCGGCACGAAGGCGGACGGCTGGTATCTGGAGGAGGCCAGGGAGGCCGTGGAGAGTGGAGAGATCCTTTATGCGGGGAAATATTCTGCTCCGGACTATGAGCAGATCCTCGCGGAGGGCTGCGACCTGGCCATTGAGAACACGATGATCTACCACACGCCGGAGGTGAAGGAGCAGCTGGAGCAGTTCGGCATCCCGGTGCTTGTGGACTATTCCAGTTACGAGACGGAGCCGCTTGGCAGGACGGAGTGGGTGAAGCTCTACGGGCTTCTGGCCGGCCGCGAAGAGGAGGCGCAGGAGGCGTTTGCCGGAGAGCAGGAGGCGTTTGCCGCCGTCGGGGAAGCGCCGGAGACAGGAAAGACCGTGGCGTTTTTCTATATTACGAACAACGGGGAGGTCAACGTGCGGAAATCCTCGGACTACCTTCCGAAAATGATCGAGATGGCGGGCGGAAGCTACATTTTCTCCGATCTGGGAGAGGAGGACGATACGGCCTCGTCCACGCTGACGATGCAGATGGAGGAATTTTACGCGGCGGCCAGGGAGGCGGACTATATCGTCTACAACAGCACCATCGACGGGGAACTGTCCTCGGTGGAGGAGCTGTTCGGGAAGAGCGAGCTTCTGGAAAATTTCAAAGCCGTGCGGGACGGGAATGTATACTGCACGACGCGGAATCTGTATCAGTCCTCCATGGAGCTTGGCACGCTGATCGCCGATCTTCACGGAATGCTGACCGGAGAGGAGGATAGCCTGACGTACCTGTACAGGCTGGATTAAAGGATGGGACGAACCCGGTATTTGTCGGCCTTTCTGTTTTTGGCCGCGGCCGCCGCGCTTTTGCTGGCGGCAAACATTTGTATTGGAAGCGTCAATATTCCGCTGGGGGATGTGCTGCATATCCTTGGCGGCGGGGAGGGAGCGGAGGTGTCCTCGGACATCGTGCTTCGGATCCGTCTGCCGCGGGCGCTGGCGGCGGCTGTCCTGGGCGGCGGTCTGGCGCTGTCCGGCTATCTTTTGCAGACATTTTTCCACAATCCGATCGCGGGCCCCTTTATCCTCGGCATCTCCTCGGGAGCAAAGCTTGTGGTGGCGCTGGCTATGGTATTTTTCCTGGAGAGGGCGCTTCGCGTAAGCTCGCTGGTCCTCATCGGGGCGGCCTTCGTGGGGGCGATGATCTCCATGGGCTTCGTGCTCCTGATGTCGAGGGTGCTCAGCCAGATGTCCATGCTGATCGTCAGCGGCGTCATGATCGGGTATATCTGCACCGCCATCACAGATTTTGTCGTGACGTTCGCGGACGACGCGGATATCGTCAACCTGCACAACTGGTCGATGGGAAGCTTTTCGGGCATCAGCTGGGACAATGTGGCGGTCATGTCGGCGGTGATCTTTCTGACGTCGTTTTTTGTGTTTCTGATGTCAAAGCCCATCGGCGCATACCAGATGGGAGAGGCGTACGCGAAAAACATGGGGCTGAATATCAAGCTGTTCCGCGTGCTTCTCGTGCTGCTCTCCAGCATCCTGTCGGCCTGCGTGACGGCGTTTGCAGGGCCGGTGTCCTTCGTGGGGATCGCGGTGCCGCAGCTGGTCAAGAACCTGTTCCGGACGGCGAAGCCGCTTCTGATGATCCCGGCCTGCTTTCTCGGGGGAGCGGTGTTCTGCCTCTTCTGCGACCTTCTGGCAAGGACGCTGTTTGCGCCCACGGAGCTGAGCATCAGCACCATGACAGCGGTCTTTGGAGCTCCTATCGTGATCCTGATCATGATCCGCAGGAGAAGGGAGGGAGTGTAAGAGCCTTATGGACAGAGAACAGTCATTTTATCTCTACACGAAGGGAATGTCGGTGGGCTATCGGGGCGTGCCGCTGATCAAAAATATTGAGATCGGCCTGCGAAAAGGAGAGATCCTGACGCTGATCGGGCCCAACGGGGCGGGGAAGACGACGATCCTGAAAAGCATGATCCGCCAGCTCGCGCTCGTGGGAGGGGTCGTCTATCTGGACGGCTCGGACATGAGCGGGCTGACTGGAAACGAGCTGGCCCGGCGTCTGTCCGTAGTGCTGACGGAGCGGGTGCGCCCGGAGCTCATGACCTGCGAGGAGGTGGTCGCCACCGGACGATACCCCTACACCGGTCGGTTCGGCGTGCTGACGGAGGAGGACCGGAGGATCGTGCGGGAGGCCATGGAGCTTTCGCAGGTCGGAGAGCTCTCCGGTCGGGATTTTTTAAGAACGAGCGACGGGCAGAAGCAGCGGGTCATGCTGGCGCGCGCGCTCTGCCAGCAGCCGCAGGTGCTGGTACTGGACGAGCCGACCTCGTTTCTGGACGTCCGCTATAAGCTGGAGTTCCTCTCGGTGATCCAGAAAATGTCCAGAGAGCGGGGACTGGCCGTCATCATGTCGCTCCACGAGCTGGATCTGGCCGAGCGGGTGTCCGACAAGATCGCCTGCGTCCGGGGGGACTGTATCGACCGCTTCGGCACGCCCGAGGAAATCTTCACGGGCGGCTATATTCCGGAGCTCTACGGGATGACGTCCGGGGCTTACGACGAGCTGACGGGAAGCCCGGAGCTGGAGCGCCCGGCGGGAGAACCGCAGGTGTTTGTGATCGCGGGACGGGGAACGGGAACGCCGGTCTATCGAAGGCTTCAGCGGGAAGGGACGCCTTTTGCCACGGGCGTGCTGTGGGAGAACGATCTGGACTATCCGGCGGCCTGCGGCCTCGCCGCCGAGGTGGTGGCGGAGCGGGCGTACGCGTCGCTGTCGGAGGTCTCTCTTGACCGGGCGCGGACGCTGATCCGGGCGTGCGGGCGCGTGATCTGCACGCTGGAGCGGGGAGGAGAGAGCGAGACGGAGCGAAGGCTTCTTGCGCTTGCAGAAAGAAACGGAAATGTAAAGAACGGATCTATATAAAAAACCTCCGGAACGACGGGGCTCCATGGGGAGCCGGGGATGTTCCGGAGGTCTTTTTGCGGCAGCTTACAGAGAGTTCAGATCCACTTTGGAGCTCTCTCCGCCCACGCCGTCCACAGTGTAGTATGCAGCCTGCTCTGCGGCGTTGATGTAGATCTTCAGATCGGAAGCGTCGAGCCCCTGATCCTTCACAGCTTTTTTTACAGCGTCCTGGATCGCATCCACAGATACGCTCAGGCCGTTCATCTCTACGCACACGGAAGTCTTGCACGCAGCCTTCTTGGGAGCCGTCTTTTTGGCCGCCGGCTTTGCAGCGGTCTTTCTCGTGGTCGTCTTCTTTGCAGCCGCCTTCGCGGGAGCTGCTTTTTCTTCGGCCGGCGTTGCCTCGGCGGTCACGGCTTCGGCGGTCGCAGCCTCGACAGTCTTCTCGGCAGCCGCCTTTACGGTCTCTGCCGGAGCAGCCGCCTTTGCGGTGGTTTCTGCTTTTCTTGGTCTTGCCATTTTTTCATTCCCTCCTCAAAAACCAAAACACATTTTTTTCATTTATTCTCAGGTCCCAATATTCAAGTCATGCTCATTATAGGCATAAAATTTCATTTTGTCAATTGATTCCAACGCATTGCGCAAGTGAGAGGTGCCGTTCGGCCGTGCATCCTGAAAGCCCGCTCCTTCGCCGATTTTCCGGCGGGGGAGGGAGGCGGAATTTTTTGAAAAAGGGACTTGCAATTTCCGGGAGCTTGAGGTATAATTATCAACGTTGTCGGGGTATGGCTCAGTTTGGCTAGAGCGCACGGCTGGGGGCCGTGAGGTCGCAGGTTCGAATCCTGTTACCCCGATTGCAAGAGGCTGCCGACGCGGCTTCGCTCCGAGGTGGGGGTCTGCAAAGCAGACTCCCATTTTTGCAATACGGAAGAGAGCCGAAAAGGCGAGAATTATGACAAGAGGAGTAAGATGCAGATGAAAAAAGTACCGTTTGTGACCAAGGCACAGATCGAGGAGATTGTGAAAACCTATCCGACGCCTTTCCACATCTACGATGAGAAAGGGATCCGGGAAAACGTCAGACGCCTGTACGAAGCATTTTCGTGGAATCCGGGCTACAAAGAGTATTTCGCGGTGAAGGCCACGCCGAACCCGTTTTTGATGCAGATCTTAAAGGAGTACGGCTGCGGCAGCGACTGCTCGTCGAGGGCGGAGCTCGTGCTCTCGGAGGCGGTGGGGATCACCGGCCACGATATTATGTTTTCCTCCAACGACACGCCGGTGGAGGAGTTTGCCCTCTGTGAGAAGCTGGGCGGGATCATCAATCTGGACGATATCACGCACATTGAGGCGGTGGAAAGTTCGGTGGGATATTTGCCGAAGACTATGAGCTGCCGGTACAATCCGGGCGGATATTTCAAGATGAGCAACGGCATCATGGACAACCCCGGCGACGCCAAGTACGGGATGACTGAGGCGCAGATGATCGAGGCGTACAGGACCATGAAGGCAAAGGGCGTGGAGAATTTCGGGATCCACGCGTTCCTGGCCAGCAACACGGTGACCAACGAGTATTATCCGATGCTGGCGAAGGTGCTCTTTGAGCTGGCGGTGCGGCTTAAGAAGGAAACCGGCGCGCACATCACGTTTATCAATCTGTCGGGCGGCATCGGGATTCCCTACAAGCCTGACCAGGAGCCCAACGACATTATGGTCATCGGAGAGGGCGTGAGAAAAGTATATGAGGAGATCCTCGTACCGGCCGGAATGGGCGACGTGGCGCTTTGCACGGAGCTTGGACGCTATATGATGGGACCGTACGGCGGACTGGTGACGCAGGCGATCCATGAGAAGCACACGCACAAGGAGTATATCGGCGTGGACGCCTGCGCGGCGAACCTGATGCGCCCGGCAATCTACGGCGCGTATCACCACATCACGGTGCTCGGCAAGGAGGACGCGCCGTGCGACCACGTGTACGACGTGACGGGCTCTCTGTGCGAGAACTGCGACAAATTTGCCGTGGACCGCGCGCTCCCGAAGATCGACAAAGGAGATTACCTGTTCATCCACGACACGGGAGCCCACGGACATTCTATGGGCTACAATTACAACGGAAAGCTGCGGTCCGCAGAGCTTCTTCTGAAGGAAGACGGTTCCGTGCAGCTCATCCGCAGGGCGGAGACGCTGAACGACTATTTTGCGACGCTGGACTGCTTCGAGATCGGGAAAAAGCTGATCAAATAGTTCAGTCGACCGACGGAATGATTATAAAAGAATTGCTTGCACTTTAGAAACACCTATGTTAGAATATCAGAGTTGAAATGCGCAGGAGTGGCGGAATGGCAGACGCATCAGACTCAAAATCTGACGAGGGTGACTTCGTGTGGGTTCAAGTCCCATCTCCTGCACTGCAAGCTGCGAAAAAAGTCCTTGATTTTCAAGGGCTTTTTTTCGTGGAACCGGAGACGGAAAATGAATCATGAAGTAAAGCGGTTATCAGAACGGGCAAAAAAATATGGCGCCCCCGAGGAAGAGGCATTATGTCTTGCTATTTCAAGAATGTGCTGCGAACAGTGCAGCTTATGCTGCATTCACAATGGTACGTGTAAAGGGATATGGAAACATAAGAGGTGGATCAGTTATACGGAATATACATGTACGTTGACGAAACGGCTACAATAAACGCTGTAACCCCCTGTGTAACCCCTTGATTACATGGGTGAAGCAGAGTATAATAAATGCAACAGAACGGAGGTGCGGCATGAAAGATCAAATGCAGGAACTGGAGCGGCAGATCGCGGCCCTGCCTGTCGGCTATATTTCAAAAAAGACGATCAACGGAAAGACACGTTATTATCATCAGTGGACAGAACACGGGAAAAAACGCAGCCGGTATTTGAGAGAAGGAGAGCTGGGACCGCTGCAAGAGCAAATAGAGCAGCGCAAGAGATTACAGGCCAGGCTGAAAGAGCTGAAGGCCAAAGCCCCAAGGCTGCGCCAGCCTAAGTTGGATTTTGAAACCAGCGTAGTCATCGGAAAAGGGCTGGAGGCCATGTCGCAAGGTGTAAAGGACTGGGGCCGCCGTGACTGCTTTGAACAATTGGAGGACTATCTATACAGTAAAGAAAGCGACCGGGTCTGTCTGATCTTTGGCTTGCGCAGAACCGGAAAGACGACCATGCTCCGGCAGGCCATTTCCCGAATGACGAAAGAGGATTTCAGCCGCACAGCCTATATCAAAGCCCGCAGAAATGATAATATGGCAATGATGAACCGGGATCTGAAGAAGTTGTTCGAGGCAGGTTTCCATTATATATTTATCGACGAGGTCACCCTGATGCGGGACTTTATTGACTCTGCAGCCCTGTTCTCAGATGTATTTGCGGCGATGGGGATGAAGATCGTCCTCTCCGGCACTGACTCTCTGGGCTTCTGGCTGGCAATGGATCAGGAACTGTATGACCGGGCAGGAGCCATCCATACCACCTTCATTCCATACCGGGAATACAGCCGCCTGCTGGGGATCGACAGCATTGATGAATATATCCGATATGGAGGGACACTCCGGGCTGGTGAGCTTGCCTTTGATGATGAAGATGTAAATGCCCGTGACGCTTCCTTCCGGGACGATGAGTCCACACGGCGGTATATTGACACGGCAATCTGCAAAAACATACAGCATTCCCTGACCTGCTACGAGGCAGGCGGACATTTCCGCCATCTGTACGCTCTGTATGAGGCCGGCGAACTGACCAGTGCCATTAACCGGATCATCGAGGATATGAACCACCGTTTTCTGATCTCTGTCCTGACGGATGATTTCCAGTCCCATGACCTGCGGCTTACCGCCTCGAATCTCCGGAAAGAGCGCGACCCGGGAAAGCGGACTGAGGTACTGGATCATATTGATACGGAAGCAGTCACCCGGCGTTTAATGGAACTGCTGGATATCCGCAACAAAGAGGAACAGTCCGTTGGCATTACAGATACCCATATCCGGGAGATCAAAGAGTATCTCTCTGCGTTGGAGCTGATCGTGGACTGCCCTATGGAAACGGCTGACCCGGGAACAAGGCCGGTGGAACATATCCTGTTTACCCAGCCGGGGATGCGGTACTGTCAGGCGCAGGCGCTTGTCCATTCGCTGATGAAGGACGAAACCTTCTCTTTGCTCAGCGAATGGGAGAAAACCCGGATTGCGGGCAGAATCCTCGAGGAAGTGCGAGGACGGATGCTGGAGGATATTGTACTGTTGGAGACCATGAAGTCGGCCGACAGAGAGCAACGGGTTTTCAAACTGCAGTTTGCAGCCGGTGAATTTGACATGGTGATCTATAATGAGAAGGAAAACTGCTGTGAGATTTTCGAGATCAAGCACAGTGATAAACAGGTTCCGGCGCAATACCGGCATCTGGTTGACAAGGAGAAATGCGACAAAACCATGCGGCGGTTTGGGTTGGTCCGGGGACGCTATGTCCTGTACCGGGGGGAGGACGCCGCATTGGAAAATGGAGTGCGGTACCGGAATGTGGAAAGCTATCTGAAAGATCTGTCTGAACGGAGTATGATCCATACGCGGGAAGCTGGTATTCAGTAGGCTGGCTTCCTACTTGTTGTTTGAGGCGTGAGAATGTGATGCAGATGCATACGAGGACAGGAGCAAAGAGGATGAATTGTAAACAGACGCAGCGGCTGTTGATGCCGTACATCAACGGCGAGCTGGACGAGAAGGAAGAGGAAGAGTTTGTGAAGCATGTCCGGCGCTGTCCGGAATGCAGGGAGGAGCTGGAGGTCTACTCCACCGTGTTCGCGGGGATCCGGCAGCTGGACGGTTCGCAGGAGCATGTGGACTACCGGACGCTGGTGGAGGACTATCTGCAGACCTCCGAGGAGGATGTGAGAGACGACCATTTCCTCCAGCGGTATCTGCTGCTGCTGCGCACAGGCGTGACAGCGCTTTTGATTTATATGATCGTGAGGTGTTTTTTCTGATATGAGCGAGAAAATAGTATTGATCGACGGCCACAGCATCATCAACCGGGCGTTTTACGGGGTGCCGGACCTGACCAACTCGGAGGGTCTGCACACCAACGGGATCTACGGGTTCCTGAACATCATGTTCCGGATCCTGGACGAGGAGCGTCCGGATTATCTGGCGGTGGCCTTTGACCTGAAGGCTCCGACCTTCCGGCACCGGATGTACGAGGCGTACAAGGGGACGAGAAAGCCCATGCCCGAGGAGCTGCGGGAGCAGGTCCCGGTGCTGAAAGAGCTTCTGACGGCCATGGGGATCCCGCTCCTCATGAAAGAGGGCTATGAGGCGGATGATCTGCTGGGGACGGCGGCCGGACAGAGCGAGAGACGGGGCATGGACGCCGTGATCGTCTCGGGAGACCGGGATCTTCTGCAGCTGGCCACCGAAAAGGTGCTGATCCGGATGCCGAAGACGAAGAGGGGAACGACGGAGATCGAAAACTACCACGCGGAGGACGTCAGGGCGGCCTATCAGGTGACGCCGCCCCAGATCATCGAGCTGAAGGCGCTGATGGGCGACGCTTCCGACAACATTCCGGGTGTGCCGGGCATCGGGGAAAAGACGGCCACGAACCTGATCGTGGCCTACGGGACCATCGAAAACGCCTATGCGCATGTGGAGGAAATTAAGCCCAACCGGGCGAAGGAGGCGCTGAAAAACCATTACGACATGGCGGTCATGAGCAAAAAGCTGGCGACCATCTGCGTGGAGGCGCCGCTGGAGCTTGACTGGGAGGAGGCTCGCCTTGGAAATCTCTACACGCCGGAGGCGTTCGAGTGGTGCCGGAGGCTGAATTTCAAAAAGCTGCTGGAGCGGTTCGACGACAGCGCAAAGGCTTCGGATGGAGAGCCGCAGGCCCGCCGCGTGACGGAGCTTGCCGAGGCCGAGGAGATCTTTGAGCGGGCCTCCAGGCAGGAGCGGATCGCGTTCGAGTTGTGCGCGCTGGAGGAAGGGCCGGGGATCTCGCTGGCGCTGTCGGAGCAGGAGGTATTTCTCCTTGTCCCGGAAGGATTTCTCACGGAGGACTATCTGATGGACCGGCTCGGACGCCTGGTGGACAGCGTCCCGCTGTGCGCGGCTTCGGATGTGAAGCGGGCGCTGTCCCGCATCTGCCCGGCGAAAAAGGAGCATCTGTTCGACATCGAGATCGCGGCCTATCTGGTCAATCCGCTGATGAACGGCTACGCCCACGAGGATATGGGAAAGCCTTATGCGGCGCTGACGACGCTCCGGAAGCTCGACGGGCTTAAGGAAAAGCTTCAGGAGACGGGAATGCAGAAGCTGTTCGACGAGGTGGAGATGCCGCTTGTGTTCACGCTCTACGACATGGAGCAGGCGGGCATCCGGGTCAACGCGTCGGAGCTTTGGGCCTACGGAGAGGCACTGGTAGGCCGGATCGGGGAGCTGGAGAGACAGATCCACGAGGCGGCGGGAGAGGAGTTCAACATCAATTCTCCCAAGCAGCTTGGAGTGATCCTCTTTGAAAAGCTGGGCATGAAGGGCGGCAAAAAGACGAAGACCGGCTATTCCACGTCGGCGGAGGTGCTGGACAAGCTGGCGCCGGAGCATCCGATCGTGCGGGACATTCTGGAATACCGGCAGCTGACCAAGCTGAAATCCACCTATGCGGACGGGCTGGCCGGGTGCGTCCGGGACGACGGGCGGATCCACAGCAGCTTCAACCAGACGATCACGGCCACGGGCCGGATCAGCAGCACGGAGCCGAACCTTCAGAACATTCCGGTGCGCATGGAGCTGGGACGCCTGATCCGCAAGGTGTTCATCCCGAAGGACGGCTGCGTCTTCGTGGACGCGGATTATTCCCAGATCGAGCTTCGGGTGCTGGCCCATATGTCCGGGGACGAGAAGCTGATCGAGGCGTACCGGCAGGCGGAGGACATCCACCGGATCACCGCGTCGGAGGTGTTCCACGTGCCCTTTGAGGAGGTGACGCCCCAGCAGCGGAGAAACGCCAAGGCGGTCAATTTCGGGATCGTGTACGGCATCAGCTCTTTCGGGCTGTCGCAGGATCTGAGCATCTCCACCAGGGAGGCGAAGGAGTATATCGACCGGTATTTTGAGACTTATCCTGGGATCAAGGGATTTCTGGACGGCCTCGTGCGGCAGGCGAAGGAGCAGGGCTATGTGACGACCATGTACGGGCGCAGACGGCCGGTGCCGGAGCTTAGATCGTCCAACTTCATGCAGCGCTCCTTCGGGGAGCGGGTGGCCATGAACTCCCCGATCCAGGGCACGGCGGCGGACATCATCAAGATCGCCATGAACCGGGTCCACGACCGGCTGCAGCGGGAGGGCCTGCGCTCGCGGCTGATCCTTCAGGTGCATGACGAGCTTCTGATCGAGGCGGAGCTTTCGGAGGCCGATCAGGTGGAGCGGATCCTCCGGGAGGAGATGCAGCAGGCGGCGTCCCTGAAGGTGCCGCTGGAGATCGACCTTCACAGAGGAGAGAACTGGTATGAGGCGAAATAGATGAGAGTGATCGGTGTGACCGGAGGCGTGGGCGCGGGCAAGAGCACGGTGCTTGATTATCTGAAGGAGCGCTACGGCGCGGACGTCATCCAGGCGGATCTGGTGGGACACGAGGTCATGGAGCCGGGCGGGGCCGTCTGCGGAGCGGTGGCGGAGGCGTTCGGGCCGGGGATCCTGACGGCGGACGGCTCTGTGGACCGGGCGGCGCTGGCAAAGATCGTGTTCGGGGACGAGGAAAAACGGCGTCTTTTGAACGGCATCGTCCATCCGGCCGTGAAGGAGGAGATCTTAAGGCGGCTGTCTGAGGACCGGGAACGGGGCGTCCCGTGCGCGGTGGTGGAGGCGGCGCTTTTCCTCGAAGAAAATTATGATGCATTTTGTGATGAAACATGGTATATTTATACGGATGAAAAGAACAGGCGGAGACGGCTACGGGAAAGCCGCGGTTACAGCGACGAGCGGATCAGCCGGATGTTTGCAAGCCAGATGACGCACGGGCAGTTCCTCAGCCGGTGCAGGACGGTCATCGACAACAACGGAAGCGCCGGGGAGACGTTCCGCCAGATTGACAAAAGGATGAGACGGTAAATGAGATTATGCAGTATTGCCAGCGGGAGCAGCGGAAACTGTATCTACACGGGCAGCGAGAACACGCACCTTCTGGTGGACGCCGGGATCAGCGCCAAAAGGATCGAGGCCGGGCTTCGGGAGCTTGAGGTGGAGGGCGGCGACATCGAGGGACTTCTGATCACCCACGAGCATTCGGATCACATCAAGGGAGTGGGGATCCTCGCCAGGAGATACGGGATCCCGATCTACGCCACGCAGGGGACCATCGGGCAGATGAAGGCCACGAACAGTCTCGGGACCATCGACGAGGGACTGTACCACGTGGTGCGGGCCGACGAACCATTTTCGATCGGTGATATCCGGATCGAGCCCTTCGCCATCTCCCACGACGCGGCGGAGCCGGTGGCCTACCGGTTCGAGTGCGGGGAGAAGAGCGCGGCGGTGGCCACGGATATGGGCGTGTACAGCGATTACATCGTGGAGCATCTGCGGGATCTGGACGTGCTGCTCCTGGAGGCGAACCACGACATCCAGATGCTTCAGGTGGGGCCGTACCCGTACCCGCTCAAGCGGAGGATCTTAGGCGAGATGGGCCATCTTTCCAACGAGAGCGCCGGACAGCTCCTCTGCCGGATCCTGCACGACAATATGAAAAAAATTTATCTGGGACATCTGAGCAAGGAAAACAATTACGCGCAGCTGGCCTACGAGACGGTGAAGCTGGAGATCCAGCTGGATCCCGTGAAGTACGGGCCGACGGATTTTGACATCCAGGTGGCGGAGAGAGACCGGATTTCCGGGATCTGCAATTTTTGAGACGGAGGAGAAGCTATGCAAAACAAATTTATCATCACAGTGGTAGGACATGATACGGTCGGCATCATCGCGAAGGTCTGTACGTATCTGGCGGAGCATCAGGTGAACATTCTCGACATTTCCCAGACTATCGTGGACGGGTATTTCAACATGATGATGATCGTGGACGCGGCGGCCGCCGGGGACGTGACGGAGATGTCGGGCGATCTGGGCGCGCTGGGACAGGAGATCGGCGTTGTGATCCGCTGCCAGCACGAGGATATTTTCAATATGATGCACCGGGTATAGGGCCCAAGGAGAGACTATGATCAATATTACGGAAGTGCTTGAAACAAATAAAATGATCGAGCAGGAGAATCTGGACGTGCGCACGATCACGCTGGGCATCAGTCTGATGGACTGCATCGACGCGGATCTGGAGACTCTGAAGAACAATATCTATGAGAAGATCACGCGGACCGCGAAGGATCTGGTGAGCACGGGGAAGGCCATCGAGGCCCAGTACGGGGTGCCTATCGTCAACAAGAGGATCTCTGTGACGCCCGTGGCGCTGGTGGGCGGAGCGGCGTGCAAAAGCGCCGATGATTACGTGGAGCTGGCGAAGGTGCTGGACCGGGCGGCCAAGACGGTGGGCGTGAATTTCCTCGGCGGATTTTCCGCGCTGGTGTCCAAAGGGATCACGCAGAGCGACGAGCTTCTCATGCGCGCGATCCCCAGAGCGCTGGCGGAGACCGAAAGGGTGTGCAGTTCGGTCAACGTAGGCTCCACCAAGACCGGCATCGACATGGACGCCGTGCGCCTGATGGGACAGATCATCAGGGAGACGGCGGAGCTTACGAAGGAAAAGGATTCGCTTGGCTGCGCGAAGCTGGTGGTGTTCTGCAACGCCCCCGACGACAATCCCTTCATGGCGGGAGCGTTCCACGGCGTGACGGAGGGAGACGCGGTCATCAACGTGGGAGTCAGCGGTCCGGGCGTGGTGAAGACGGCGCTGACCAAGGTGCGGGGAGAGAGCTTTGAGGTACTGTGCGAGACCATCAAGAAGACGGCCTTCAAGGTGACCCGCGTGGGGCAGCTGGTGGCGCAGGAGGCGTCCAGACGGATGGGGATCCCGTTCGGCATCATCGATCTGTCGCTGGCCCCGACTCCGGCTGTGGGAGACAGCGTGGCGGAGATCCTGCAGGAGATCGGTCTCGAGAGAGCGGGCGCGCCGGGCACGACGGCGGCGCTGGCGCTTCTCAACGATCAGGTCAAGAAGGGCGGCGTCATGGCGTCCTCCTATGTGGGCGGCCTAAGCGGAGCGTTCATCCCGGTCAGCGAGGATCAGGGCATGATCGACGCGGTGCAGGAGGGCGCGCTGACGCTGGAGAAGCTGGAGGCCATGACCTGCGTCTGCTCGGTGGGGCTTGATATGATCGCGATCCCGGGAGACACGCCGGCGTCGACCATCTCCGGCGTGATCGCGGACGAGATGGCCATCGGCATGGTCAATCAGAAGACCACGGCGGTCCGGCTGATCCCTGTGATCGGCAAGGGAGTGGGAGAGATGGTGGAGTTCGGCGGACTTCTGGGCTACGCTCCGGTCATGCCGGTCAACCGGTTCTCCTGCGAGGCGTTCGTGAACCGGGGCGGGCGGATCCCGGCTCCGATCCACAGCTTCAAAAACTAGGAGCGCCTATGGATGGATTTTTCTCAGTGGACGGCCCGCTCATGCGGGCGCTGTCCCGGTTTGCACAGCTTTTGGCCTTAAGCGTGCTCTGGATCGTCTGCTCGGTCCCATGGATCACGGCGGGGGCGTCCACGGCGGCGCTCTATACGGTGACGCTCAGGATGGTGAGAGGCGAGGAAGGGAAGGTGGCGTCCGGCTTCTTCCGGGCGTGGCGGGAAAATTTCTGTCAGGCGACGCTCATCCACCTGCTGCTGACGGTTCTGGCGGCGGCGCTCCTCCTCTACGGGCAGGCGGCGGCCCTGTTCACGGGCGGCGCGGGGCTCTTTTTCACGGGAGCGGGGGCTTTGATGTGGCTCCTCTGGCTGATGGAGGCGCTGTTCGTCTATCCGGCGCAGGCCCGCTTTGCCAACCCGCTGCCCGTCACGGTGAAAAACGCATGGCTCATGGCGGCGGGAAACGTGCCGGTGCTGCTCGGCGTTTTTCTGATTACCGGACTTCCGGCGTGGACCCTGCTTTTGAATACGGAGCTTTTGATCCGCACCCTGCCCCTCTGGCTTCTGGCCGGGCCGGGACTGATCGCGTGGCTCAACAGCTTTCTTTTTGCAAAATGCTTTCAACGATACATTCCGGAACAAAACGAGACAGGAGAGTGAGCGCGGCATATGAAGGTTACGTTTATCTTCCACAGCAGCTTCGCCGTGGAGCTGGCGGAGCATCTGTTGATCTTTGATTATTACGGGGAGGGAGCTCTGCCGGAGATGCCCGCCGGGAAAAAGCTTTTTTTCCTCAACAGTCACAGCCATCCCGACCATTTTAAAAAGGAAATACTGGATCTTCGCACGGTCTGTCCCGGGGCGGAATATGTTCTGTCCCGGGATATCCGTCCGGGAGTGGAGGCGGACTGGATCCACCGCGTCCGGGCCGGAGAGGAGTATGCGTTCGGCGGGCTTTCGGTCCGCACGCTTAAGTCCACGGATCTGGGCGTGGCCTTTATCGCGGAGGCGGACGGAAAGAGGATCTATCATGCGGGAGATCTGAACTGGTGGCACTGGGAGGGCGAAGAGAAGAGCTGGAACAACAATATGGCCGCCAGATACAAAAGAGAGATCGACCGGCTGGAGGGAGAGCGCTTCGACGCGGCCTTCCTTCCGCTGGACGGACGGCTCGGGGACGCGTATTTCTGGGGAATGGAGTATTTTCTTCGGAAAGCGAAGGCTGACGCCGTGTTCCCCATGCACTGCTGGCAGCAGTACGGGATCTGCAGAAAGGTGCTGGAGGAGCCGGAAATGAAGGGGCTTCTGGAGCATTATCATCCGATCGAACGCGAGGGACAGGAGTGGCAGGTATGAAGGTAAAGATCTATACGGACGGCGCGGCGCGGGGCAATCCCGACGGGCCGGGCGGCTACGGGACGATCTTGTCCTACACAGATCCCAGAGGGGAGGAGCACATCCGGGAGCTCTCCCAGGGGTACAAAAAGACGACGAACAACCGGATGGAGCTGATGGCGGCCATCGCGGGGCTCGAGGCGCTCACAAAGCCGTGCGAGGTGGAGCTTTACTCCGACTCCAAGTATCTGGTGGACGCGTTCAATCAGCGCTGGGTCGACTCATGGCTGAAGAAAAACTGGGTCAACAGCCAGAAAAAGCCGGTCAAAAATCCCGATCTGTGGAAGCGTCTCCTGAAGGCGAAGGAGCCCCATCAGGTGACCTTTATCTGGGTCAAAGGACACGACGGCCATCCCCAGAACGAACGGTGCGACAAGCTGGCCACCTCGGCCGCAGATGGGGACGGGCTGATCGAGGATGTGGTTGGGTAACAGTTCAGCCAGCCGGAAGTGATAGGCCGCAATCGTGCTTGCACGAACTGAGGCCTGTTGCTTTCGGCTGAGGGAGCGCCGGATCATGAGCAAAGGTAGCCGCGCAGCGGCGGGGAGCGCGGCAGCGCGGCTTTGCGAATGGCGCGGGCTGAACTGTCCCGGCTGGCTGAACTGTTCAGAAAAATATTGCGGTTCGGGGGATCGTGTGCTAAGATAAAATTTATGTGAAGATACGGCCGCCTTTCGGGCGGCTTTGACAGGAGGAAAAGAAAGTGAAACAATACGGCGTAAATGAGCTTCGCAGGATGTTTCTGGAGTTTTTTGAGAGCAAGGGACATTTGAAAATGAACAGCTTTTCGCTCGTTCCGCACAACGACAAAAGTCTGCTGCTGATCAACTCGGGAATGGCTCCGCTGAAGCCCTACTTTACAGGGGCAGAGATCCCGCCGAGAAAGCGGGTGACGACCTGCCAGAAATGTATCCGGACCGGAGACATTGAGAACGTGGGAAAGACGGCCCGTCACGGCACATTTTTTGAGATGCTGGGAAATTTCTCCTTCGGAGATTATTTTAAAGACGAGGCGATCCACTGGACGTGGGAGTTTCTGACCGAGGTGGTGGGACTGGATCCGGACCGCCTGTATCCGTCGGTCTATCTGGAGGACGATGAGGCGTTCGAGATCTGGAACAAAAAGATCGGCATCCCTGCGGAGCGGATCTTCAAATTCGGAAAAGAGGACAACTTCTGGGAGCACGGCGCGGGTCCCTGCGGTCCCTGCTCGGAGGTCTACTATGACCGCGGCGAGAAATACGGCTGCGGCAAGCCGGGCTGTACGGTGGGCTGCGACTGCGACCGCTACATGGAGATCTGGAACGACGTGTTCACCCAGTTTGACAACGACGGCAACAACAACTACACCGAGCTGGCGCAGAAGAACATCGATACGGGTATGGGACTGGAGCGTCTCGCGTCGGTGGTGCAGGACGTGGACTCTATTTTCGACGTGGACACGGTCCGGGCGCTGCGCGACAAGGTCTGTGAGTTTGCGCACTGTGAGTACCACGCGGACGAAGCGAAGGACGTGTCGATCCGTCTGATCACCGACCACATCCGCTCGGCCACCTTTATGATCTCCGACGGCATCATGCCCACCAACGAGGGCAGAGGCTATGTGCTCCGCCGCCTGATCCGCCGGGCCGCCCGTCACGGCAGACTGCTGGGCATCGAAGGAAAATTCCTCGCGAAACTGTCCGAGACGGTGATCGAGGGCTCCAGGGACGGGTATCCGGAGCTGGAGGAGAAGAAGGACTTTATCTTCAAGGTGCTGACGCAGGAGGAGGACAAGTTCAACAAGACCATCGATCAGGGCCTTAGCATCCTCGGCCAGCTGGAGGAGGAGATGAAGGCGTCCGGAGAAAAGACGCTGTCCGGCGCCGACGCGTTCCGCCTGTACGACACGTACGGCTTCCCGCTGGATCTGACGAAGGAGATCCTGGAGGAGAAGGGCTACGGCATCGATGAGGAAGGCTTCCGGGCATGCATGGAGGAGCAGAGGACAAAGGCCCGCGAGGCCCGCGAGGTGACCAACTACATGGGAGCGGACGCCACGGTCTATGATGAGATCGACGCGGCCGTGACCACGGAATTTGTGGGCTATGACAGACTGAGCTGCCAGTCGAAGGTGACTGTGCTGACCACCGACACGGAGATCGTGGAGGCGCTGACCGACGGTCAGAGCGGAACGGTCTTTGTGGAGCAGACGCCGTTCTACGCGACTATGGGCGGCCAGGTCGGAGACAAGGGCACGATCACGCTGGACGGCGCGGTCTTCCAGGTGGAGGACACCATCAAGCTTCTGGGCGGAAAGGTAGGCCATGTGGGCCGCATGACCAGAGGAATGCTCAAGACCGGCGACGTGGCGACGCTTCAGGTGGATGCCGCGGGGCGCGCGGGCACCTGCAAAAACCACAGCGCCACGCACCTGCTTCAGAAGGCGCTGAAGCTGACGCTTGGAAGCCACGTGGAGCAGAAGGGCTCCCTCGTGACGCCGGACCGTCTCCGCTTTGACTTCGCGCATTTCCAGCCCATGACGGCGGAGGAGATCGCAAAGGTGGAGAAGCTGGTGAACGACGAGATCCAGGCTTCGCTTCCGGTGGCGACGCAGGTCATGAACATCGAGGAGGCAAAGAAGAGCGGAGCGATGGCTCTGTTCGATGAAAAATATTCCGAAAATGTCCGGGTCGTGTCGATGGGGGATTTCTCCAAAGAGCTGTGCGGAGGAACCCATGTGTCCAATACGGGTGTGATCACGGCGTTTAAGATCGTATCCGAGTCCGGCATCGCGGCCGGCGTGCGCCGGATCGAGGCGCTGACCGGCGACGGCGTGTTCGCCTATTACCGGGAGCAGGAGGCGGAGCTTGCCAGAGCGGCGAAGCTTCTGAAGACGACGCCGGCATCCGTGTCCGAGAAGATCGGGCATCTGTTCGCAGAGATCAAGACGCTGCAGGCGGAGAACGAGGCGCTTAAGAGCAAGGCGGCCAGAGACGCGCTGGGCGACGTGATGGATCAGGTGCAGGAGATCAAAGGAGTGAAGCTTCTGGCGGCCAGGCTGGACGGCGTGGACATGAACGGCCTGAGAGATCTGGGCGACCAGCTCAAGGAGAAGCTGGGAGACGGCGTCGTGGTGCTGGCGTCCGTCAGCGACGGCAAAGTCAGCCTGATGGCGACGGCCACCGACGCGGCGCAGAAGAAGGGAGCCCACGCGGGCAACCTGATCAAAGCCATCGCCGGACTGGTCGGCGGAGGCGGAGGCGGACGTCCGGGAATGGCGCAGGCCGGAGGCAAGAACCCGGCGGGCGTGGACGCGGCCATCGCGGAGGCGGCAAAGGTCGTGGAAGGACAGCTTCAGTAGAGAATCAGAGATTCGGAGGGAGAACGAAATGAAAAGAAAAAGTGTTGACAGAATGAAACTGACTGTGGGAGCGCTGCTGATCGCCCTCGCGGCGGGCGGCTGCGGGCAGAGCGCGGCCACGCAGACGTCCGACGCGCCCGCGGCGGAGGAGACGACAGAGGAGACTGCTCCGGAGACGGAGGAGGAAGCGCTGTCCGCAGACACTGCGGAGGATCAGCAGGCGGAAGAGAACACTTCCTCCCCGCAGGCGGAAACGGACGCGGAGGACGCAGAGTGGATCCGCGGTCTGTACGACGCGCTGATGGCCGACGATTTTGAGACGGTGCAGACGATCATGTCCGGGGATGATTTTATGTCCCGCTGCGAAGGCTACGAGCTTGCAGACTGGGCCATGTGGGACTATGAGACGGCATACCGTCTTCCGGTGTCGGAGACAGAGTGCGTCGGCGTGCTGGTGTACATGGATCCAGACGATCTGACGATGCTCTCGGAGATCGACGCCTTCGTGGCGACGTCCGACGGGAACGACGGCTTTGATGCGATCGGATACGGGGATAAGATGCTGTCCATGTATCTGGACGAGGACGGCTCCGCTCTGTGGGTGAGCTTCGACGGTCAGACCATCACGGATGCGGACGGCACGGAGATCGAGCTCAATGAGGGTGAGGTCTATGCCGTGTGGCACGTCTGAGCAGGCCGGGGCGACAGTTTTCTTAAAAAAACTGTTGACAAAATCCGGAATTGCTCATATAATTTTAGCAGTGCAATAAAATACCCATACAGTTGTATTCTGCACAATACACAACTGGAGGGAGGTTAGGTGTGATACTATGTCAAACGTGATCGTTAAAGAGAACGAGACTTTGGATAGCGCATTACGTCGTTTCAAGAGAAACTGCGCGAAGGCTGGAATCCAGCAGGAGATTCGCAAAAGAGAGCATTACGAGAAACCGAGCGTAAAGCGTAAGAAAAAATCCGAAGCAGCAAGAAAGCGTAAATATAATTAAGGATTGTGCAGGTATGCCTTGACTCTCATACAGTCAAGGCATTTCTTGTAGGTAACAGTTCAGCCAGCTGCGTCAGCGCAGTTTTGCGAATGGCGCGGTCTGGACTGTCACTCTTGTAGGAGCGGTAAATGAACATCTTTTTGACGGAGCTTTTGAGCAACCGGGTGCTGATATGCGGCATTTCGGGATGGGCGCTGGCTCAGGTGCTGAAGACGCTGATCTACGCGCTGATCCATCACGAATTCCGGGTGGAGCGGATGGTCGGGGACGGAGGGATGCCAAGCGCCCATTCGGCCACGGTCAGTTCCATGGCCACGGCGTCCGGGCTGATCTACGGATTCGGTACCTTTGAGTTCGCCATCGCGTGCATGATGGCGATCATCGTGATGCATGACGCCATGGGCGTGCGTATGGAGACCGGAAAACAGGGAAAGGTACTGAACGAGATGATCGAATTTTTCCGGACGGAGGGATTCGTGGAGGCGTTCAAAAAAAATAATAAAATGTATGAGTTCTGGGAGGCGAGCCTGAAGGAGTTTGTGGGCCACACGCCGCTGCAGGTGGCGGCCGGATGCCTTCTCGGGATCGGAATTGCCTGCGCCATGCTTCTGTGAGGAAGACAGGGCGCGGAAAGAAGCGTCCCCGCGGCGGTGAAAAACAGCCGGCGGGGACTTTTCTATGCATAAATCCCCGTTTTCGCGCTACACATATAGCAAAGGGACTATGAGGTGATATTCTGAAAGATCTGAGAAAATGGTGCGCGCGTCTTCTGACGGCGGCGCTCCTTCTTGCGATGCCGGCGTCGCCGGTACAGGTTCTGGCGGCTCAGGAGACGTCGGAGACGCAGGGAGAGGCGCAGGGACAGGATGCGTCGGAGGGGCAGGACGCCGAAGCCGCCCGCGTCAGCCAGGCGGAGCGGGAATCTCATCAGGTGGCTGCGGAAGTGGCCGCTCCCCACGCGATCCTGATCGAGGTGTCCACGGGGACCGTCCTGATGGAGAAGGCGGCGGATGAGAAGGTGCATCCGGCCAGCGTGACGAAGATCATGACCATGCTCCTCATCCTCGAGGCGCTGGAGGAGGGAAGGATCGCGCTCTCGGACGTCGTGACCGTGTCGGAGCACGCGGCGTCCATGGGCGGCTCGCAGGTCTATCTGGAGGCGTACGAGACCCAGACGGTCGACACGCTGCTTAAATGCATCGCGGTGGCCAGCGCCAACGACGCCTGCGTGGCCATGGCCGAGTACATAAGCGGAAGCGAGGGAGATTTTGTCAAGCAGATGAACGAGAAGGCGAAGGAGCTGGGAATGAACGACACCTATTTCGTCAACTCCTGCGGCCTCGACGACGACGAGCATCTGACCACGGCCAGAGACGTGGCGGTCATGTCCCGCGAGATCCTGAAAAACCATCCGCAGATCCACGAGTACTGCACGATCTGGATGGAAAACATCGTCCACACCACGGCGAGGGGAAGCTTTGAGTTCGGCCTGTCCAACACGAACAAGCTGATCCGGCAGTACGAGTACGCCACGGGACTGAAGACCGGATATACCAGCGTGGCGGGCTTCTGCATTTCCGCCAGCGCGAAAAAGGACAATATCGAGCTGGTGGCCGTCGTCATGGGCGGAGCGGACAGCAAGAGCCGTTTTCAGGACGCGGTCACGCTCTTAAACAGCGGCTTTGCCTGCTGCAGTCTGTACCGGGACGAAAATCCGGCGGCCCTCCCGCTGCTGCCCGTGACGGGAGGCGTGGAGGATACGGTGGAGCTTCGGTACGGGGAGGAATTTTCCTATGTCTCCACCGACGGAAGCAATCTGTCCGGTGTGGAGCGTTCCATAGAGCTGCCGGAGTCGGTGGAAGCGCCGGTGGAGAAGGGCGATCGGATCGGGCGGATGGTGTACCGGCTGAACGGAAGCGAGATCGGCTCGGTGCCGCTCGTGGCGTCCGCCGGGGTGAGACAGGCGGGCTTCGGAGATTATGTGCAGAGGGCATTTCACATCTTTTTGCTCTAAAGGAATTGCAGAAATGGCAAAAGCTGTGATATGATAACAGCTATGGAAAAGACAGCGGCAGGAAAATTAAAAATCAGGACGTATGAGATAGAGACGGATCGTTTCCGGAGAGAGGATCCGTCTCTGAAGCTTGCGCTGCTGGCGGATCTCCACAACAGGCTGTGGGGGGAGGAACAGAGCCTGCTGCTCGGGGCCATCAAAGGACTGGGCCCGGATATGGTCCTCTGCGCGGGGGACATGCTGGTGGCAAAAGGGCGCGAGGAGCGGATGGAGCATGCGCTGACGCTTTTTCGGGGACTGCAGAAAATGGGACTTCCGGTGATCGCCAGCAACGGAAACCATGAATCCCGGATGCGCCAGTGTCCGGAGCGGTACGGGGATCTCTACGGGCGGTACGCGTCCGCGCTTCGCGATGCGGGCGTGAGGATCCTCTCCGACGAGACGGCGACGTTTCGCCACGGCGGAGGGGAGGCTGCGATCCACGGATATGAAATGTCTCTGGCATATTACCGGAAGCCGCTGCAGCCCGCCTACGACAGGACGGAGCTGACAAGGCGCTTCGGCGGGACCGGGGACGGGAGATACCATATCCTCATGGCGCACAATCCGGTCTATTTTGACGACTATGCGGCGTGGGGGGCGGATCTTACGCTGGCGGGGCATCTGCACGGAGGGATCGTCCGGATCCCGGGCGTCGGCGGCGTGATCACGCCGCAGGCGAAGCTCTTTCCGAAATATGACCGGGGACTGTTCCGGAAGGGAGAGCATTATATGGTGGTCAGCGCTGGGCTGGGGGAGCACACGGTCCCCATCCGGATCTTCAACCCGCCGGAGCTGATCCTGATCACGGTAAAAGGAGCGGCATAGGCGATGGCTTTGTCTGTAAAGATCGAGAGCTTTGAGGGTCCGCTGGATCTTCTGCTCCATCTGATCGACGTAAATAAATTCAACATATTCGACATTCCGATCGTGGAGATCACGGCCCAGTATATGGACTATCTGAAGTCCATGGAGACGGAGGACCTGAACGTCATGAGCGAATTCCTCGTCATGGCGGCCACGCTGCTGGAGATCAAGGCGAAGATGCTTCTTCCGGCGGAGGTGGACGAGGAGGGCGAGGAGATCGATCCCCGCGAGGATCTGGTGCAGAAGCTTCTGGAGTACAAGATGTACAAGTATATGTCCTACGAGCTCCGGGACCGCCTGTCCGTGTCCGGGAAGGCGCTCTATAAGGGGCCGACGATCCCCGACGAGGTGGCGCGCTACGAGGAGCCTGTCAATCTGGAGGAGCTGGTGGGAGACCTGACTCTGAGCCGTCTGAACGCGATCTTCCAGTCGCTCATGCGCCGCCAGACTGAAAAGATCGACCCGATCCGGAGCAAGTTCGGACAGATCGAGCAGGAGGAGGTCAGCCTGGACGAGAAGATGGGGGAGCTTCGGAGCTACGCCTCGGAGCACGCTTCGTTTTTGTTCTCGGAGCTGATGCGCAGCCAGAAGGGGAAGATCCAGATGATCGTCACATTTCTGGCCGTTCTGGAGCTGATGAAGACCGGAGAGCTTCTCGTGGTGCAGGAGGAGCTGTTCGACGATATGCGGATCACGTCGCAACTGTAGGAAAGCGGCGCCGTCCTGCATCGTGAAAATGACAGAAGGAAATGAGGATACGGATGTGGAACTGGAAAAGATAGAAGCGGTGGTGGAGGCCGTGCTGTTCGCCATGGGAGAGGCGGTGAGCACAGACAAGCTGGCCGCGGCCATCGGCCACGACGGGGAGACCACAAGAAGGCTGGTGCATCAGATGATGGACCGGTACAACAGCCGCGAAGGCGGCATGGAGATCATCGAGCTGGAGGATTCCTTTCAGCTGTGCACGAGGCGGGAATATTACGACGCGCTGATCCGGGTGGCGAAGCAGCCGAAGAAATACGTGCTGACGGACGTGCAGCTGGAGGTGCTGTCCATCGTCGCCTACAAGCAGCCGGTCACCCGTCAGGAGGTGGAGAAGATCCGCGGAGTCAACTCCGACCACGCGCTCAACCGTCTGGTGGAGTACGGGCTCGTGGGGGAGGCCGGCAGGCTGGACGCGCCGGGACGCCCGATCCTGTTCGGCACGACGGAGGAATTTCTGAGAAATTTCGGAGTGCGTTCCACCGAGGAGCTGCCGACGGTGCAGCCGGAGCTGGTGGAGGAGATGAAGACGGAGGCCGAGGAGGAGGTGCAGCTTAAACTGAACCTGTAAGGCGCATGAACGCGGGGGCTTTTGCATAGGATGGTACAAAGCCGGTAAGCGGGTGCTCTATGACACATCGTCCGAAAACAATCTGGAAACCATATATGGCGGCGCTTCTGGCGGCGCTGATCCTCACAGCGGGGATCAGGGCGCGCGCGCAGGGGGAGCCGGAGCAGCTTTACGCCCGGTCGGCGGTCCTGATGGACGCGGACACAGGGCGTATTCTTTTTGAGAAAAACGGCCGGGAGGCCATGCCCATGGCGAGCACCACAAAGATCATGACGCTTCTCGTGACGCTGGAGAACGCGGATCTGCAGGGGACGGTGGAGGTGTCGGACTACGCGGCGTCCATGCCGGACGTGCAGCTTCACATCCGGGCGGGGGAGCGGTACCGGCTGCTGGATCTGTGCTACTCCCTGATGCTGGAATCCCACAACGACTCCGCCGTGGCCATCGCGGAGCATGTGGGCGGCAGCGTGGAGGGATTTGCGGCGCTGATGAACCAGAAGGCGCGGGATCTGGGGTGCTACGACACGTACTTCATCACGCCCAACGGGCTGGACGCCGAGGACGGAAGGGGCGTTCACTCCACGACGGCGCGGGATCTGGCCGCCATCATGCGCCGGTGCATGGAAAATGAAGAATTTCTCACGATCACCAGACAGGCGTCATGGTCCTTCGGGGATCTGGACGGCACGAGAAGCTTTACCGTCAGCAACAAAAACGCCTTTCTGGGAATGATGGAGGGCGCGCTGACCGGCAAGACGGGCTTTACCAACGGGGCCGGGTACTGCTATGTGGGCGCGCTGGAAAGCCAGGGAAAGAGACTGATCGCGGTGGTGCTGGCCTGCGGCTGGCCGGGCAACCGGACGTGGAAATGGTCGGACACGAGAAAACTGATGGACTACGGGCTTACGGATTTTCACAGGGAGACGGTGGGGGAGAGTGTGCTTCCTCTTTCCCCGGTCCCGGTGACGGACGGCAGGAAGGAGGAGGCGGCTCTGATCGCGCAGGTGCGCATGGAGGAACTTCTTTTGAAGGAGGAGGATGAATTTACGATGGATGTGCTGATCCCGGAACGGCTGGAGGCGCCGGTGCGGGCCGGGGAGATGGTGGGGACGGTGATCTACTATGTGAACGGGGAAGTGCTGGATCTCTTCCCGGTGTACGCGGCGGAACAGGTGGAACGGATCGACTTCTGGTGGAGGCTTACGCAGGCGGCGGAGGCGTGGACGCTCTGACAGGGGCCGGTGCGCGGCGGGGCTTTCGCGGCTCCGGCTCACGCCCCCTTGGCGGCTCCGGCCCGTGCGTTCCGGGGTGGTCCCGGCGGCCGCGGGCCGCAGGAACCCGCCTCACAGGTCGATCACATACCGCTCGTAGGCGTTGACCACGGCGGTGTCGCCGTAGAACGACCTGCGCGGGATCGTGCGGTCGTAGGACATATGCACATGTCCGTGGACGAACAGCCGCGGATGAAAACGGTCCATCAGCTTTAAAAAGCCCTGAAAGCCCGTGTGGGGCAGATCCGTCCCGTCGTGGAGCCCGAGGGCCGGAGAGTGGGTCAGAAGGATGTCGAACCCTTTGTGGAACCAAAGCTTCGGGGCCAGACGGAGGATCCGCAGATCCATCTGCTTCTGCGTATATTGGTGCGGTCCGCCGCTGTACAGCATGGAGCCGCCCAAACCAAGGATCCGCACGCCTTTGTATTCATAGATCCGGTCCTCGACGCAGATGCAGCCCTCCGGCGGCGTGTCCCTGTAGCAGCCGTCGTGGTTGCCGTGGACGTAGAGCACAGGGCCGGAGAAAAAGGTGGCCAGAAAGGACAGATATTGCGGGTGAAGATCTCCGCAGGAGAGGATCAGATCGATCCCCTCCAGCTTCTCTTTTTCAAAGAAATCCCACAGATACAGAGATTCCTTGTCTGCAAGCACCAGTATTTTCATCGTCATTCCTCCCGAAAGCCGTCCACGCCCTGCAGCCGGACGATCTCCAGCGCTTCGTCCGTCAGGCTGTCCAGAGCGGGGAAGCCTCCCACCACGTTGTCCAGAAGCCAGTCCATGGAACCGATCTGCCCGGCGGGCATATCCTCTCCGGCGGGACTTTGGAGGACGCCGTCCTGCGAGACGACCCGGCAGCCGAAGGGCTGGAACGCTCCGGAGCTGATCTCGCGCCCCATGGCCTCCACCAGCCGTCTGGCGGTGTCCGGCACATGGTGGGAGCAGATCAGGTCGATCAGCCCCGAGGACATCCCCCAGAAATAGTTGACGGACTTAAAATCCGAGGCGGGCTCCGTGCGCTTCCACGCGCCGGTCAGGACGGAGCGCACGATCCGCTCGTAAAATTTTCCCCAGTTCCAGACCGGCATGGCCAGATTGCGGATCTGGCCGCCGGAGGTGTCGTACAGACCGAAATGCCGCTGGGAAGCCTTGGACGGGCTCAGAAGATCGAGACCCGAGATACAGGAGATCCTTCTGGCCCGGAAATATTCCTCCGCGGGATTGTCCCGGACGCAGGACCATTCCAGATAGACCTTTGCATCGGGCCTGGTGGTGCGCACGCCGAGCGCGAAGGCGTTGATGTTGGCGGTGGAGCCGTAGATGGGATAATCCGCCACGTAGCCCACGGACGGCTCGGGGCTTAAGATCCCGGCCAGCAGGCCGCTCAAAAACCGGGCCTCGTACATGCGCCCGTAGTAGGTGCGCAGATGGCCGAAGCAGGAATTTAAGGAGCAGTTCAAAAGCTTCACGTCGGGAAGGAGGACCGCGGCCTTTACGCTGGCGTTCAAAAGGCGGGGGCTGGTGGTAAAGATCAGCGAATTTCCTTCCTCCGCCGCCTGCCGGATCGTCTGGAGCTGCTTCTCCGGGCCGCCCTGCACGGTGAAGCGGGAGACGTCGGCCCGGTCTCTCAGGGCGTCGGCCAGATAGAGCCGCCCAAGCTCATGCCCGTACGCCCAGCTCGACACCGCGGGATCCCGGTCGTAGATAAAGGCGATCTTCAGGCGGGGCGCGGCGCGGGAGAGCAGGCGGGGCACGGAGACCGGCGCGGAGGGCGGCTCCTCCGGGGCCATGACAAGCTCTATGCTGCGTTTTTCGGGATAGATCTCAAAATCCTTCCAGATCGCGGGGATCTCCCGGCGAAGCTCCTGATAGGATTTGTCCGGAAGGCCCTCATAGCCGTAGATCTCCAGATAGACGAGAAACGCGTCCCCGGCCGTCAGGCGGAGACTTTTGCCGCCCCGCTCCTCGTAGACGTCCAGAAAATGAAGGTAAGCCGAGTGAAATTCCATACGTTCGTCCGCCGTCCACTCGGTCTGAAGATCCCTGTCCAGGAGAGACAGAAGTCTGGCGTAGCAGCCCTCCTGGGAGAAGGTCAGGTAATTTGCCTGAGAGACCCGGTAAAAATCCAGAAATTCATAGTAAATACGGTTTTCCCTGGAATCGTCCCGTCTGGGAACGATACGGGTCACATAGGCGTGGATGCTGACGGCGCCCACGTATTTGAGGACGCTGACCCGCTTGTTGCCCTCCACCACATAGTAGCGGTTCATAAATTCCACAGCGGTGATGGGTTCCCGGATCCCCTCCTCCATATGCGCCTCGTACAGATTGATCCACTTCCATGCAAACTCGCTGTCGTCCTCCAGAAGCGGCATAAAATCGCTGGCGAAGGCCTGTTTGCGCCCGGAGGTCCGCGTTCCGGCCACCGCGTCCAGAGAGATCTCGCAGAGCCCGAGTTCCGTGCTGGCGGCGACGTCGGTGAACGAGACGATGTCGTCCAGCGCCTGCAGATAGGGCCATTCTCCCTTTAATAGCTGCATGCGGTAGGTTTTCTGTGCCTTTCTTCTTGCTTTCTGGTATTCTGTCTTGGACATAGGATGCGCTCCTCTCTGTTTTTTGTCTCTGAGTTCCGTTATCATAGACGTTCAGTCCTCGCCGTATTGTGATCAGTATAACACAAGAATCTATTGATTACGTCATTTTTGGCGTGTTTTTACCAAATTTCTATTAGAGAAAAGGTGATACAGGACTGTGAGCACAAAAAAAGACACCAGAAGCTGATGCCTTTGCCTGCACTATTCTTTTATTCCAGAAAATCCCCATGTATCAAATGTTTTACGCAGTCTGGTATTTTCTTAGTTTTATCCTCAACCAGCAGCTTATTATACTTTGCTACGCTGGCGCTTTTTGAGAATATAAAATCTACCACCTCTCCGCCGCTGCTTTTTTCAATCGCAGAATCTTTGACCCGCAAAGACTTTGGCAAAAAGTAGTCGTTGATTTTCGCTCCATCTTTACCAATGTTTTCTGTTAAGCCCAAGGTGAACTCCAAATTGGTTACGCTTAATTTATATGTAACCGTTTGAGTCTGCGTATCCCGAAGAACACAAACCACCTCGTTCGTAAGTTCCGGCAATCTTTTCAAGCAGGGAAGCTTCTTTCTTGCATTTGCATATGGATGTCTGCCGTCAAAATAGAACTGGCGAGTCGTAAGCTCTCTTCTTTTGGCATTCCTATAAAATGCTTTTGCAGACAAGGATGTAGTGACACCGGTCAAATGAAGAAAACAATCCACAGGGAACGATACCTCAAAAAAATCACTGCCATACACATATAAAAACACATTGCCTGATAAGCTCTGGCTATATACCATGGCCGAATCTATAATTTTTTGCCGTATTTCGTTTTTCTTTTCTTCCTTGGTTGCCATTTATACCTCACAAAGAAAAGTGTGGTGATATTAACCACACTTTTCTAAGAACTTCATTTGTTTTTAAAAAGAGTTTTCTGCTGGTTGTCAGCCTCGATACCCAGTTAAGATACCAATAACGACGTAGGAATCATTAAGTCCCCCACGTGGACTACAACATTATCCCGTTGCGAGGCTCGATGCCCAGTTAAGGCATCTAAAGAGATGGACATTTACCCTGCTCCATCTGCAGCCCAACTTTTTACGATGCTCTTTCATCGAGAGCTTTCTGCTCTGTCTATATTATATACCATCTACGAAAAAATTCAACAAAAAATATTATTTAATCTCATAGGTAACTGCCCGGCCACGCGTCCGGATCTGTCGACTTTTTCTCTTCTATCTGTTAAAATGGCAGATAGAAAAAAGCGGGAATATGAGGTGCGGGATGTATTACGTTGGGATCTGCGACGACGGAGAAAATATCTGCTCGGAGCTGGAGAAAATGGTCTTATCCTATGCAAAAGAAAAAAAGCTGGAGCTCGGGACGGAGAGCTGGAACACGGGAGAAGCGCTTTGCGAGTACCTGCGGGCGGGAAATCCCCTCGACGTCCTCTTTCTGGACATTGAGCTTTTCCGGCTGAGCGGCATTGAGGTGGGGCGCTTTATCCGCGGCAGGCTGGAGGACAGACGGCTTCAGATCGTCTACATATCGGGCAAGGCGTCCTACGCGCAGAGCCTTTTTAAGACCCAGCCGCTGGATTTCCTGATAAAGCCGGTACTGCAAGCGCAGGTGAACGAGGTTCTTGCGCTGGCGGTCACGATCCTCGGGAAAAACGAGACGAGATTCGAGTACCAGAGCGGGCGGGATTACTGCTATCTTCCTTATGGGGACATCATGTATTTCATCAGCGAAGGCAGAAAGATCCGGATCGTGACGGTGAACGGGACGAGGGAATTTTACGGGAAGCTCAAAGAACTGGAAAAGGAACTTCCTGCGGAATTTCTGAAGATCCACCAGTCCTATCTGGTGCATACGGCCTTTGTGGCCCGGTACGCCTATGAGGAAGTGGAGCTGACAGATGGTACGATGTTGAGTATCAGTAAGAAATACCGGAAACAGGTACGGGAGCGGCTGATGGGATCGAGTTGACAAACTGCATCTCCTTTACTATAATGAAAATGCACTAGTTCATCCGCTTGTTAGCGTATTGAACATAAAAGTAATGTAGGCGTGGTGAAATGAAAAGTATTGCAGAATACAAAGAAATATTTGACAAATATGGCGGCATGATGCGGACAAAGCAGCTTCAGGCAGAAAATATCTTGTATCGTCCGCTGCAAAAACTGATCCGGCAGGGCTGGGTGGAAAAAGTCCGCTATGGATATTATCAGTGGGTCGATCACGATGATTTCAGCGAAGTTGGCACAGTGATTCGTCTGTTTCCTGATGCGATCTTTTGTATGGACACTGCTCTGCGGTATTACGGTTACAGTGATCGGACGCCTGCTGTATGGCATCTGGCTGTCAGCAAAGATTCCGGTAAGTCGCGGTTCAAAATCGACTATCCATTTGTGAAGCCTTACTATATAGAGCCGTCCCTGCTGGAGATCGGATTGACAGTCGGGGAGATAGAGGGGCATCAGGCGCGTATTTATGATAAAGACCGCCTGATTTGTGATTGTCTGCGGTATCGTAATAAGATGGATAAAGAGATTTTCAACAAGGCGATCCAAAATTATATCGCAGATCCGGGCAAAAGCGTTCCCGGACTATTGGAATATGCTGGGCTGCTGCGGGTGAAAAAGACGGTAAAAGATTTGATAGGGGTGTGGTTGTGATGGCAGACAAAGCTGCTTCTGTACTTGCAAAGAGGATGTGGACTTTCTGATGCGTGGGCTGAATCATGATCTGGCTAAAATGGATGAAATCATTGCAGAGGTCCTTTCCGTGGATACCGGAAATGATTTTGTGACGTTTAAGGCGTCAGGGACAAAGCCTGTCGCCCTGCAACGGAAGTATCATGGTGTCAGCACACAGATTACCGGATATATCAAGAATGTCCGTGTACCTTTTCAGGTAGATATTGGAGTAGGAGATGTGATCGTTCCCAAGGCCGAATGGAGGAACATTCAGACGCAGTTGGCAGATTTCGAGAGGCCTGAAATCCTTACCTATTCGCTTGAAAGTACCATTGCTGAAAAGTTCGACGCGATTTTGCAGAGGTTTGAGCTGACGGGTCGTATGAAGGATTTTTATGATATTTATTATCTGTCCCGCACATTCGATTTTGAAGGAGTGAAACTGAAGACTGCCATTTGGGAAACTCTTCAAAATCGCGGTACAGCCTACGAAAAAGATAGCTTTGAGCGTGTTCTGACATTGGCTGACGATACGGATATGCAGACCAAGTGGAGATATTTTCTCAAGACACTCGGGAACCCGGCCATTGCTTTTGCAGACATAATGAAAGAAATTCAAAATTTTCTTGAACCGGTATGGCTTGCGATCATTCACGAAGAAGAAACACAGATGATATGGAATGCAGCCAGACTTTGTTGGCAGGGGAGGGAAGTCAGAGGATGACGGATGTAATTCTTTGCGCGGCATCAAATTTATTTCGGATGTATGTCATTTATCGGTTTATGAAGGTGCTTCTGGGGGAACGCAGGACTTCGGGCGTGGTGGAAATACTCGTTTACGTCGGCTTTTATCTTGTCAATACCGGCGCTTACCTGCTGTTCCATTTGATGTGGGTAAATATTCTGTGTAATTTGATAGGGATCGGCCTAATCGTGATGCTCTATACCCGTTCTGTAAAAACGATATTTTTTGTGACCTGCTCTGTTTATATAGTTAATATGGTCTGTGATGTGGGTGTGACGCTATTATTCATCGACTACAGGGATGGGGAGCAAACAAGTCCATTTTTAGGAGTGCTCGTTGTATTCATTATCTTTATATGCGAATTATTTTCAGAAAGACTGGTTAAAACGAGAAGAACTGCGTTTGTCGAAAGTAAAGCGTTGGTTTTATTACCGTTGTGCAGCGTCCTCATGAATGCGATTTTATTATATTCGGACAGCGTCACGGATTTTGGAATGGTTCTTGTGAACTGGGGGCTTCTGCTGATTAATTTTCTGGTCTTTCACTTGTATGAGATGCTGTCCCGCGAATTGTATCAGAAGTATGAAAATGCTTCCCTGCAGCAAAAGCTGCAAAGTTATGCCAATCAGATGAAGTTGATGATGGAAAGCGAGGAAAAAGTGAAGGCCCTTCGCCATGATATGAAGCATCATATGAATGAAATCAGACTTTTGGCAGGGCAGGATAAAACGGGTGAAATCCAGAATTACATCGACGCTATGCAGGAATTTGTATCGAATCCGGAAGAAATAGTCGCTTCAGGAAACTGGGAAATCGACAGTGTGTTAAATTACATGCTTCAGCGGGCAAAAAAGGAATTAGATACAGTGGAAGTACAGGTACAGCTTCCTGAAAAATTTTCACATGTATTTGACTTAAATGTAATATTGGGAAACCTTCTGGAAAATGCCATAGAAGGGGCCGGGCAAACAGAAGAAAGGAGACTGAAAGTCAGTATCATGTTTGCAAGAGGAATTTTGCAGATTGAAATAGAAAACAGCTTTGATGGAAGAGTAGACAGAGAGCAGGACAGATTTCTCACCACAAAGCCGGATAAGGAGCTGCATGGGATTGGACTGCACAATGTAAGGAAGATCGTCAAAAAGTATGATGGGTTGATGGAGATGCGGGCAGAAAAAGATACTTTTTTTGTAAAGATTCTGCTGTACATAGAAGTGGAAAATAAGAGGCTTAATTTCTAAAAAGGAGCTGCAAGTTCTTGTTGATACAGTGATAATAAAGCTGGTATGAGCGGTCCCGTTAAAAAAAGAGGATTTGTATGCCAGAAAGGAGCAAAGCGAATGAAAAAATTTATGCCAACATTAAGTATCGTGTTGTTTCCGTATGCCGTTGCATTTGCACTGTACTGTATTTCCAGCGGTTTTCTGATGGAAACGATATTTCAAAGCAATGCGTATCTCTGTCTGCTGATATTGGTTGTCATTTGGTTTGCGGCCTGTATTTGCGCAGTTTCGACATGCGCTGTCAGTCTGAGAAAGAAATGGGATTTCGTTGAATTATGCCGAATCAATATGTTGATTAAAACGATTTCCATTCCAGCATATCTTTTTGTCTTTCTGGTTGGAACGGTATGTATGCTTACCGTTTTCACATTTGCGATTTCCGTTCTTTTAATGATGTTTGATGCGATGGCTATTGTACTGAGCGGTTTCATTGGGATATCCGCTGTTAAACGCAGTTACGATCATAAGGCTATATCGGCAGGTGAAATGTTTCTTTACGGTATTCTTCAATTTATCTTTTGCGTTGATGTCATTGCTTCCATTATTTTGTTTCGTAAGTCCAAGAAAAAAGCAAACTCCAATTTTGACAACAACATAGGCCGTTTTTGACAGGAAACGGCACAGGTCTGCTTCCTGTGGTAAAATGCAGGCAGAAAAACAGAAAGGAGACTTCCTATGAAGAAAGCCACCATACAGTTTTATGTCGCGCTTACCGTCGCCCAGATCCTTGCCCTCCTTTACGATACCGTATTTCAGTCCTTACAGCGTCAGGCCGGAGCATGGTTTCAGGTCAGGACCGTGCTTGTGCTCAGGTATATCCCCTTGTTTGTCATCGGGATCCTGTTAGCCCTGTGCGCTCATGCGGGGGAGGAACGGAAGGGCTTCGGCGTGCTTGGTGTTTTGCTCTTCAACGCATTCGTGGTCGTGTATCATCAGTATGTGTTCCTTCTGTATGACTTCATCGGCGTGAGCATCATGACCGGGTTTTGCGCGGGGGCGGTCATTCTGAAGCTTCTTTCCAGACGGTGATGTGAGAGGAAGACTACATCCGCTTTAGGCGGACGCAAAAAACGCAGACGGCGGACAGGGGAAGAAAATCTTCCTCTGTCCCACGACAAACGCATGAGTAAATAAATTATGAACAATCCCCCTTTTTCTGGTATGA
>JAUNHB010000076.1 GCA_030524125.1 Eubacteriales bacterium | reverse complement strand
CCGCTTCCGCCGTCGCCGCCGCTTCCGCCGTTTCCGCCGCGGATCGTGTAGCTGTAGTTCTGTCCGCTGGCAAACTCATAGTTGGCCAGCGAGGACAGGTCGATGGTGTAGTCCGCCATCTGCACCGTTCCCTCGGCCAGATCCCACTCCATGCTCCCGGCCCGCAGCACCGCGCTGTTCAGGAGCTTGACACTGGTCGTCCCGTTGACGACCCTCGCGTTGCCTGCGCTGTCCACGATCACATACAGATAGCCGTCCGCGCTCAGGTACCCGTCGTCCGACGAGATCCCCGAGCCGACGATGACATATTTATTTTCATCCAACTTGCAGAATCTGGTGGTGCTCAAATCGTCGATCACATAGTGGGAACCCATGGTCGTCACGGTCCCGTCCAGATCGAACACATACTGTCCGCCGAAGATCTCCAGCGAGCTCTCCCCCGGAGGGCAGGCCACCGTGCTGGTCCCCAGCGTATAGGAGGCGTCTCCCTCCGTCAGCTGATAGCTTCCGCCGTTCTCCCTCTTGACCGTCCCCTCGCCCGCAAGCTTCACCTGCGTGTACACGTTGTCATAGACAACGGCGCCCGAGGAGAGCGCGTACTCCGGCTCCTGCGCGCTGGCCACCATGTAGGCGGCCGCCGCGAGGATCCCGGTCAGCAGAAGAACGCAGACGGAAAACAGCGCAAAGACTGCTTTAGCTTTCTTATTTAACTTCCGCAATTTCTTCCCTCCTAAAAATCTGCTGTTCCTACAGACTGATACTCCCTACCCGTCGAGGTCCTGAACTGGATGGAATAATCCCATGTCGCCCCCGCGATATCGGTCGGCCGGTTTGTAAACGTCACGGTGCACGTATTTCCCGTCCACTGCAGGTTCGCTTCCGTCGCACTGTACGACTTTGACGTGGTGCTGAGCGACACAGACGCTTCCCTGAACTCCGTATAACCGACTCCTTCCGCCTGTATGGACAGCGTGCCCGTACTCTGGTTGTAAGTCAGCCTGATACGCTGAATCCGCACGCCCTCTGTATCCGGCATGGTCAGACGGTCTGTCAGCACCGTATTTTCCCGGGTGGTGATCACGCAGATATTTCCTTCACTGTCCACGTCGTCAGGTCCGTGGCTCTCCCTGCATGGGCAGCCAATCGTTTGGTGCTTCGTCCCGTCGTAGGTGCCCCAGACTTCCAGATAGTAAGAGGCGTCGTAGTTTTGATTGTTCTCATATACGAGTGTGTTCATTGCGTTTCCACCCGTCTGGAACGTCATATTGCTCACCGGCCTATTGCCGGACCTAAATTGATCGCTCACCAGTATCGGGCCGTTTTCCGAGTTCTGATAGATCCGGATGCGGTAGCTGCCCTGGGTCAGAGTGCCTCCATTCCAGAGGCCGAGGCGGTACGCCGAGTCCGTGACGCTGGCATTGATCGACATATCATAGCCATCATCCTGCGTACCCCGCTTTTCATAATTAGCCGACGCGTTGATCTGCGCGGAACCTCCCCGCGTAATCTGGATCGTAGTCCCATTCTGATGGCTCGAATTCTGGCTCACAACCGCTTCCCGGGTGACTCCCGTCGCGTCCTCAGCCCACTTCACATCACTCGTCGTAAACAAAGTCCCGTTCGGGCCAGTTGGCGCTGCAAGGGTCGGATCCTTCATACAGATCCTCGCCTGCACCGTGTAGGTCGCTCCGGCTGTCAGCTTTCCATTATTGATAAACTCTGACAGATTGAACTCGAAGGTTTCGTTCCCATACATATTGGAAACCGCGGCCGAATCACTCCGGGCATAGCCCGTGTACGGATTGTCGGACTTCAATTCACCATTTTGGTCATAATAACTGAAGTCCACCGCTTTTTTGGACAGAAGCTTCAGCGCGGTCATCATATCCTCATTGTCCAGCACCACGTTATTGCTGCTGTCCAGGAGCCGGAATTCCAGATATGCATCCCTCTCATAGAGCGGCGAGGATCCGCTGGAGTAGAGGTTCACGCTCAGCGTTTTCTCTGTGTAGCTTTCCGCCTCATAGACAGCGCTTACGCTTCCGATCGTCGGCGCGGACGCTGTCCGGAGCTTCCACCACACCGCCTTCGGAGAATCGTAGTAGTAAAATCCGGTTCGACTGTGGTTGGGGCTCGTTCCGGCCGCATTGTCCATCAGATACTGCCGATGCTGCTTCACGGTATTGAAATCGTCATACTTTATCGGATTTCCGTCCTCATCCCGCTTCGGCAGCACATAGAGCCGGAGCGAGTAATTCTCCGTCTCCGCCCCCGCCGTCAGATTGCTGATCTGGATCGTCGTGCGATAGCTGCTCTGCTGCCCTGTGGTCGGCTGCTTAAAGTTTCTCTCCGGAATCGCCGCCAGGCCACTCAGCGCAGCGCCGTATGTAACCGCATCTCCCTCCGCTGCTCTGTACATGGCGTTGTAGTAGGATTTCGGGCCTGTCACATACAACTCATCATCATAAACCAGTTCGTCGACCAAGGTTCCCTCATTCTCCATGTAGTAACCGTTGTTATTGATCGTTTGCTGCCATGTCGTACCCCGGTATACTTCCGCAAACACATAGGGCAGGTAGGAGCTCTCCGCCTCACTCAGCCTCCGCTTGGTGTCCGCACTGAGCCCGAATGTGAAGGCCGTCTTGTTGTAATACGTCTCTATGGTCGTGTTGTCCGCAGTGGACATCTCTGCGTTCGGCATCAGGAAGCTTACGGCCTGATTCGGCGCCAGCGTCAGCGCCTCGCCATCCACCGTAATTTCGGTAGCCTTATCGACGACCGTCACCCCATATGCGCCGCCACTTCCGCTCCCAGGCCGGAAGCCTCCGTCCGCTTTGGCGTAGACGCCGAACACCAGGTTGGTCCTCGTGTTCTTTGTGTCGTTCCAGCCGCCGACGGCCGCCGACAGATAGGTCTGGTCGGTCAGTCGCTCATCTCCCAAGGCCGACTGCGCCGTCAGCGTAAAGTTCGCTTCCGGAAGGTAGCTGATGTTCCCGGTATAGTTTTCTTTTCTAAGCGTCACAGCCTGATCCGCCGACTGATCCCAGTAATCTGTTATAGTGCCCGTATAGTCCCATACCGAGCCGCTCGCCTCCGTACTGGGACCGCTCAGACTTCGGCCGGAGGAGCTGGAGGTAGAGCTGGCGGAGGTGTACCACCGGGCCGATCCCTGCTCGCGCACCGAGTACAGTACCTTTGAGCCTGCATTTTTCCAGATGTCATAAGTCCCCATGCCAGGCGTCTGCTCCATATAGACCGGCTGCTCCGCCCCGTACAGTCCGGTGTCGTAGATCAGCCGTACCGTGGCGTAGGCGAGACGGCCAGCCCGATAATCTTCTATGTTGGAAAGCTCCAGCGAGGCTGCATATGCGCTCGTGCTGGATGCGCTGAAGGCCACCACCTTGCTGTCCAGTTCTTCATATTCCGAGCCATCTTCCGTCCCCTGATAGACCGTCACCTCCAGCGCGGCGATCTGCTTTTTCACCTCATCTGTACCTCCCTGGACGGAAAAGTTCAGGTTGTTCGAGGTCAGAGACGCCGTGAAGGCCAGTTCTGTTCCCAGACTATCCGCCGAATAGTAGAGCTCATGGTACCGCTGGGCCGCCGCCATGGCGTAAAGCGTCGGATGATTCATTCCCAGCCCCGGGCTTTGCGTTGCGGAAGACGCCGTCTGGTTGGTCAGATACCGGCTGTCATTGAGACTCCGGCCGAGGAAGAGGTACTGCACGCCCGCGGTATCCTCGCTCGTCATGTCTACCGCAAAGCTTCCCTTCCACGCCTTGCCGTCCGGATCAGTAACGCTGTAGGAAAAGCTGGCGCTTATCTCGCCCGCTGTCATGGGGTCAATGCTCAGCCTCGCCACCTCCGGGAAACTCACGGAAGTTCCCACAGTCGTCCAGCCGCTGGCCACATACTCCGCCAGATTCCCCGACAGCGCGTTGCTGCTGTAGCTTGTGTAAGCGCTGCTCATAATATAGCCGTCCTGTAGATTTGATTCCTGACTCAAATCAGCGCTCCAGGGCTCCAGCTGGTTGATCCCGTAGCTGCCGGCAGAGTCCGTCCCGACGGTCATCTTGCCGAGCGCCTGATCCGGATCGTAGGCCTGGAAGCTCCAGTGCTCAGCTCCGGTCGCATCTGTGTAGGACAGGCTCAGCTTCACTCTGGGCGCCTGCCGGTCCATGCGCAGCGGTTCCGTCCGCAGGATGTTCGTGTTGTTCGTCGGATAGCTGCTGTTGGCGTACGGATAGAGATAGTTGGCATTTCCGTCCGTATCCGTCGTGTAGCCGTCCAGCACGGTATAGGCCACATAGTAGGTCTGTCCTCGCTTGATCTGATCCGTATAGCAGACAAAGCCTCCTGTCTCAGATTCTTGTACCCCTTCGCTGATCAGATCCTGATCCTCTGTATAGAGAATATCAAGGCTTGGGGCGGTCGTTCCGGTGTAGCCAAATGCTTTGAAATCCAGCTCCATGGCGAGCACTTTGTCCGCCCAGTACCCGGCGTCTCCAGAGACATCAGCTCCGCTTTCATACTGGATCTTTGCATTCACGATGTCAACATACGTCGTCGCACCGTGCAGACCGTTTGACAGACTGTAGTTAAACTCCGCCCAGTCGTCGTACTTGATCAGGTAATAGGTCACCGTGTCGATGGAGGAGGAGGTGTACTGCGGCGTCACCCGGTAGCCCCGGATGGTCTCGCTGTCCAGCGAGCGGTCCACGGTCCCGCCCGCGGACGTGATGGCGACCTGGTTGCCCTGCTGCGATGTGGAGTTTACGATGGGCGACCAGGTGGCGGCCCCTTCATATCTCTCCGGCAGGGCAGGCGCCGCGCCGCTTCCGATGTCATGCCAGCTAATCTCGCACTCCGCCCCGATCTCGTTGCTGTAATCGCTCACATTGCAGTCTTCGTCGTCCCGATAGGAAACGTCGCCTTTCCGGGTGTAGTCGTACACCTTCGTCACCCGGATGCCGATGCTTTTATACGACGATATATCGCCGAACCGGTTCTGGTCCAGGGTGCACAGCACCCTTTGTGCATTCCCGTCGGGCGCCTCGACTTCCGTTCCAAAGTCAGTCTCCAGGAAACGGGCCATGGGACTCCAGGTCTCATCATACCAAGCGCTTGCCGCTTGCTCTTTCGAGTAGCTGTTATCGTCATAGAGATCCAGCACAAAGGTGTCGATCGGAATGTTATCCTCGTTATACGCCTCCACCTCCAGCGCTTTTCCGGACAGCAGCTCCATCGGGTAGGGATCTTTCTCTCCGTCGTACTCCAGAGAGATCCCGAACCGCATTCCCGTGTCGTCATCCGACAGGTCCTCGATGTTGAACCGCAGCGACTGTCCATACTCTTTTGTGGCGCACACTGCCGTCCCCACCTTCCGGTACGCGCTGGTCTGCTCGCTGTAGGTGACATAGGCGCTCACCTGGAACGCGTAGGTACTGCCATCCTTCAGACCGTTTACATTCACCGGGAGGTAGAGCTTTTGGTTCGTCGTGTTATATATATAGTCGTATGTACCGCTCGCGTAATCATAGGTGGGGGTCTCTACAGTAGTGCTGGTTCCCATCCTTGCGCTGTCGTAGGTCAGCGTGCGCAGATAGTCCCCGCCCGAGGTCATGGTGACCTCGATCTGCTTTGAGGTATTTACGGCAAACCCTGCCTCTTTCACGTCGATCACGAGGCAGCCGTACAGCCATGTGTAGCCCGCTCCCATCTGGGTATTCTGCACATATTCCGGCAGGCCCGGAACGCCCTTGGTCGCGTCCGCCGGCTCAAAGGTGACCACGGCCACGCCGCTGCCTGTGCTGAGTGCGCCCGCGATCTCGAGGGTGTAGTCCTTCTCGTTGTCATTGTAAGTCACGGTACAGGTCACACGGTACTCTTCGCCGTATTTGATCACCTCTTCGTCCACATACAGCTCGATCCCCTCGCTGCTGGTGGTCGTGATCGTGCGCAGCACCTCGCCGTCCGCCGACGAGATGGTGTATCTGTAGTTGATCACGGAGTTGTCCGGATCCACCACGTTGTTCAGATAGATCAGATAGTAGCCGTTTCCGGACAGATCGTACTTGATCTCTCCCGCCGACGGAGCCGCCTTGAGGGTCGTCCCCTCCAGCCTCTGACCGGAGCGCAGGACCGTGGCCGGAGACGTCTCCAGGCCTTCGGGCTCCATGCTCAGATCCCCATTCTCTCCCGCGTCGTAGACCCAGTTGTTTGTATCTTGATCCGCCTCAATCGCCCAGTTTTGCTCATTGGTTTCCTGGCTGGTATAGAGCGTGACCGTGTACGGGATGTTGGACGTCAGACCCACGTGGGACTCTCCGCTCTCGTCATCTATCACGGACATCTCCACCCGGTTTGCCCCGGGATTAAGATTGACGATACCGCTCCACCAGTCGAAGGTCTGGGAATTGCCGTTCTCGTCCCGCCCTTCGAAGGTGACCTTCACTCTGGCCGTCACGGCGTTGGAGTAGCTCTTCTTCTCCAGGTTCAGCGTCATGCCGGTCTCCGACAGCGCCGTCACCTCCATGGATACGCCCTCGCTGGCCGTGTAGAATTTCCGGCTGGCGAACACTTTCGTTCCCGAGTTCTGCTGGCCGTTCCCCACGCTCACCGAGTAGCCGTTGTAGATCAGGAGCTGGTATTCGGTGTCGGGATTCAGACCCTCCGCCGTGATCTCGACAGGGTTGTCAACGCTGGAATTTACGGTAGAGTCTCCGACCCAACCGTCACGGCCGGGCTCCAGCGTCCTCACCACGCGGCCGCTGGATACCTCCACGATCTCCACACGGCAGACGTCCTGGAGGGTTCCTGTTCCGGTATCTTCCGCATAGAAGGACGCATGGAGGGTGTAGCAGTCGTAGTCGAAGCTGGAGATAATGACGCGGCCCAGCGCGGACTCCACGTCTCCGGCTCCGCCGCTTCCTCCGCTGCCGGACGTGCCGCTGCTGCCGCCCGCCGCGCCTGCTCTTCCGGCGTCGCCTGTCTCGCCGTCCTCGCCGGCGTTTCCGGCCGTTCCGGCGGTCCCTTCCTCGCCGCTCTCTCCGGCCTGTCCGGAATTACCGTCCGTTCCGTCCGCTCCGTCCACCACGGCGAACTCAAAGGTGGGCGGGACCCAGCTGGTGTCGCTGTCGGACTGCACCGCGATACCGCTGCCGCTGGCCAGATCCATGGCCACGTCGTTGATCGTGAAGCGGCCGTTGCCCTGCGAGTCGTAGACCGTGCGGTCGCCAAGGTTGATCGTCACGCCGTTGCTCAGCGTGATGTAGCACCCGGCGGACACCGACTGCCAGACCGCGTCCTCGCGGCTGACCTGCACGATGTTGTCGTCGGGATAGTCGATCTCGAGGTAGCCGTTGGAGACCTCCTCCGTCGTGCCGTTGGCCAGCGTCAGCGTCATGCCGCCGCAGGCCTGCACGAGGAAGCGGTCCTCCTCAAGAAGATAGATAAAGTTTGCAAAGGAGAGCTGCGTCCCGTTGTTGTCAATGGTATAGCTGCTCCCGCCGCTTGTGAGCACCATCTTCGGGGCCAGATAGTAGAAATCCAGAACTCCGCTCTCCGCCTCGTCCAGATCCGCGATCATGCCCCCGGAAAACGCACTTATCGACCCGTCATTGTAGTGGACAAATCTTTCTTCGTCCACAGAGGTCTGCGCGCCCGTGGCGTCCTCATACACGATGGCATTTCCGTACGAGGAGCGGTACGCCGTTCCCGCGCTGAAATACCGGCTTGCGACGGTGCCGTCGCCGTTGTTGTCGGTCAATATGTACCCGTCCGCCGCGAACGCCTGCTGACTGTCCATGTACTTCCAGACCGTCAGACCCGCGAACAGCACGCCGAATACGAAGATCACCGCAACAATACCTAACAGTTTTTTCTTCATGCTCTTCTCTCCTTGCATTTATATTTTCTATGCACAAAATAGCCCCCCCGAACTTTTTGGGCGTTGGAGTGGCCATGCTACATGCCGTGTTTTGTTGGATGCATCCGTCGATGAGACCGGCGGCCGCGGCTTTTCGCCGCTTCCGGGCGGAGGCTGGACTTGTCGCGTTTGCTGCCTCTATGCGAGGCCGGACTCCGCGCTTTTCGCTACTCACGGGCGGGGCTGGCCCTGTCGCTCTTCGCTGCCCACGGGTGGGGCTTTTCGCCGCTTCCATGCGGAGCCGAACTCTGCGCTTTTCGCTGCTCACGGGCGGGGGCTGACCCCGTCGCTCTTCGTTGCCCACGGGCGGGGCTGGCCCTGTCGCTTTTTGCCGCCTCCATGCGAGGCTGGCTGCCGCTTTTTTTCGCCGTCTCCGGGCGCGGTTAAACCCGTCGCCTTCTCTCTCCGGCGGCGACGGCTTTCCCCAAATATGCATCTTTTTTTATAATAGTCATTGTAGTTTTTTCTGTCAACCCAAAATGTTACCAAATATTTACAATTTATTGCATCAAGCTATGATTCCCAGTAACCGACGGCTCGATTTCCAGCAGGCCCGGAGACCAGATGAAGCCGGACTTACAAAGGCCGACGGACTGATTCCGCCGAACCGGCGCGAGCCGCGGGATAGTTTGCAAATCTGTCGGCTGTGGACATTTTCTGTACTTCCGTACAGAAAAGGCAGGTTCTCTGAAAGACAGGGCCGGTCTGGTCGGCGGAACCCCGCCGATCAGACCGGCCCTGTCCACCCGACCTATTTGTTGTATTTTGCTTCAATATCGCAGATCTTCTGGACGCGCTCCGCGTGGCGGCCGCCTTCAAATTCCGTTCCGAAGAACGAATCCAGGATCATCTTCGCCATCTCATTTCCTACGACCCGTGCTCCGAACGCGATGATCTGGCTCGCATTGTGCTTTGCGGTCATCATGGCAGAATAGGGTTCGCTGCACACCGCCGCCCGGATCCCCGGCACTTTATTGGCCGCCAGAGAGATCCCGATCCCCGTGCCGCAGATCAGCACGCCCTTCTCCACCTCGCCGGCCACGATGGCCTCCGCCACCTTCTGCCCCTGATCCGGATAGTCCACGCGCACCGACGCATCGTACGCGCCATAGTCCACGCATTCATATCCCTTCCCGGCCATATAGTCCATCAGCTCCTTCTTCAAGTCGATGGCCGTATGGTCGCAGCCAAATCCTACCTTCATCTTGTCTACCTCCTCCTCGTCTACATATATATATGCAATTATATCAGATTCAGAAGCGGACGTAAAGAATCAGAAGCCCGGTTTTCTATGGCAGACGCGGCAAAAATATGCAGGGAGCGCGGCTTCCGCATCCTTCCCAAAAGCAAAAAACCGGGGAAATCAGATCCCCAGTTCTTCAAACAATTCCTGCTGATATTCCGGATCCTCCACCGCGCGGCGGATGTCCTCCATGCGGTCGGCCGCCAGCAGGGAGCGGATCAGGCTGTTGACCCGCTCCTGACCTTCAGTTTTTCCTTCTACTCTTCCCTCTTTTCTTCCCTCTATTCTCCCCTCTCTTCTCCCACTATCTCTTCCTTCCTCTACCAACGCCCGGATTCCTCCGCACATATTCACTCCTCCTCCTTCTTCTGATCGTCCTTTTTCTTCTGCCCATTCCAGCAGCTCTTCTTCGTCTGTATAGTTCGCAAGCGCTTCAAAGGTATCCCGGGAGACGGTCTCCTGTCCGCACAGCGTTTTCAGGTTGGCGATCGCCTCTTTGTCCTCCGAGTATTTGATGAACAGCAGCATAAAGCGGATGTCCGGCGGGAACTTTTTGAGTTCGTCGTCCGCCGCGTGGCGGACGTCCAGCACGTCGATCCCGTAGTCTGTCACCCGCCGTTTCAGCTCCTCCGGAAATCCGCTGAAATCCAGCAGCTCGTGGAGGCTTCTCGCGCCGTCCCACGGCTCCTTTCCGAGATAAAGCACCAGCGTCACCACCGGCGTCAGGCGATCCTCTCTGGAAAATCCGGAGAGGTATTCCGCGCGGAACCGGTAGCCGGTCAGCTTGTGACCGGCCGATAGCTTCTTTTTCTGCTGAAGGTAGGCGAGCACGTCCATATCCATGACCCGGAGCGGCATGGCGTAGTCCACGTGCTCCTGAAGCTCCGCTCCTATGAGCAGACGCAGGGAAATCGTCTCTGTCTCCTTAAAAATGTCCCGGTAGCGATGCCTAAGACGCCTGCGTCCATGCCCGCTTCCGCATTCCTGCCGCCGGTCCCCGTCTGAAAAATCCCCGGCCTTCAGAAAATCCGCTCCCCCGAACAGCCACTCGTTGGCCAGCTGCGCAAAGCGGCCGTCGTCATTGTAATACTCGATCAGCGCATCCTCTCTTTTTCCCATTGTTATCCCCCTTTAGTATACAAGAATCCCGCGCAAAATACAACTGTCAGCTATTTCTTTTGCTTCATTATGAAATTAAAATGTTCTGGAAATCGCGGAGCGAAAAGCTCCTTTGAATGAACGGATTT
>JAUNHB010000075.1 GCA_030524125.1 Eubacteriales bacterium | reverse complement strand
GGATCACCTGGCGGTTCTTCACCAGATAATCCGCCAGCGACACGATCGTCAGAACCAGCGCGATCCAGGTCAGCGCCTCGCCGATCAGGACGAACACCCCTCCCAGGTCCAGGATCAGCACGATGATCATGAGCATCTGGAACGTCGTCTTAAACTTCCCCCAGTAGCTTGCCGCGATGACCACGCCGTTGTCGGAGGCCACGAGCCGGAAGCCGCTGATGATAAATTCCCGGCTGATGATGACGATGACGATCCACGCCTGCAGCCGCCCCATCTCGATCAGACAGATCATGGCCGCGCACACAAGAAGCTTGTCGGCCAGCGGATCCATGAACTTTCCAAAATCCGTCACCAGATTGTATTTTCTCGCGATCTTCCCGTCCAGGAGGTCCGTCAGGCTTGCGAGGATGAAAATGGCGGCCGCCGCCGCGTCCATATACTCCATGGCTCCGCCGAAGACGGCCGTGAACCACGCCCACTGATGGAAGCCTCCCAGCAGCAGAATCACAAACGGAACGATCAGGATCACCCGGAACAGGGTCAGTTTATTCGGTAAATTCATCTTCTATCTCTCCTATCAAATCATAGTCGTCGGCCCCGGTCACCCGGACCTTCACAAACGCGCCGGACATCAGCTCCTCCGTCGTCTGGACGAAGAGGTAGCCGTCCACGCCGGGGGCGTCCTTGTAGGTTCTCGCCACATAGGCGTACTCGTCGGCGATCTTTCCCTCCACCATGCACCAGAGGGTCCGTCCGATCATCTCTTCCGTCTTTTCAAAGGAAATCTCCTGCTGGAGCTCCATGATCTCGTCCCGACGCTCCTCCTTCACCTCGTCCGGCACCTGCTCCGGCATGGCCGCCGCAGGCGTATCCTCCTCCGCCGAGTAGGCGAACACGCCCAGCCGGTCGAACTCCATCTCGTCCACAAATTCCAGAAGCTCTTCGTGATCCTCCTGCGTCTCTCCCGGAAAACCGCTGATCAGCGTCGTCCGGAGACAGATGTCCGGAATTTCCCTTCTCAGCGTTCCCACGATCCTCTTTAAATCCTCCTTCGTAGTCCTGCGTCCCATCCGCTTCAGGATCCGGTCGGAGGCGTGCTGGATCGGCAGATCCAGATAGTGACAGACCTTCGGCTCCCGCCGGATCGTCTCGATCAGCCCGTCGTAGATCTCCTCCGGATAGCAGTACTGGATGCGGATCCAGCGGATCCCCTTGATCTTGCAGAGTTCTTCAAGAAGCCGGTGCAGGCTCTTCTCCCCGTAGAGATCCACGCCGTAGAGCGTCGTCTCCTGCGCCACCATGATCAGCTCCTTGACGCCCTGCTCCGCCAGCTCCTGAGCCTCCGCCACAAGCCGCTCCATGGGGACGCTTCGGTAGCTTCCCCGAAGCTTCGGGATGATGCAGTACGTACAGTGCTTGTCGCATCCTTCCGCGATCTTCAGGTGCGCGTAATGTCCGCCCGTGGTCAGAATCCTCTTTGCGTCGGAGAGCACCAGCCGGTCGATGTCTTCGCATTTCAGGAGATGCCCTCCTCCCACCGCCTGTTCGATGGCCTCGGCGATGCTGTCATAGGTCGTCGTCCCGAGCACGGCGTCCACCTCCGGGATCTCGTCGATGATCTCCTGCTGATACCGCTGGGCAAGACATCCCGTCACGATGAGCGCTTTGCAGGTTCCTTCTTTTTTGTGCTCCGCCATCTGAAGGATCGTGTTCACGCTCTCCTCCTTTGCGTCCAGGATAAAACAGCAGGTGTTCACCACGATGATGTCCGCCGTCTCCTCGTCGTCCGTAAAGCCGTATCCCTTATCGCCCAGAAGGCCCAGCATGACCTCCGAATCCACCAGATTCTTGTCGCATCCAAGAGATACAAATAAAATGTTCATCATAAATGATGCCGTCTCCTTTGTCTTTCTGTTCCGTGCGCGAAAAACGCGTGCGGCCCCGCCGCCTCCGCCGCTGTGCCCGCACTTGGAAGTATTATAATACGGACGGCCTCGAAAAAGCAATGCTTTCGCCGAAAAAGCCGCGCGGTCTGCAAGAGGCAGGGCCGCGCGGCTTTCTCCGGGAAAAGGATTTATTTTTTGCTTCGGCTCCACACAGGGACTTCCTCGTCGCTGTGGGCGTCCAGATTGTTGATGTACTTTTTAGTCTCCCGGATGATGACCGGCGCAAGGAGGAGCACCGCGATCAGGTTCGGGATCGCCATGAGCGCGTTCAAAATGTCCGCGATCGTCCACACCAGATCCAGCGCCACCACCGGAGCGATGGCCGCCACCGCCACATAGAGCACGCGGTACGGAATCAGTGCCGCTTTTCCGAAGCAGTACTCCACGCAGCGCTCTCCGTAGTAAGCCCATCCGAGGACTGTGGAGTAAGCGAACAGGATGATGCCGAACACGAGGATCATGGGGCCGATGTACGGGATCTGGTCAAAGGCCAGCGTCGTGAGCGTACCGCCGTTGTCCACCGCCGACACGTCGATGTTCGGATTTTTCATGATGCTGGTCACGAGCACCAGTCCGGTCATGGCGCAGACGACCACCGTATCCCAGAAGGTTCCCGTGGAGGATACGAGCGCCTGACGGACCGGGTTGCGGGTCTGGGCCGCCGCCGCGGCGATGGGCGCGGAGCCCATACCGGATTCGTTGGAGAACAGCCCTCTGGCCACGCCGTAGTGGAGCGCCAGCATGATGCCGCCTCCCACGAGGCCGCCCGCCGCCGCGCCCGGCTGGAACGCCAGCGTCACGATCGTCCGGAGCGCCGGGAGCAGGAAGTCTGCGTTGATCACAAGGATCGCGACGCACCCTACCACATAGAAGAACGCCATGAACGGAACAAGCTTTTCACACACGCTGGCGATGGACTTGATGCCTCCAAAGATCACAAGCGCGGTAAATACGGCCACGGCTCCTCCCACGACCCATGCCGGGATGCCCAGGTTTGCCGTACACACAGTGGCGATGGCGTTGACCTGCGTGGCGCAGCCGATCCCGAAGGAGGCAAACGCTGCGAAAAATGCGAAGATCAGACCGAGCCATCTCATATTCAGCCCTCTCTCCAGCGCGTACATGGCTCCGCCCTGCATCCGTCCGTCGGGCGTCTTGACGCGGTACTTGACCGCGATCAGCGACTCCGCGTATTTGGTGGCGATGCCGAAGACGCCGGTCAGCCAGCACCAGAGCACCGCGCCCGGTCCTCCCAGATAGATGGCTGTGCCCACGCCGATGATATTTCCGGTTCCGATGGTGGACGCCAGCGCCGTGGCGAGCGCGCCGAACTGGCTGACCTCTCCCTCCGCCTCAGGGTCCTTGGTGACCGACAGGCGGATGGCCGTGCCGATCTTTCTCTGGATGCCTCCGGTACAGCCGGTCATGATGATGTGCGTCCCCAGAAGGAGGAGGATCATCGGCCAGCCCCACACGGCGGCGTCGATGGCGTTGATCGCATTGACAATGTTTTCCATAACAGCATACTCCCTTCAAACTAAGATTTGACGGCGGCGGTTTTCCGCGCTCCATCTGGACGGTATTTTAGCACAGTCACTTTTGCTTTACAACATCAACGCGGCGATCTCTCGCCGCGTTTTTGCCGTTTCTTTTTTCTTTGTCCGAAAAATCTTGTTTTAAAATGGAGTATTCCAAAATATTTTTACTTTTACATTCTTTTTTCAAAAATTTTTAACTTTTGAAAATTTGTAGGCTATCTCAGTCGATCCGGAACCGGTAGCCCGCGCCCCACACCGTCTCGATAAACTGGGTCTGGGAGGCGTTTTCGCCCAGTTTCTCCCGCAGGCGGTTGATGTGGACGGTGACGGTGGCCGAGTCCCCGATGGCCTCCATGCCCCACACCCGGTCGAAGAGCGTGTCCTTGGAGAACACGAGATTGGGATTTTCGGCCAGAAACAAGAGCAGCTCAAACTCCTTGTTGACGAGCGGGATCTCCCTCTCGTCCAGATAGACGCGCCGGGAGCCGGGAAGGATCGTCAGATTTTTGTAGGTGATCTCCGTCTCCTTCGTCTCCTCCTTGGAATCCAGAAGGAGCTTGTGGATGCGGATGTGGGATTTGACCCGGGCTACCAGCTCCGCCGGGCTGAACGGCTTGACCAGATAGTCGTCGGCCCCAAGCCCCAGCCCGCGGATCTTGTCCACGTCCTCCTTCTTCGCCGTCACCATGATGATCGGCAGATGCATGCTCTGCCTTAACTCCCGGCAGACGTCGAAGCCGCTCTTGCCCGGCAGCATGACGTCCAGCAGGACCGCGTCGTATTCCCCGGACCGGGCCATCTGCTCCCCGGTCACTCCGTCAAACGCCAGCGCCGTCCCAAAGCCGTTGGCCTCCAGATAATCCCGCTCCAGCTCCGCGATCAGCCTGTCGTCCTCAATGATCAGTACCTTTTCCATGCTTCTCCTCCCCTGCGGCAGTCGGAATCCGGATGATGATGGCGAGTCCGCCGCGGTTTTCCGCCTTCACGGTCCCTCCGTGTCCCAGCACGATCTCCCGGACCACCGCAAGGCCGATGCCGCTTCCTTTTTCCGTCCTGTTTCTCGAATCGTCCACCCGGTAAAAGCTGTCGAACAGCTTCTCAAGGCTTTCCGAGGGCACGCCCGGCCCGTCGTCCTGAAAGACCAGCTCGCACAGCTCCTCCTCCGTCAGCTCCTTAAGGTCGATCGTCACCTGCGACCGGTCCTTTGTGCGGTATTTGACCGTGTTGGTCAGAAGGTTGTCGAAGACCCGCTTAAATTCCATCCGGTCCAGCCGGACGAGGCACGCGCCCTGCCCGCACCGGAAGCGGATCTCCACCTGATGGTTCGACCGCTCCGGCCCGCTGGCCTCCAGATACTGCTCCACATACTCCTTCAGATCCGTTTCCTCCATATGGTAGCGGAAACCGACGTCCAGCCTGCTGTACTCGGACAGGCTGTCCACAAGGCTGACCAGATTCCCCGCCCGCGTCTTGATGGCCTGAAAATACCGCATCCTCTTCTCCGGCGTGTCGGCGATGCCGTCCATCAGCCCGTCCAGATAGCCGATGATCGTCGTAAGCGGCGTGCGCAGGTCGTGGGAGATCCCGGTGATCAGCTCTTTTCTCCGCTTCTCATCCTTCAGTCGCTGGTTCACCGACTCCTTCAGATACTCCCGCATCTCGTCAAAATCCCTGCACACCGCCCCGAACTCATCCCTGCTCTCATACTCCATCCGTCCGTCCAGGTTTCCCTCCCGGATCTCCCGCGTCCCAAGGCTCAGCTGGTGGAGCGGCTTTAAGATGCTCCTCGAGATCCACCGCCAGAGAATGCCGTTGACGCATATGGTCAGCAGCATAAAAAACGCGAGAATGCCGTACACATAATTCATCAGATAATTTTTCACATAGCTGACCGCCTCGCCGTCGCTCCTCTCCGGATGGATGGCCGTGATGCAGAACGCCTTCTCCCCATGCCAGAACGTATTTTTGATGACGGACACCTCGTAGCGGCTGGCCGTCAGCGTCTTTGCGGAGTCTATGGCCTCCCCGGCCACCTCCCGGCCGGCCCGCAGATCCTCCTCCGACAGGTTGGAATAGATCTCCGTCCCGTTTTTCGTGATCCGGAACCGGTAGCCCATCTCCGACAGCCGGTCCTCCAGATGGGTCATCTCATCGCTCTGCTCCAGCTCCGGAGAACGTTTTCCGTTCTCTCCCCAGTTGTATTCCCACAGCTCCTTCTGGTACGTATAGATCAGACTCTGCGCAAACTGCACGCCATTCTCGTCGTCGTACATGGATTCCAGCGTGTACCAGTAGCTCCCAAGCGACGTGTGCAGGCACACCGTGATGACCGCCGCCGTAAACAGGATGGGGATCAGCACCATCAGGATATTTGACAGCGCGATCTTCTTTTTGATCGTCAACATGGACCCCTTCTTTCTCCAAAAATCCTACCGGAACCGCCTAAAAAATATCTTGCCGAATCCTAAATTATTTCTAAAATCCCGCGGAGCATCCGCCGCCCGGAAGACGCAAAAATGCCGTTTTCCTTCCTCCCAGTATAAAATGGAAGGCCGAAAAACGGCAAATACTTGTATCGAATGACGTTCTATACCTAAAATGCATCAAGGTACGTGTTTTTATATTCCTCCCGCACCGTCTCCGGCACAAGGCTTCCTCCTGTGGCCCAGACGATGTGCGTCGCCCGCTCCATCAAGCCGGAGAACTCCATGCGCTCCACATACTCCCTGACCTCCCTGCTTTGTCCGAAGCGGACCGGCCCCTGGAAGCCTGCGCAGGCGCTCGGCTCGAGGAAAATGTCCTCCGTCTCCAGAAGATCTCTCATGTAATGATAGAGATTGGCGTCCTTCACCGTAAATTCCCCGCTGATCATGGGAGCCATCAGCCCGCCCACGAAGCCCGACGGCCTGCCGACGGCCAGACCGTCCGCGTGGGTCATGCCGGTCAGTCCCATGTCCTGTACGCAGATGCGGTTGTGAAGGCCGGTGATCATGCCGAGAGCCATGCACGGCGCCTGCACCGGCTCTGCGAAGAAGCAGTGCGCCGCGTCCCGGAACACCTGCTTGAGTCCGAAGCTCACGCCGCCCGGCGCGCCTCCCACGCCGCACGGGATGTACACGAACAGCGGATGGGCCTCGTCCACCCGGATCCCCTGCTCCAGAAGCTGTCCTGTCAGACGCTTTGCCGCCACCGCGTAGCCGAGAAAAAGATCCTTTGAATTTTCATCATCCACAAAATAGCTCTTCGGATCCTGATCGGACAGGCGTCTTCCGTTTTTGACCGCTTCGCTGTAATCGGACTCGTACTCCATGACCGTGACTCCGTGGGCGCGCAGCAGATCCTTTTTCCACTGTCTGGCGTCCGCCGACATATGCACGATCGCCTTATAGCCCACGGCCGCGCTCATGATGCCGATGCTCATGCCCAGATTGCCGGTGGATCCCACCTGTACGGTGTAATCCTGAAAGAACGACCGGCACTTAGGATCGGCCAGCTTCTCATAGCTGTCCCCTTCTTTCAGAAGACCGTGCTGCAGGGCCAGATCCTCCGTGTGCTTGAGCACCTCGTAGATACCGCCCCGCGCCTTCACAGAGCCTGCGATGGCCAGATGGCTGTCCTTCTTCAGAAGCAGTCTGCCCGGAAGAGCGCTTCCGTACTTTTCGCAGATACGCTCCTGCATCCGCGGGATGGGCACGAGCGGCGATTCGATCAGCCCGCCCCTCTCCTTCGTCTCCGGAAAGCATCTCTCGATGAACGGAGCGAACCTTAAAAGTCTCGCCTCCGCGTCGTCAATATCCTCCATATGGAGGGACGAACCCTCCATCGCCTGTTCATAAGCGCGCATGCCGGGATTGATCCAGTCCACTTCCTGCGCCCGCTGCATCTCCTCAAGGATCGGGAACCGCCCGGTCAGTCTTTCTCTCTCTGCCTTTTCCATCATCAACCGTCTCCTCACTTTATTTTCAGCCATGAATCCCCGCATACTGTCTGTGCGCGGCTGATCCATGGCTGGAATCTACTAAAGATTATACTTGATTTTCCGGCGTCTGCCTATGACGGATTCTGACCGGGATTTTACAGATTCTAACATCCGGGCGGCGGAAGCGTTATCTCAGCTCGTCCAGAAGAGAGCTTCCGATGGTTCCCTCCGGCATAGCCACGCCGAAATTGTCGGCGATCGTCGCTCCGATGACCGCGAAGGTCTCCGCCTCCGGCAGCGCCCCGCTTCCCTCCATGGATCTGGAGTAGGCGAGGAACGGCGCCTTCTCTCTCGTGTGGTCGGTCCCTGTGTAGGTGGGATCGTTGCCGTGATCCGCCGTGATGATCAGAAGATCGTCCTCCCGGAGCGCATCCAGCAGCGTGCCCAGCTTCTCGTCAAACCGCTCGATCTCCCGCGCGTAGCCCTCCGGATCCCGCCTGTGTCCCCACAGGGCGTCGAAGTCCACCAGATTCACGAAGCAAAGCCCGTGGAAATCCTTTCCCGCCGTCTCGATGGTCTGCTCCATGCCGTGCACGGAGCTTTTGGATTTGAGCGCCTCGGTGATGCCCTCCCCGTCGAAGATATCCTTGATCTTTCCGATGGAGATCACGTCGAAGCCGCCCTTTTTCAAAGCGTCCAGCGCGGTCGGCCCGAAGGGCTTCAGCGCGTAGTCGTGGCGGTTGCTGGTCCGCTTAAATTCGCCCTTTTTCTTTCCCACATAGGGTCTTGCGATGACGCGGCCCACCTTCCACTCGTCTCTCATGGTCAGCTCCCTTGCGATCTCGCAGCAGCGGTACAGCTCGTCGAGGCCGAAGGTCTCCTCGTTTCCGCAGATCTGCAGCACCGAGTCCGCCGACGTGTAGACGATCATATGTCCCGTGGCGATCTCCTCCTCGGCCAGCTCGTCGAGGATCTCCGTGCCGCTGGCGCTCTTGTTCCCGATGACCGTCCGTCCGGTCCGCCGCTCCAGCTCCCCGATCAGCTCGGGCGGAAATCCCGTCTCGGTGAAGGTCTGGAACGGTTTTGTGACCTCCAGTCCCATCATCTCCCAGTGACCGGTCATGGTGTCCTTGCCCCGGCTCTTTTCCTTTAATTTTCCGTAATACGCCAGCGGATGTTCCACCGCCTCCACCTGCTTTAAGGGAGTGATGTTGGCCATGCCGAGCTTTTGCAGGTTCGGCATCTTCAGCGAATCCACCGCCTCCGAGATGTGCCCCAGCGTGTTGACGCCCACGTCGCCGAACTCCTCCGAATCCGGCATGGCTCCCACGCCGAGGGAATCCATCACCACCACAAAAATACGTCTGTATTTTTCCATTTTGCATCTCCTTTTTCTGTCAGCGGACGTCTCCCGCCCCATGCGGCGCCGCGTCCGGTCAGCGGCCGACGGCTGTCCGCGTCTTATCGGACGCCCAGCGACTTCGGCCCAAAGCCCATGGGAAGGAGCTCCTTTAACGTAAACACCTCGTAGCGCTCCCGCCCGGCGGCCAGGATGATCCGGAAAGTATCCGGGTCGCAGAACTCCATCATCACCTGCCGGCACACGCCGCAGGGCGCGGCGTAGTCGGTCAGCTCCTTGTTCATGCCGCCCACCACACAGATGGCCTCAAACTCCGTGACGCCCTCGCTGACCGCCTTGAAAAACGCGGTGCGCTCCGCGCAGTTGCTGGGCGTATAGCCCGCGTTCTCAATGTTGCAGCCGCCGTAGACCGTTCCGTTTCCGGCCAGCAGCGCCGCTCCCACATGAAAATGCGAGTAGGGCACGTAGGAGTAGTCCATCATCTCCACGGCCTTGTCGATCAGTTCCTCTATCTTTTTCTGATCCAGCTTTTCCATTGCCAAAAGAGCCTCCTTACTTAATATCCCGTCGCCTCTTCCTGCTTTGCCAGCTTGATGATCCGGCTGGTTCCCAGACGGTCGGCTCCCAGCCCGAGGAACCGCTCCGCGTCCTCCAGAGAGGAGATGCCGCCCGCCGCCTTCATCTTCACGCCCGCTCCGATATGTTCGGAGAACAGCTTAATGTCGTCGAAGGTAGCGCCTCCTTTGGAGAATCCGGTCGAGGTCTTGATGTAGTCCGCGCCCGCGTCGGTGACGACGCCGCACATGCGCACCTTCTCCTCGTCGGTCAGCAGGCAGGTCTCGATGATCACCTTCAGGATCTTGTCCCCGCACGCTTTTTTGAGCGTCCGGATCTCATCCTCCACGCAGTCGAACCTTCCGTCCTTGATCCATCCGATGTTGACGACCATATCAATCTCATCGGCTCCGTTTGCCAGCGCGTCCTTCGTCTCAAACTCCTTGGCCGCGGTGGTCATGTAGCCGTTGGGGAAGCCGATGACCGTGCAGACGGCCATCCGATCCTTCACATACTCCTTCGCCTGCTTCACATAGCTGGGCGGGATGCACACGGAGGCCGTGCCGTAAGCCATGGCGTCGTCGCAGATCTGCCTGATCTCCGCCCAGGTCGCGCTCTGCGTCAACAGCGTGTGGTCCACATGTTTGCAAATATCCTTTACTTCCATTTTCTGGTTCCTCCTTTTTTCTGATGCGCTCCCTCCTGCGCCGGAAGGCTCCGCCGCGGGACCGCGCCCTCTAATCCGCCGCCTGAAGCAGGCGTTTTCTCAACTGCTTTGTAAAAAACTGGATCACCGGTCCCGCCGTCAGCGCCGTGATCACCGTCACCGCCCCGAGCTTTCCCCCGAGGAGAGTTCCGAGCACGATCATCGTCAGGTCAAAGGCGATCTTCACGAACCGGTATTCTTTGTTCACCGCGTCCCGGAGCCTCAGCACCACCCCCGTGAAGGGATCCACGCCGATGTCCATGACGATGTAAACCGCCACTCCCAGATAGAGGAGCAGACACCCGGCCACGCTGAAGCCGATCCGCACCGGCAGCGCGTCCGACACCGCCAGAAGCTCGTAGAGTCCCGTACCGACCGTCACAAAAAATCCGTAAGGGATGAAATAGACCAGCGTCCCGACGCTGACATATTTTCGTCCCACGAACCAGAGCAGCAGCGTCAGCGCTCCGTTTACGAGGTTGGAGGCCAGTCCCAGCATCTCCTGGCTCATGCCTCCCGCGACGCGGATCCCGTCGTATATGATGCCCACAGGATCGTTTCCCAGCCCCGCGCAGTTGTTGAAGGCCACGCCTACGCTGACGAGAAACACTCCCGCCACCGCTGCGCAGATACTCTTTGCCGTAATTTTTCCCTGTTCCATACTTC
>JAUNHB010000074.1 GCA_030524125.1 Eubacteriales bacterium | reverse complement strand
TTCCGGTTCATCGGCAAAAAGTTTACATATTATTCCTGCCTGATGATCCTGCTGACCGGTGTGCTGACCGACTTGATCCCCGGCTATGTGATCACCTACGACACGCTTCTGATCAGTATTTTCGGCGGCATCATCAACGGCGCAGTCATGAGCATGTGTCTGTACGCCAACGCCACGACCGGAGGGACCGATTTTATCGCGATCTATCTGTCCGAAAAAAAGGGCATGGACTCGTGGAATCTGGTGCTGGGCCTGAACGTGCTGATCCTCGGGGCGGCGGGCCTTCTGTTCGGCTGGGACAAGGCGCTCTACTCCATCATCTATCAGTATGCGTCCACGCAGGTGCTCCATTCCCTCTATAAAAAATACCAGCAGCAGACGCTGTTTATCGTCACCAACCATCCGACGGAGGTGTGCGCGGCCATCTCCTCGGTCAGCCATCACGGAGCGACGATTCTGGAGGGCGAGGGCTCCTACGAGCTGTGCGAGCGGAACGTGGTCTACTCGGTCGTGTCCAGCGCCGAGAGCAAGGGCGTGATCAACGCGGTGAGAGCCGTGGACGGAGGGGCGTTCATCAACGTCATCAAGACGTCCCAGCTGTCCGGGCGGTTTTATCAGAAGCCGGAGGAGTAGGAAGGGTGCGCATGACGGACGGAGAAAAGAGAAGAGAAAGAATCGTAAAGCTTCTGGAGGAGAGCGAGACGCCGGTGTCGGGAACGCGTCTGGCCGCGAAGCTCGGCGTCAGCCGCCAGATCATCGTGCAGGACGTGGCGCTTCTGCGGGCGGAGAACCGGCACATCCTCTCTACCTATCAGGGCTATGTGCTGGAGACCGCCGTCGCAGAGCGGGGAGCGGTGCGGGTATTCCGTGTCAGCCATGACACAAAGGACACGCTGGACGAGCTTCAGACCATCGTGGACTACGGCGGACGGGTGCTGGACGTGTTCGTGGAGCATCCGCTGTACGGGCAGATCCGGGCGGATCTGATCATCGGCAGCCGTCTGGAGGCGGCACAGTTTGTGGAGCAGATGGAGGCCAGTCTGGCGCAGCCTTTGAAGCTTCTGACGGACGGCCATCACTATCACACGGTCACGGCCCCGTCGGAGCGGCATCTGGATCTGATCGGGCAGGAGCTGGAGCGGAAAGGCTACCTTCTGCCGGAAGCATGATCCGGAAAAGGGCAGCAGTTCAGAAGCGCCGTATGGGAAATGTGAAATTTCTGTGAAATCTCCGTGCGCCCCGCATGGAAGCTTGCAATCAGAGAATATATGTGTTATATTACATATATAACAAAAGAATGATACATCCCGGCCGCAAGGCCGGGATTTTGTGAAAGCAGGCAGACCGGACGGCGGGCGCGAAGAGAGACGCGGCGCGGCCGCCCGGGGCGTCAGGAGGTGGCGTGTATGAGCAAAAGAGATTATTACGAGGTGCTGGGCCTTTCCAAAGGCGCCGACGAAAAGGAGATCAAGAAGGCGTACCGGAAGCTGGCGAAGAAATACCACCCGGACACCAATCCGGGAGATAAGCAGGCGGAGCAGAAGTTTAAGGAGGCGTCGGAGGCCTACGCGGTGCTGGGAGATCCGGAGAAGAAAAAGAAATACGACCGTTACGGGTTTGCGGCCTTTGAGGAAGGGGCGGGCGCGGATCCGTCGGGCGGAGCGGGAGCGCAGGGAGGCTTCGGCGGTTTCGGAGGCTTTGGGACAGGCGGAGCGGGAGGCTACCGGGAGTATCATTTTGAGGGCGGTATGGACGACCTGTTCGGAGACATGTTCGGCGGCGCGTTCGGAAAGCAGGGCTTTGGCCGCGGCGGCTTTGGGAGGAACGGACGCCGGATGCGGGGAGAGGATCTTCATGCGGACGTGAAGGTCAGCTTCGACGAGGCGGCCTTTGGATGTAGCAAGAGGATCCGTCTGGACAGCGGGGACGGAAGCGGCAGGACGCAGGAACTGGAGGTGCGGATCCCGGCGGGCATCGACGACGGAAAGAGCGTCCGCCTGCGGGGCAAGGGACTTGCGGGAACGGGCGGCGCGGAGGCCGGGGATCTGCTTTTGAAGGTGCATGTGGAGAAGAAGCCCGGGTTTGAGCGGCAGGGCGCGGACGTGTACACCAGCGCGGAGATCCCGTTTGCCACGGCGGCGCTGGGCGGGGAAGCCAGGGTGCGCACGCTGGACGGAGCCGTCGTCTGCCGGATCCCGGCCGGAAGCCGGTGCGGAAGCAGGATCCGTCTGCGCGGAAAGGGCGTCGTCCGCATGGACCGGCCGTCGGAGCGAGGGGATCTGTACGTGGAGATCAAGATCCAGGTGCCGCAGAAATTAAGCCCGGAGGCCGCCGAAAAGCTTCGGGAGTTTGAACAGTGCAGGATGCAGGCGGGGTGAGGATTCACAGCTCTTCCGCTTCTGCGAATGGCGCGGGCTGGATGTCTGCTCACGATTCACAGCCCTCCGCCCCCATGCGCAGTCGTCGCCTCTGCGAGGCTCCAGTCCCGCTCCTTCGGAGCTAAGACTGCTTATGAGGGCGGAGTCCCTGCTTCGCAGGCTCGATATGGATCTGCCGCCAGCCTCTTACATGCGAGCATGACGAGTCTGTCGGCGGATCCATATCGGCTGTGAATCGTAACTCTAGGGGTGTCAAGAAAAAATACTTGACATCCCTCTTTTGTTCGTGTAAGATAACGAAGGTGATTGTATGGAAGAGATTCTGCGGCAGACGCTTTTGTATGATTTTTACGGAGAATTGCTGACGGAGCATCAGAAGCAGGTGTACGAGGACGTGGTCCTCAACGACTATTCTCTGCGGGAGGTGGCGGACGGACTTGGCATCAGCCGTCAGGGCGTGCACGACATGGTCCGGCGAAGCGGCCGTCTTCTGGAAGAGTATGAGGGAAAGCTGCATCTGGTGGAGCGGTTTGTGAGCCTGCGGGAGCAGGTGGGCAGGATCCAGCGGATCGCGCAGGAGCAGAGCGGCAACCCCGCCATGGAAAAGATCGGGCACATCGCGGCCCGGATTCTGGAGGAGCTTTAGATGGCATTTGACAGCTTATCGGAAAAATTGCAGAACGTGTTCAAGGGCCTGCGGGGAAAAGGCAGACTGACCGAGGCCGACGTGAAGGCGGCTTTGAAGGAAGTGAAGCTGGCGCTTCTGGAGGCGGACGTAAGCTTTAAGGTGGTGAAGCAGTTCATCAAGGCCGTGGAGGAGCGGGCGGTCGGCACGGACGTGCTGGAGAGCCTGACGCCGGGGCAGACCGTCATCAAGATCGTCAACGAGGAGCTGGTGCGCCTCATGGGGAGCGAGACGACGGAAATCAAGCTGAAGCCGTCCAACGAGATCACCGTGATCATGATGGAGGGTCTGCAGGGAGCCGGTAAGACGACGACGGCGGCCAAGCTGGCCGGGAAGTTCAAAATCAAGGGCCGGAAGGTTCTGCTGGCGGCGTGCGACGTGTATCGTCCGGCGGCCATCAGGCAGCTTCAGGTCAACGGCGAGAAGCAGGGCGTGGAAGTGTTCTCCATGGGAGACCAGCACAAGCCGGCCGATATCGCCAGAGCGGCGGTGGAGCACGCCAGAAAGCATGGCATGAGCGTGGTTATCCTCGACACGGCGGGCCGTCTCCACATCGACGAGGACATGATGGAGGAGCTTTCCGGGATCAAGGAGTGCGTGGACGTGTCCTACAGCGTACTGGTGGTGGACTCCATGACCGGACAGGACGCGGTCAACGTGGCGTCCGCGTTTTCGGAGAAGGTGGGCATCGACGGCGTGATCCTCACGAAGCTGGACGGCGACACGAGAGGCGGAGCGGCGCTCTCGATCCGCGCGGTGACCGGCAAGCCGATCCTCTATGTAGGTATGGGGGAGAAGCTCTCGGAGCTGGAGCAGTTCTATCCGGACCGGATGGCGTCAAGGATCCTCGGCATGGGCGACGTGCTGACCATGATCGAGAAGGCGCAGGAGTCTCTGGACGAGCAGAAATCGCTGGAGATGGTCCGCAAGATGAAGAAGAACCAGTTCGACTTCGAGGATTATCTGGAGAGTATGCGCCAGATGAAGAAGATGGGCGGCATCGGAGCGCTGCTCAGTATGATGCCGGGTATGGGTGGAAGCCAGATGAAGCAGCTGGAGGACGCGGTGGACGACAAAAAGATGGCGCGCATCGAGGCCATCATCCTGTCCATGACCGTCAAAGAGCGGCAGAATCCTAATCTTCTGAACCCGTCCAGAAAGCACCGGATCGCAAAGGGCGCGGGAGTGGACATCAGCGAGGTGAACCGGCTCGTCAAGCAGTTCGAGCAGAGCCGCAAGATGATGAAGCAGATGCCGGGACTCTTGGGCGGCAAAGGGAAAATGGGTAAAAAAGGAATGTTTGGCAGACTGCCGTTTTAACGGCGGCCGGACAGATTCCGTTTACATGATAAATGAAAAAGAATTTTATGGAGGTAACAACAATGGCAGTAAAAATCAGATTGAGAAGAATGGGACAGAAGAAGGCTCCTTTCTACAGAGTGATCGTGGCGGATTCCAGATCCCCGCGCGACGGAAGATTCATCGAGGAGATCGGAACCTATGATCCGAACACGGATCCCAGCACCTTCAACATCAACGAGGAGGCCGCAAAGAAATGGCTCTCCAACGGCGCGCAGCCGACTGAGATGGTTGGAAAGCTGTTCAAACTGGCCGGAATTACCAAATAAGAGCTTTCTCTGAAAAGCCCCTTGGAGGTGGAATAATGAAGGAATTAGTGGAAGTGATCGCAAAAGCGCTTGTGGATCACCCGGACGAAGTGACCGTCACAGAGACGGAAAAGGAAAATGCGACGATCGTAGAGCTTCGTGTGTCACCGACAGACATGGGGAAGGTGATCGGCAAACAGGGCCGTATTGCAAAAGCCATCCGCTCGGTCGTAAAGGCCGCGGCGTCCAAAGATGACAAAAAAGTGGTTGTTGAGATCGTGCAGTAAACGGTCAGACAGGGTGCGGCCCGGAGAGGCCGGAGAAGGCGGCGTACGTCTCCTTTCCGGCCGTTCCGGGCCGCGCGTGTGTTGAGAGAAAGCAAAAGAGGGAGAGCATGGAACAATTTTTGAGAGTCGGAGTCATCACCAGCACCCACGGGATCCGCGGAGAGGTGAAGGTATTTCCCACAACGGACGACCCGGAGCGCTTTCTGGAGCTTGAGGAGGTAATCCTCGATGCGGGCGGGAAGCATCAGCTTCTTGCGATCGAGGGCGTGAAGTTTTTCAAAAATCAGGTGATCCTGAAGTTCAAGGGCTACGACAGCATCAACGACATCGAGAAATATCTGAAGAAAGATCTTCTGGTGGACCGGGAGCACGCGGTGGAGCTGGGAGAGAACGAAAACTTTATCGCGGATCTGATCGGCATGCAGGTGGATACCGATGAAGGAGAGGCGCTGGGCGTCCTGACGGACGTGCTGGAGACCGGGGCCAACGACGTCTACGTGGTGAAGCGGCCGGACGGGCGGGAAGCGCTGCTTCCGGCGATCCGCGACTGCGTGCTGGACGTAAATGTGGAAGAAAAGCGCATGGTGGTCCATGTGCTGGAAGGACTGCTGGACTGATGAATTTTCATGTATTGACACTGTTCCCGGACATGATCCGGGACGGATTTGAGACGAGCATCACCGGAAAAGCGGTGGAGAAGGGGCTCCTGACGCTGGAGACGGTCAACATCCGGGACTTTTCCGTAAATAAGCACAACCGCGTGGACGACTATCCTTACGGCGGCGGAGCGGGGATGGTCATGCAGGCCGAGCCGGTCTGCCTGGCCTACGAGTCGGTGGCTTCCCGCCTTCCGAAAAAGCCGAAGGTGCTCTATATGAGTCCGCAGGGGCGCAGGTTCGATCAGGCTATGGCGCAGGAGCTGGCGGAGGAGGAGGAGCTCGTCCTTCTGTGCGGCCATTACGAAGGGATCGACGAGCGGGTGCTGGAGGAGATTGTGGACGAGGAGGTGTCCATCGGGGACTATGTGCTGACCGGCGGAGAGCTGGCGGCGCTGGTGATCATGGACGCGGTGTCCCGCATGGTGGGAGGCGTCCTGCACAACGAGGAGTCGGCCCAGTTCGACTCGTTCCACGACAACCTTCTGGAATATCCCCAGTACAGCCGTCCGGAGGTGTGGCGCGGCAAGGCCGTGCCGCCGATCCTGCTGTCCGGACATCACGCCAACGTGGAGAAATGGCGGCGGGAACAGTCGCTGCTGCGCACGAGGATGCGCAGGCCCGATCTTCTGGAGGGCGCGGCGCTGACAAAGCAGGACCGGAGGTTTTTGCGGGAGCTGGATCAGAGCCTGTCCGGGAAGGATGAGGAGACATGACCGTTGCCGGGGAGCAACAGGTCAAAATTCGTGCAAGCACGATTTTGCCCCGTCACTCCCGGCTGGCTGAACTGTTGCAGAAAAGGCTTGCAAAGGCGGACGGGATATGGTAGAATAAAACGCGTTGTGAGAAAAGGAGATGGTCCTCTGTTACCCGTGGAGGTATTAAGAACATCGAAGATTTGAAGGAGGAACACAATGAACGACATTATCAAGAACATCGAGGCAGAGCAGTTAAAGGCAGAGATCCCGGCATTTAACGTGGGAGACACCGTAAAGGTTTACGCGAAGATCAAAGAGGGAACCCGCGAGAGAATCCAGATCTTTGAGGGTACCGTGCTGAAGAAGCAGGGCGGAAGCAGCCGTGAGACGTTCACGGTCAGAAAGAATTCCAACGGAATCGGCGTTGAGAAAACATGGCCCCTTCACTCTCCGAACGTGGAGAAGGTCGAGGTTGTCCGTCACGGTAAAGTAAGACGCGCGAAGCTGAACTACTTGAGAGACCGCGTAGGCAAGGCTGCAAAGGTAAAAGAGCTTGTGAAATAATTCTGAATGGCGAGGGACATGTACGAAAGTATAATGTCCCTTTTTTCAAATGAGGGGCGTGAACTATGAGCCGGAGAAAAGGGCTGAGCTTCAGCAGACGGAGAAAAAGAATACAGACCTCCTCCATACAGGCGGCGCTTCTCTGGGCGGGAGAGTGCATTCTGGCCTTCGCTATCGGGTGCGTGCTCGTCTTTTATTTTATGACGCGGCTCACGTGCGTGGGGCAGGCCATGGAACCGTCTATCAACAGCGGGGACAGCGTGCTGGTCAATCGTTTCAGCTATCTGATGACCTCGCCGAAGCAGGGGGACGTGATCGTTTTCAAACCAAACGGGAACGCCAATTCCCACTATTACATGCGCCGCGTGATCGCCGTGCCCGGGGACCGGGTGCAGATCAGGGAAGGGTTTGTCTATGTGAACGGGGAGCTTTTCGAGACCGGCATCGGCAGCGAGCAGATGGATTACGCGGGGCTGGCTGAGGAGGAGCTGACCGTGGGGGCGGACGAATATTTTGTGCTGGGCGACAACCGCAACATGAGCGAGGACAGCCGCAGCGCGGACATCGGAAATGTCAGGAAGAGCGACATCTACGGGAAGGCATGGTTCGTAGTCTTTCCGTGGGATAACTTTGGGACCGTCGAGGCGGTCCACAGCAGGTAGGGAGGTGCAGACCAGATGAACATTCAATGGTATCCGGGGCATATGACGAAGGCCCGGAGGATGATGCAGGAAAATATCAGGTTGATCGATCTGGTCATCGAGCTGGTGGACGCGCGCGCGCCCATGTCCAGCCGCAATCCGGACATCGACGCGCTGGCGCAGGGAAAGGCGAGGCTGATCCTTCTGAACAAGGCGGATCTGGCGTCCGAGCGCTGGAACGACGCGTGGGCGGAGGCCTTCCGGGCGCAGGGCTTTTTCGTGGTGAAGCTGGACTCCAGAGCCAAAGGAGGCATGAAGGAGGTGCAAAGCGTCATCGCGGAAGCCTGCAGAGAGAAGACCGAGCGGGACAGAAGGAGAGGCATCATCAACCGTCCGGTGCGGGCCATGGTGGTGGGGATCCCCAACGTGGGAAAATCCACATTCATCAACAGCTTTGCCGGGCGGGCCTGCGCGAAGACGGGCAACCGGCCGGGCGTCACCAAGGGAGCGCAGTGGATCCGGCTCAACCGGCAGGTGGAGCTTCTGGATACGCCGGGTATCCTGTGGCCCAAATTCGACGATCAGCAGGTAGGAGTAAGACTGTCCATGCTGGGATCCGTCAACGACGAGATCCTGAATCTCGAGGAGCTCTGCGCAGAGCTGGGAGCGTTTCTGGCGGAGCATTTCCCGAAAGCGGTGGAGGAGCGCTACGGCGTCCGCCCCGGGGCCGGGCGGGAGAAGGAGGAGCTCCTGACGGAGATCGCCAAAGTCAGAGGTTGCCTCCAGAAGGGCGGAGAGCCCGACACGGCCAGAGCGGCGGGACTGTTTCTGGACGATTTCCGAAGCGGAAGACTTGGGCGGATCACGCTGGAGTTTCCAAAAGCAAAAGATGAGGAGCGGCAGGATGGAGAACTTTGAGTACGAGGAGGAGAAAAAAGACAGATCGGGAGGCATTTTCAGAGAGATCGTAAGCTTTCTCCTCTATGTGGCCGTCGTGGTGGCGGCCACCTTTCTGATCATACATTTTGTGGGGCAGCGCACGTATGTGAGCGGAAGCTCCATGGAAAACACGCTGAGCGACGGCGACAATCTGATCGTCGACAAGCTGACTTACCGGTTCAGCGACCCGAAGCGTTTCGATATCATCGTGTTCCCGTTCCAGTATGAGGAGGACACCTACTTTATCAAGCGGATCATCGGGCTTCCGGGAGAGACGGTGCAGATCACGGACGGAACGATCTACATAGACGGCGAGGCGCTGGAGGAATCCTACGGGCGTCAGGTCATGAGGGATTTCGGCATGGCGGAGGATCCCGTCACGCTGGGAGAGGACGAGTATTTCGTGCTGGGAGACAACCGGAACGACAGCACCGACAGCCGGGATCCGGCCGTCGGGCTCATTCACCGGGATCAGATCATCGGGCGGGCGTGGATCCGGATCTGGCCCCTGTCCAAGATTGGGATTTTGAGGCATCAGTGATGACAAAAAAGGAAGAACAGGCGATCAAAAGACAGCAGAAGCTGGAGGCGGAGCTGGCCCGGCTGGACGGGATGCTGGTCTACGAGCGGGAGTACGGGGCGTGGGGCGTCCTGTGCGGCATCGACGAGGTGGGCAGAGGCCCGCTGGCCGGCCCGGTGGTGGCCGGGGCCGTGATCCTGCCCGAAGACTGCAGGATCCTGTATCTCAATGATTCCAAAAAGCTGACCGAAAAGCGAAGGAATCTTCTCTACGACGAGATCATGGAAAAGGCGGTGTCTGTGGGGATCGGCGTGGTATCTCAGGAGCGGATCGACGAGATCAACATCCTGCAGGCCACCTATGAGGCTATGCGGCAGGCGGTGGGAAATCTGTCCGTGCGGCCGGATGTGCTGCTCAACGACGCGGTGACGATCCCGGGGCTTGATTTTGCTCCGAAGCAGGTGCCCATCATCAAAGGAGACGCAAAGAGCCTCTCCATCGCGGCGGCCAGCGTGGCGGCGAAGGTGACGCGGGACCGGATGATGGAGGCGCTGGATGAAAAATATCCGGGTTACGGCTTTGCGTCCAACAAGGGCTACGGGTCGGCGGCCCACATAGCGGCGCTGAAGGAGCTGGGGCCCTGCCCGCTGCACCGGAGAAGCTTTATCCGGAATATCTGCGGGGACGGGCGCTGAGGACCGGAAAGAGGAGAAAACCATGAACAGGAGACGGACGGGAGCACAGTACGAGGAGCAGGCCGCCCGGTGGCTTCAGGAGAGAGGCTTTCGGATCGAGGAGCGCAACTACCGATGCCCGCTGGGAGAGATCGATCTGATCGCGCGGGACGATCCGTACCTGGTGTTCGTGGAGGTCAAATACCGGTCGGACGGACGGTCGGGCGATCCGTCGGAGGCCGTGGACGGCCGGAAGCGCAGGCGGATCTGCCGGGCGGCAGCCTTTTACTGCAAGGAGCGCCGGATCCCGGAAGACTGCCCGTGCAGGTTCGACGTGGTGAGCGTTCTGGGAAAGGAACTCCGGCATATCCGGAATGCCTTTGAATGCGAAGGATAGAAGGAGGGCTGTCGATGAGGTTTATAAAAAAAGGGAATACGGATGCCATGCGGCTGGAGATAAGAGAGGGCGTGCCATATTTTGTGTTTTCCAATCTGGAGAGGACGGGACTGGCGCGCCACGGCTTTTCCACCCGGGCGGGCGGCGTGAGCGAGGGGGAATTTTCTTCGATGAACCTGAGCTTTACGAGAGGGGACGACCCGGAGCGGGTGCGGGAAAACTTCCGGAGGATCGGGGCGGCCATCGGCTTCGATCCGGAATCGCTGGTGCTCTCCAGCCAGACCCACACGACCAACGTGCGGCTGGCGACGGAGGCGGACAGAGGAAAGGGCTTCTCAAGACCGCTGGACTATGAGAACGTGGACGGCCTGATCACGGACGTGCCGGGGCTTATGCTGGCCACGTTCTACGCGGACTGCGTGCCGCTCTATTTCGTGGATCCCGTGCACCGGGCCGTGGGGCTTTCCCACTCGGGCTGGCGGGGGACCGTGCACCGGATGGGGGAGGCGACGCTTACCGCCATGCGGGAGGCGTTTGGAACCCGGCCGGAGGATGTGCAGGCCGCCGTGGGGCCGTCCATCTGTATGGACTGCTACGAGGTCAGCGAGGATGTGGCGCAGGAGTTTGTGCGGGAATTTGGAAGGGACGGCGCTGCGGAGCGGGAGCTTTTATATAAGAAGGAAGATGGAAAATATCAGCTGAACCTGTGGCGGGCCAACCGGATGGTGCTGGAGCAGGCGGGCGTTCCCGCCGCTCAGATCGCGGTCACAGACGTGTGCACCTGCTGCAACGGGGAGCTGTTGTTCTCCCACCGGGCCAGCCGCGGCAGGAGAGGCAATCTGGGAGCGTTTCTCGGCGTTCGGGAGGCATAGAAGAAGGGGCAATCGGTTAATACCGATTTTTAGCCCACTTCTTATGAGAAAAGACATC
>JAUNHB010000073.1 GCA_030524125.1 Eubacteriales bacterium | reverse complement strand
TGTTGGGCTCTGCTGCCGCCGCGTTCGGATCGGCCGCCGCCGCATTGGGATCCACGGCCGCCGCCACAGAGACCGCCGCCGTCTCCGCCGCCTTACTCTCCCTTCCGCCGCACAGGAACGCTCCTGCCGCCAGCAGAAGCGCCGCCCCCCTAAGGAGCGCCGCTTTTTTATGTACTGTATGCCTGTATGTTCTCATAAGCTCCTCTTCTTCCGTATCGTCCGGCAGCGCTCCGTCCTGCTGTCCGGCCGCCGCTTTTTCTTCTCAACAGCAGAGCATTCCGCCCCGGCCTCCAAGGCAGCACATGTTGCAGACCATATTGGCGATGCACAGCTTACAGCAGAAATCGTTGCCCATGACGCTCATGCCGCCGTAGGGCGCGCTCATCTGATCGTACCAGCCCTGTCCGCCCTCCAGCTGCTGCACGAGCGACCGGTACTCGAAGCTGTTCGGCTCCATGGCCGCGGCCCGCCGGGCGTGCTCCAGCGCCACCACATTGTTGCCCAGCCCGTTGTTGGCGATGGCGCTCAGATAATACCACCGGGCCGTCTTCTGGCCCATGCCCGACAGCACGTTCAGCGCCTCGTTGTACCGTCCCGCCCGGATATAGTTCATGGCCGCGTTCAGGTAGTTGACATACTCGCTGTTCTGTCCCGTTCCCGAAGCGCCGCTCCCGCCAAAGCCGCCGTAGCTTCCGTACCCGCCGTAGCCGTTGGTGCTGCCGTAGCCGGAATATCCCTGCTCCTTCTCCCGCATGATCTGGTCGTAGGCGGCCTGCACCTGCTTGAATTTCTCCTCGGCCTGCGCCGCGTTCGGGTTGTTGACATTGGCGTCCGGATGGTATTTCCGGCTCAGCCGCCGATAGGCCTTCTTTATCTCCTCGTCCGATGCGTTCCGGGAAACGCCCAGAACTTCGTATGGATCTGTCATCATGACTCTGTATCTGTTTCCTTTCTCCGGCAGCGGATCTGGCCGTAGCGCGTCCAGACCCCCGCGTACAGAATATTCCGCAGAATCTGCGCGTCCTGCACCACGGGAAGCCGCTCAAACACTCTGGACGTCTCCGACATCATCATTTTCAGGATCTGCTGGCACTCCTCCTCAAAGGATTCCTTTTCATAAAGCCCGGCCAACGGATTGTACCGCCCGCGCTTCAGATCCTCCTCGATGTCCTCATAGGCGTCCATCAGGTAAATAAATTTTCCAAAATAAAATCCCATGCGCCAGAGAGGCTCTTTCCACTCGTCCTCACGGTACACGAACAGCTCCGCCATGATCTCGCCGAAGCAGCCGGCGGTCCGGTCGATGTCGCGGCTTTTTTCCTGCTCCAGCTCTCCCAGCGTTTCCAGAAGCCTGCGCGTCGTCTCCGCCTTCCGTCCGTACTCCTTACGCACTCTCCGAAGCCCCGGCTTCAGGATCGCCGCAAACGCCCGGGCGCTCCACTTTCTGTCGTCTTTCCAGTCGTCCATGCATTTGTAGTAGGTCAGCAGCACGTTCATATCCGCCGCGTAATCAAAGTATTCATTCTGGCGGTAGTGATGAGGGTGCACCGGATGAGCGATGCAGCGCCGGCTTCCCGTGAGCGTCTCCGGCTCGTACAGCCCGGTCAGCAGAAGCGCCAGAAAGGTCATGTCAAAGCTCAACGTCAGCTGCCCCGCCCATCCGTGCCTCTTCTTCAGGCTCCGGCACAGGCCGCAGTAGCTGGCCCGGTACTGCTCGTATTCCCGCACCTTGAGCTCCGGCTTATGTACGACGATGTAACCGAACATGGCCTAGCTCCTCTTCTGGAACTCATGCCGGCACTTGGGACAACGGACCATGATCTTTCCTTTTCCCTTGGGAATGCGGATCTTCTGCCTGCACTTGGGGCAGGTGTAGATATGATGATACTTTCTCTCCTGCGCCAGCTTTTTCTGCCGCTCCAGCCAGAAGCGGATCTTGGCCGTGGCTCTTAGATACTTCTGGTTCTCCGCGTAACGGGCGCTGTGATTTCTCGAAAACACCCGGTAGGTCGCGAAGCACAGGAGCAAAAGCACCAGAAAGCTTAGCAGACTGCTTTTCACAAACCAGTTGAGCACCATACAGACCAGCGCGACCGCAAATAAAAACCGATACAGATCGTCCCCTCCGTATCTTCCCTGCATGAAACGATACATCTTCTCTTTCATAAATACTCCTCTGTAAATATCAATATCTGCAATCGTACAATTATTTTATGAATCCATTTTAAACGATGGTTGTGAAAAGTAAATGAAAAATTTCTTAATTTTTCTTAATGTTACAGTTCAGCCAGCCGGAAACAGTGGAACAAAATCGTGCTCGCACGAATTTTGGTCTGCTGTTTTCGGCTGAGGGAGCGCCAGCTTATGAGCAAAGATAGCCGCGCAGCGGCGGGGAGCGCGTCAGCGCGGCTTTGCGAATGGCGCGGGCTGAACGTCCTCGCAGAGGCGACGAGGGCGCATAGGCTGCGAATCATTACAAGCCAGCCGGGAACAGCGGAACAAAATCGTGCTCGCACGAATTTTGGTCTGCTGTTTTCGGCTGAGGGAGCGCCAGCTTATGAGCAAAGATAGCCGCGCAGCGGCGGGGAGCGCGTCAGCGCGGCTCCTCGAATGGCGCGGGCTGAACGTCCTCGCAGAGGCGACGAGGGCGCATGGGCTGCGAATCGTTACGCTTCAGCCGCACCATCCGCAAAGAACCGCCGGACCTTCTCCATGCTCTCCATGGCGTCCCCATACCCGAGCCGATAGACGTCCATGACCTTCTCCGGGCGCTTCTCCATCCGCCCGATGTCCGGGTCCCGGCTGGGCCGCACGACCGCGATCTCCCCGGCCGCCTCCATGCGCTCGATCTCCTCCATCGTCCGGTTATAGTGAAGATATCTCTCCTCCATGGCCTTCACGAACTCCGGATACGCGCGGTAGGCGATCCGGGCGGGCAGCATGGAGGAAGGCTTCTTCCGGTAGCCCGCCGGCCGCGTGAGGATCACCAGATCCCGGTCGTAGCCCATCCGCCTAAACGCCTCCAGCGGCACGCTGTCCGCCACGCCTCCGTCCAGAAGCTTTTTGCCGCCCGCCTCCACGATCCGGGAGACGAGCGGCATGGATGCGGAAGCCCGCAGAAGATCGATCTCGTCCATCGTCTCCATGAGAATATACTCCGGCGCTCCGGTCTCCACATTGGTACAGGTCACATAAAAATCCGTCGCCGAGGCCGCGAAGGCCTCCCGGTCAAACGGATCCAGCCGGTCTGGGATCTCGTGGTAGCAAAACTCCGTCTCCACCAGATTGCCGGTCTTCAAAAGCGACCGGAAGCTCATAAACCTCGGATCGCCCATGTAGTTCAGGTAATAGCGGATGCTCCGCCCTCGCTGTCCCGACACATACGAACAGCCGTGGATCGCACCCGCCGACACGCCGATCACACCGTCCACGGCGATCTTCTCATCCATCAGGGCGTCCAGCGCGCCCGCCGTGTAGATGCCCCGCATGGCGCCGCCCTCCAGCACCAGTCCCGTCTTCATTTTCCGTCTCCTCCTCTGCGCCTGCCTCTAGCGCTGTGCGATCATCCGGTAGCATCCGGGCCTGCGGTCCCGGTAGAGTCCCCATTCCAGCCGCGCCTGCGCGATCTCGTCCAGGTCAAAGGAGGCCGTCAGCACCGTCTCCTCGTCCCGTCCCGCAGACGCTCTCAGCTCTCCGGTCTCGTCCGCGATGAAAGACGAGCCGTAAAACTGCAGCGCCGACTGCTGACCGCCGTTCTCCGGGCAGGGCTGCACCTCTTCCAGCCCGATCCGGTTGGCCGCCGCCACCGGCATGATATTGCAGGCCGCGTGGCCCTGCATGCATCTTCTCCAGTGGGGCATGCTGTCGCACTGGAGGATCGGCTCGCTCCCGATGGCCGTGGGATAGAGCAGCATCTCCGCCCCCTGCACCGCCATGCAGCGGGCCGTCTCCGGGAACCACTGATCCCAGCAGATGCCGACGCCTATCCGGCCAAACCGGGTGTCCCACACCCGGAAGCCCGTGTCTCCCGGCGTGAAATAAAATTTTTCCTGATAATAGTGATCGTCGGGGATGTGAGTCTTCCGGTAGATCCCAAGAAGTTCTCCGTCCGCGTCGATGACCGCCTCGCTGTTGAACAGGCGGTTCTCATCCCGCTCATAGAAGCTCACCGGGATCACAGCCCCCAGCTTCTTCGCCTCCTGCCGGAACCGGCGCACCGCGTCGTTCTCCATGGCGGGTCTTGCGTAGGCATAATATTCATACCTGCGCTCCTGACAAAAATAAGGCCGCTCAAAGAGCTCCGGCAGCAGGATCACGTTGGCTCCCCGTTCCGCCGCCTGCCGGGCCAGCGCTGCGGCCTTCTCGATATTTTCCTCCACGCTGGGCGTGCAGCGCATCTGCACCGCGCCGATCGTCACATTTCTCATAGCTCTCCTCCTGCCTCTGCGGGCGTTTTTCCTGTTCCCGCCGGGATCTGCTGGGTGATGCAGTGGATATTTCCGCCGCCCACGATGATGGCTCTGGCCGGGATCGGCCAGATCTTCCTGTCCGGAAACAGCGCTCCTAAGATCTCCACGGCTTTCCCGTCGTTCGGATCCCCGAACTGGGGCACCAGCACGCCTCCGTTGGAAATGTAAAAGTTCACATAGCTGGCCGCCAGACGCTCCCCGGCTTCCCGCATGTCCTCTCCCTCCTCGAAGGCAAAGCCTGCCAGCTCCTCCTCCGTGATGCACACCGGATTTTGCGGGACAGGAAGCTTATGGATCGTAAGTCTCCTGCCTCTGGCGTCGGTCTGGGACTCCAGCGCCCGGAGGGACGCCTCGCTCAGCGCGTACTGAGGATCGTCCCTGTCGTCGGTCCACGCCAGCACTACCTCTCCGGGGCGGACGAACGCGCAGACGTTATCCACATGCTCGTTGGTTTCGTCCTGAAAAATCCCCCGCGGGATCCACAGGATCTTCTCCGCGCCCAGATAGGTCTTCAGCTTCTCCTCAATCTGCTCCTTCGTAAGCTCCGGGTTGCGGCCCCGGCTCAGCAGGCACGCCTCGGTGACGAGCACCGTGCCCTCCCCGTCCGCATGGATGGATCCGCCCTCCAGCACGAACGGATGGGCGTCGTAGCAGTCCATGGAGAGCGCCCGGCAGATGCGCCCGGCGGCCAGATCGTCCTGCTCCCAGTGCGCGTACAGGCCGTCGTACTCTCCGCCCCACGCGTTGAATCTCCAGTCGACACCCCGGACATGCCCGCGGCCGTCCACGACGCAGGTGGGGCCCACGTCTCTGGCCCACGCGTCGTCCGTCCCGATCTCCAGCACCTGAATGCGGCCGTCCCCGGCGAACCGGGCCCGCACGGCGTCCGCGTCCTTCGGAGACGCCAGCATCCACACCCGCTCGCTGTCGGCGATGGCGCGGGCGATCTGTGCGAACGCCTCCTGCGCCTCGCCCCCGCCGTGGGGCCACGAGCCGGGCCGCACCGGCCAGATCATGACGCAGCCCGCGTGGGGCTCATACTCCCCCGGCATATAAAAGCCGTCCGAAGACGGCGTTTTTATCTCTGTATTTCTTTCAATGTGTGCCATACGTTTCCTTTCCGCAGCTGTCCGGAGCCGCCGGGCGCATCGTCCGCCCTGCCCGGCAGCTTTGCGGCCGCCGGGGCGCGTCGTCCGGCCCTCTCTCCGCGGCAGATCTGCCGCCTCCTGCGCGGCGTATCCTCAGCCGCCGGGCGTACCGGACCTCAGGACAGCCTGCCCTTGAAATCCTCATATCCGAAGGCTTTGACCAGACGGCATTCGCCGTCCCCGTCCATGACATAGATGGCCGGAAGTCCGACGCCGTTGAAGGTGTTGTTCTTTACCATGGAGTAAATGGCCATATCCTCAAAATAAAGCCGGCCTCCCGGCCTCAGCTCCCGGTCGAAGGAATAATCGCCGATCACGTCTCCCGCCAGACAGGTGCAGGACGAGAGACGGTAGGTGTGCGCCTTCTCGCCGGGCTTTCCGCTGTCCCTGAGAGGCGGCCGGTAGGGCATCTCCAGCACGTCCGGCATGTGGCAGGCCGCCGAGGCGTCTAAAATCAGCACAGTGATCCCGTTCTCCACCACATCCATGACCTCGCAGGCCAGATACCCCGCGTTCAGCGCGACGGCCTCCCCGGGCTCCAGATAGATCTCAAGCCCGTACGTCTCCTTCATATGGCGGACGCAGCGGATCAGCCGCTCCACGTCGTAGTCCTCCCGGGTGATGTGATGGCCTCCGCCCATGTTCAGCCATTTCATCCGCCGCAGATACGGCCCGAACTTTTCCTCCACCGCCTGAAGCGTCCGCTCCAGATCGTCGGAGTTCTGCTCGCAGAGCGTGTGAAAGTGAAGCCCGTCCACCCCGTCCAGAAGGTCCGGCGCGCGGCGAAGCCCCTCCTCAAAATTTTCAAGGGTCACGCCCAGCCGGGAGCCGGGGGCGCACGGGTCGTAGATGGCGTGATCTTCCTGCGTGGAGCACTCCGGATTGATCCGAAGCCCGACGCTGGCCCGCCCGGCGCAGCGCGCCTTATATTTCGCCAGCTGGGAGAAGGAATTGAAGATCACATGATCGCAGATATCCGCGATTTCATCGATCTCGCTCTCTTTATAGGCCGGGGCGAACACGTGCGTCTCCTTCCCCATCTCCTCTCTCCCAAGCCGCGCTTCGTACAGACCGCTGGCGGTGGTCCCCGCCAGATAGCTCCCGATCAGCGGATACTCGCAGAACATGGAGAACGCCTTCTGGGCCAGCAGGATCCTGCATCCCGCCTCCTCCTGCACGCGCTTTAGGATCTCAAGATTCCGGATCAGTCTCGCCTCGTCCAGCACATAGGCCGGAGTCGGCACCTCGTGAAGTCTCATAGAGCAGCCTCTTTCCTGTATGGTCTGCCGGCGCCTTTACGGCACCAGCTTCGGGTTTTCCTCCACCTTCCACGGCAGGCCCCAGCGATTCAGCGCCTCCATGTACGGATCGGGATCGAACTCGTCGGTCGTGTAGACGCCGGGCTTTTTCCACTGTCCATTCACCACCAGCATGGCTCCGATCATGGCCGGGACGCCCGTGGTGTAGGAGATGGCCTGGGAGCCCACCTCGCGGTAGCACTCCTGGTGGTCGCAGATATTGTAAATATAGATCGAGCGTTCTTTTCCGTCTTTGACGCCCGTGAAGATACAGCCGATGTTGGTCTTTCCGACCGTTCTGGGCCCAAGGGACGCCGGATCCGGCAGAAGCTCCTTCAGAAACTGGATCGGCACGATCTGCTGTCCGTTGAACTCCACCGGCGTAGTGGAGAGCATTCCCACATTTTCCAGACACTTCATATGGGTCAGATAGCTCTGCCCGAAAGTCATAAAGAAGCGGATCCGCTTCACCTCCGGCATGTTTTTCGCCAGCGCCTCGATCTCCTCGTGGTGCAGCAGATACATATCCTTCTCTCCCACGCCCTCGAAATCGTACTCTCTCTTGATGCTCATGGCCGGGATCTCCACCCAGCGCCCGTCCTCCCAGTAGGAGCCCGGAGCCGACACCTCTCTTAAATTGATCTCCGGGTTGAAGTTGGTGGCGAAGGGATAGCCGTGGTCGCCGCCGTTGCAGTCCAGGATGTCGATGGTGTGGATCTCGTCAAAATAGTGCTTTTTGGCGTAGGCCGCAAAGACGCTCGTGACGCCCGGATCGAAGCCTGTTCCCAGAAGGGCGGTCAGCCCCGCTTTTTCGTAGCGCTCCTGATAGGCCCACTGCCACGAATAGTCAAAATACGCCGTGAAGCCGAGGCGTCTGCATCTCTCCTCGTAGACCGCGCGCCACGCCGGATCGTCCGTGTCCTCGGCCTCATAGTTGGCCGTGTCGATGTAGTGCACTCCCGCGGCGAGGCAGGCGTCCATGATAGTCAGATCCTGATAGGGCAGCGCTACATTGAGCACCGCGTCCGGCCGGTACGACCGGATCAGCGCCGTCAGCTCCTCCACGTTGTCCGCGTCCACCTGCGCCGTCGTGATCTGCGTCCGCGTCGTCGGGGCCAGCTTCTCCTTCAGCGCGTCGCACCTGGACACCGTGCGGCTGGCGATCATGATCTCGTCGAACACCTCGCTGTTCTGACAGCATTTGTGGATCGCCACGGAGGCCACTCCCCCGCACCCGATGATCATCAGTCTGCTCATACCTTATCTTCCTCCTCTTCCAAAAGATCCTCCACATACCGGGGCAGCATGAACGCGCCCATGTGGAGATTTGTCGTATAGTACCATGTCTTGATGCCTCTCGCGTTCCACCGGGCCGCGTCAAAATCCGTCAGCGGGTGGTATTTCTTCGACGCGAAGCCGAACATCCAGCAGCCCGCCGGACAGGTGGGAATGCTCGCCTGATAGACCCGGCTGATGGGGAAGCTGCGGTACACCTTCCGGTGCATGGCCCGGAACGCCATCTCGTCCTCGTCGTAAAACGGGCTTCCGTGCTGATAGACCATGATGCCGTCGTCCTTCAGCGCCCGGTAGCAGCTCCCGTAAAATTCCTTCGTGAACAGCCCCTCCGTGTGTCCGAAGGGATCCGTGGAATCGTTGATGATCAGGTCGTACTCGGCCCTGCATCTGCGCAGGAACCGAAGCCCGTCCACGTTGGTGATCTTCACCCGCGGGTCGTCGAAGCCTCTGGCCGTCTCCGGGAAAAATTCCCGGCTCACCTGAATAAACATCTCATCCGGCTCCACCACGTCGATGGACTCGATCTCCGGATACTCGATGCAGGCGCGGGCCACGCCGCCGTCCCCTCCTCCGATGATCAGCACCTTTTTTACCTGCGGGTGCACGGCCATGGGCACATGCACCACCATTTCATTATAAATAAATTCGTCGGCCTCGGAGAAGATGATCTCTCCGTCCAGTACGATCATTTTTCCAAATTCCTGAGACTGGAACACATCGATGCGCTGATACTCGCTCTGCGCGCTGAACAGCTGCTTGTCCACCCGGACGCTGGTCTTGACGTTGTCCGTGTCCAGCTGGGAAAACCAGATATCCATGCCTGTCCCTCCTTCGTGTAAACTATGCGGAACGATTCAGCCATGCGGGCTTTCGGGATGCATGGCTGAATGGTTACGAAATAAGCGGCTGCCCCGCGATCACGTTGATCTTCTCCACCGTCGGGTCCATCGTACCCTGCAGGGAGCAGCCCTTCTCCCTGGCGTACAGGATGTACTCGATGATCTCCTCCGTGATCCGCTCCCCGGGCGTCAGGATCGGGATGCCCGGCGGATAGCACATGACGAGCTCGGCGCACACCGCCCCGGCGCTCTCCGTCAGAAGCACCTGCTTTTTGTCCGCGTAAAACGCTTTCTGGGGGCCGCAGACCACCTCCGGCTGGATGAAATCGCCGCAGTACAGATCGTTGGGATCGCCCTCGTAGAGACGCTTGATGTCCTCCAGCGCGCCCACCAGACGCTCGATGTCCTGGATCCGGTCTCCGATGGAGATGTAAGCCAGGATGTTTCCGATGTCCCCGAACTCGATCTGGATGTCATACTCGTCCCGCAGAAGATCGTACACCTCGATGCCGGTCAGCCCCACGCCCTGCGTGTAGACCGACAGCTTCGTCACGTCGTAGTCGTAGACGCTGTCCCCGTCGATCAGATCCCGCCCATAGGCATAGTAGCCGCCGATGGCGTTGATCTCGCCTCTGGCGTACTCGGCCATGCGCACCACCTTGGCGAAGGATTCCTTTCCCCTGAGCGCCAGATTCCGTCTGGAAATATCAAGGCTCGACAGCAGCAGGTAGGACGCGCTGGTCGTCTGGGTCAGATTGATGATCTGGCGCACATACTCGGCGTCCATGGACGGCCCGCACAGAAGGATCGAGCTCTGGGTCAGGCTCCCGCCGGACTTGTGCATGGATACGGCGGCCATGTCGGCTCCCGCCGCGATCCCCGACATGGGCAGGTTCTCTCCAAAATACAGGTGCGTCCCGTGGGCCTCGTCGGCCAGCACCTTCATGCCGCGCTCGTGGGCCATCTCCACGATCTTTTTCATATTGGAGCAGATGCCGTAGTAGGTCGGATTGTTGAGAAATACCGCCACCGCGTCCGGATTGGCGTCCATGACCCGGCGCATCTCCTCCGTCTCCACGCCGAGCGCGATGCCGATGCGGGAGTTGACCTTCGCCTCCACATAGACTGGCACGGCCCCGCACAGGACGAGCGCGTTGATGACGCTTTTATGGATGTTCCGCGGCAGGATGATCTTATCTCCCGCCTTGCAGACCGCCAGGATCATGGACTGGACCGAGCTGGTGGTCCCGCCCACCATCAAAAATGCGTGGGCCGCCCCGAAGGCCTCCGCCGTCAGCTCCTCCGCCCTGCGGATCACGGACACCGGATGTCCCAGATTGTCCAGCGGCTTCATAGAGTTCACATCCAGCCCCACGCACTTCTCCCCGAGGAGCTCCACCAGCTCCGGGTTGCCGCGTCCTCTCTTATGTCCCGGCACGTCGAAGGGCACGACCCTTCTCCTGCGGAATCTCTCCAGCGCCTCGTAGATCGGCGCCGACTTTTGTTCATTCAAATTCATGTATCCTCTTCCCCCAGCTAAGACGAAACTCTCTTTCCCGCGGCCGCGGCCCGCTCACAAGGGAGCATCGCGCAAAACAAAAACAGACGGATAAGCCGCCTGTTTCGTCCATGATATAAGCATCCAGTATCTGCTCTTATTTACCAAGAGTATGCACAGCAAGGCGGTTGCTGCCCTTATTGACCGTTTCACAAGATGATGCGCAAACTGCGCCGATTATAAAGTAATCAACTTATAAAATTTGAGCTTTTAACTCAATCAATAATGCCGCTTGCAAAACATACTCTGTTTTACTCACTATTTAGAATAATAGCACGTCCAGGCCGCCGCTGTCAATATGGCCTATTGGATTTTTGATTCACAGCCGATATGGCTCTGCGGACAGGCTCGTCATGCTTGCATGTAAGAGG
>JAUNHB010000072.1 GCA_030524125.1 Eubacteriales bacterium | reverse complement strand
CCCGGCCCCATCCGGCCGCTCACCCCGCGTGCGCTGCCCTGCAGCCGCACGCCCCCACACACCTTGAAAGGAGACAACACCCAATGGAAAAATTACTTTTCACTTCCGAATCCGTAACCGAAGGCCATCCGGACAAAATCTGCGACCAGATCTCCGACGCCATCCTTGACGCCCTCATGGAACAGGATCCCATGAGCCGCGTAGCCTGCGAGACCAGCACCACCACCGGCCTCGTCCTCGTCATGGGCGAGATCACCACGAAGGCCTACGTGGACATCCAGAAGATCGTGCGCGACACGATCCGCGAGATCGGGTACACCCGCGGAAAATACGGCTTTGACGCAGACAACTGCGCCGTCATCACCGCCATCGACGAGCAGTCCTCCGACATCGCCATGGGCGTGGACAAGGCTCTCGAGGCGAAAGAGCACACCATGGACGACAGCGAGATCGAAGCCATCGGCGCAGGCGATCAGGGAATGATGTTCGGCTACGCCTCCAACGAGACGCCGGAGCTGATGCCCTACGCCATCTCGCTGGCCCACAAGCTGGCCCGTCGCCTGACCGAGGTCCGCAAGGACGGCACCCTGCCCTACCTCCGTCCCGACGGAAAGACGCAGGTCACCGTGGAGTATGACGAGAACGGCAAGCCCATCCGCCTCGACGCGGTCGTCCTCTCCACCCAGCACGGCGAAGAGGTCACTCAGGAGCAGATCCATCAGGATATCAAAAAATACGTCTTCGATCCGGTCCTTCCCGCCCATATGGTGGACGCGGAGACGAAATTCTTCATCAATCCCACCGGACGCTTTGTCATCGGCGGCCCCCACGGCGACAGCGGACTGACCGGACGCAAGATCATCGTGGACACCTACGGCGGATACGCCCGCCACGGCGGCGGGGCCTTCTCCGGAAAGGACTGCACAAAGGTGGACCGCTCCGCGGCCTATGCGGCCCGCTACGCGGCGAAGAATATCGTAGCCGCCGGACTGGCTGAGAAGTGCGAGATCCAGCTTTCCTACGCTATCGGCGTAGCGAAACCCACCTCCGTCCGCGTGGACACCTACGGCACCGGAAAGCTCTCCGACCAGAAGCTGGTGGAGATCATCCGCGAGAACTTTGATCTGCGCCCCGCAGGCATTATCAAAATGCTGGACCTGCGCCGTCCGATCTACAAACAGACTGCGGCCTACGGCCACTTCGGACGCACCGATCTGGATCTCCCGTGGGAGAAGACCGACAAAGCGGAGACACTGAAAGCCTATTTACAGTAACCGTTCCTGACGCAGGCGGCGCACCCAACGTGCGCCGCCTGTCCTGTATCGCCTCTCCTGTCACCGTCTTTTCCCGGTTTTGTCAAACTTCCTTCTCAGCGCCATTTCTGTCGGGAAAATGGAGCCCACGATCAGAATCATCTGGACAAGGAGGACAGCTCCCCCTGTATGGCCTATGCAGTCGACGCTTTTTCCCACTGCCGGAAGCATCGCGATCACGGTGAACGGCAGCAGGATCATCCCGCCGACACACCATATTCTGCCGATATATTGATGTGCGAACTCCCACGTCTCCCTGTTTTTCATGGACATCGGAGTTCTGTATCCGAAAACCCCATTGATTTCTTTGGGGGCCTTTTTGATGAAATATTTTCCAAACCCGATCATCGTAACCGGGATCAGCAAATTCATAACCAGCATATAGATCCAAAATCCCATCCCATCATTCCTCCTTTTCAGACTGAGCCTTCGCGGCCGCAAAGTCAGTCCCGATACAAATGACACCCCTTCACATGATCGTTCACCATTCCCACGGCCTGCATATAGGCATACAGGATCGTGCTGCCCACAAACTGAAAGCCGCGTTTTTTCAGATCCCTGCTGATCCTGTCCGAAAGAGGCGTCTTCGCGGGGATCTCGTCCTCGGAGCGAAAATGGTTCGCGATGGGCTCGCCGCCGACATAGGCCCACAGGAAGGCGTCGAAGCTTCCGTATTCTTCCTGTATCCTGAGAAACTGCTGTGCGTTCGTCACTGCCGCCCGGATCTTCCGTCTGTTGCGGATGATCTTTTCGTTTTTCATCAGCTCCCCGATCTTCGCTTCGTCGTAGAGCGCCACCTTTCTGCAGTCGAACTGATCGAAGGCTTCCCGGAACGCTTCTCTTTTGTTTAAGACTGTCAGCCACGACAGCCCCGCCTGCATTCCCTCCAGTATGAGCATTTCAAATAATCTGTCGTCGTCATGAACGGGATTTCCCCATTCCTTATCATGGTATTCCTTATATAAGTCCGTCGTCGCCCACGAACACCGTTTTATCTTCCCATTTTCCATCGTACTTCTCTCCTCCGTATGCGGGACGCTCTACTCAAACTCGCTCTTCACGCGCTTTTTGTCCGTCAGCCGCCTGTAGTTCTTGTTGACGAAGGAGCGCGTCCTCGCCTTGAGAAGCAGCCGCCGGCCCTCCGGCGTCCTCGTGTAGACCGCCTCGTACGGGCCGAGGAAGCGCTTCATGCATCCGGCGAACACGGCGGCGTCCTCCTTTTTCCTTCCGAGCGCCTCCGGCACCGCGTAAAATTCACCGGTCCGTCGCCTTCCCCCGCGGAGCGCCAGAACGTACCTCGGATTGTCGATGGGCCCCCAGAACTCCGCCGCGCACTTCGCAAACAACGTCTTGTCCCTCGTGCTGCCGCCCTTCAGATACGAGAACGCCAGCGTCCCGGACTGCTCCACCACGGCGCGGCAGTGGAGAGGCTCCTCCACCTGACCCGTCCGGATCAGCGCGCCTAGGATCCCGTCGGCCGCCTGCCGCATCCGTTTCTGCGGCGTACACAGGCCAAAAATGCGAACGCCGTATTTTACCACGCCGACGCAGGCGGCAAGCATGAACAGTCCCGCGATCAGCGCCGCCGCAGATTCCCACTGCAGCGCCGCGCGCAGCGACATGCGGAAACCGAGAGAAAAGATAAGACACAGCGCGGACACGATCTCGCAGACAACCGCGTTGAAGAACAGATAGCCGGGAGCTGCGAGCTCCTCGTCCATTTCCACCGTCTCCTCCACGCTCATCTCCTCATGGATCACCTTCAAAGACCTCTCCCACGACCTTCGCAGGCCCTTGCGGTCTACGGCGCGTCGGAGCGTTTTCTCATTGCATTGTCTGACGCCGCTTTTGGAGTCCAGATTCTCGCCAAGACCCAGTCTCCCGATGCCGCTCTCGATCACGTCCTCCGTGCAGGAGACGCCTAGAAACGCCCGGAATCTGCGCTCCAGCGTCTCATAGTCGCCGGCCAGCCCCCACTCCTCCCCGTATTTCTGCGGGAGGATACAGGCCAGATGCCAGATGTTGCCCGTCTTTTCCAGATCGCCCTCCCACACGCGGATCGCCCTTCCCCGCATCTGGTTGCTCAGCATGAACGAGCCGACGTAGGTGGCGAGGATCAGCGAATTGATACAGGGCGAATCCCAACCCTCCCCGAGCAGCGATTTGGTTCCGATCAGCACATGGATACCGCCGCGGGAAAACAGCTCCGTGATCATGGCCACGATGCGGTGGCCGCTCCCCCGGACGGAGACCCTGCTGTATCCGGTATCTCCAAGCGGCGTCATACTGCATTCGCATCCGGCGGAAAGCGCGAGCGCCCGAAGCTCCTGCTCCGTGTCCGACGGAAGGATCACCACGCTCCCGCTCAGGACGCCGAGCCGCAGACCGCCGATCTCTTTTCGCCGCAGATTCTCAAAGATCGGGACGGCGCCGATCTCGTGGACCGGCTTTTCCGGATCCCCCACGGCGCTCAGCATCTCTTTTTTGATGAAATCGCAGAGCACCAGAAGCCGGAGCCGCTCCCCCATGCTCCCGTATTCCGCGCGGACGATCTCGACGATGCTGTTCAGCTTTCCTCTGCTGGCGGTGAGAAGCCTGCCGATCTCCTCATTTTTCTCCAGCTGCACCTTGTTTCTCCGGATGCAGCCCGCCGCTTTCAGACGCGCGGTCAGCTGCTCCCGGTACGCCGCGTCGCTGGGGTAAGCGTCCGCGTCGTCGTACAGAAATCCCTGCAGCAGCGCCTCCATCCATGCGGGAGAAAGTCCCGGAAATCTTCCCTTCGTTCCTGTGAGCTCCTTGAGGTACGGGGAGAAAGGCACCTGATTTTCATGCAGGAAAATGAGGATCGACGAAAAATATTTCGGGTGATCGAGAAATTTTTCGCCGTATTCCATGGGCGACAGGATCCCACGGTGGGAGGCCACCATCCGGACGAAGACCTTGTCCGACCTAAGCTCCCGGAAGATCTCCTGCGCCTGCCCCGAAAAATCCCGCGCCGCCTTCTCCTCCTCCTTCGTCGGCCAGTTCAGATAGACATAGTCCTGATGCGGGCACAGACTCCCCTCCCGCACCAGCTCCGGCGTGAAGATCTCCTCGTCGATGGGTCCGCACAGGTCGATGTAGCGCTTCCACTGGGCGGGCGTGCTGTCGTAGGGCGGCGTGGCGGTCAGCGAGATCAGCGTAAGCTCCGGGATCTGTCCGAGAAACTCCTCCAGCGCCTTCCACCACTCGCTCCGCAGATGATGCGCCTCGTCGAGACACACGGTCCTGACGCCGCTTCCGGCGATAAATTCCCGCACGTCAAAATCGCTGTAATCCACGGTTTCCGACTCTCCCTCTCCGTCCTCCCCGGACAACGTCCCCTTCTGACGCTTCATACAGCTGTGGAGCGCCTGATAGGTGACGGCGGTGATGGGTCTGCTCTCCTTCAGATCGTTGGAGAACCAGTCCGCCGGGTCGTTTCCCTCCATGAGAAATCCGTGCTCCATGCGGGAGATCCACTGCTCGCGGATCGTGATGCTCGGCGTCAGTATAAGACAGGGCTCTCCCTGTCTTCTGATCAGCTCGATCCCGAGCGTGGTCTTCCCCGATCCCGGCGCGGCCACGATGTGCAGCTTCCTGTCCGCGAGATATGTTTCCGCCCGGTCAAGGACGCGCTGCTGATAGGTCCTCCATGTCCCGCAAAACTGTAATACGCCGTCATACCGATTCATATGCGCAAGCCCTCCGATGCTTTGTTTTCTGTTCGCCTGTCACGTCCATTTTAAAGGATTTCCCGCCCTGTTTCAATCCCTCCGCCTGTTTTTTTCGTTACTCCATTGTCTTATTTTTCAAAATCATCTATACTAATAGAAAAACATTTATAAGGGGATACTCACATGAAAAAAATCGTACAAAGTCTGCCTTTCAAGCTGTTGGCGGGAGTGGTCGTCGGCATCGTCGCCGGTCTGGTCGCCAACGAGGCGTTTATGAACGTCGTCGTCACGGTCAAACAGCTGCTGGGCGAGCTGATCAACTTCTGCGTGCCGCTCATCGTCATCGGCTTTATCGCGCCTTCCATCACCCGGCTCGGAAAAAATGCGTCCCGGATGCTGGCGGTGGCTCTCGTGCTGGCCTACGTGTCCTCCATCGGAGCCGCGTTTTTCAGCATGTTCGCGGGCTACTCGATCATTCCGCATCTGTCCATCGTCTCTTCCGCCGAGGGGCTGCGCGCCCTTCCCGAGGTGGTGTTCGAGCTGGAGATCCCGCAGATCATGAGCGTGATGAGCGCGCTGGTCTTCTCCATTCTGGTCGGGCTGGCCGTCACATGGACCGGCTCCTCCCGCACCTCGGAGCTTCTCGAGGAGTTTCAGCAGATCGTCCTCAGCGTCGTGACCAAGGTGATCATTCCGGTGCTTCCGTTCTTCATCGCCTGCACCTTCTGCGGGCTGTCCTACGAGGGCACGATCACAAGACAGCTTCCGGTCTTTTTGAAGGTCATCGTCATCGTCATGGCCGGACATTACATCTGGATGGCGCTGCTGTACATTCTGGCCGGGATCTACTCCAGAAAAAATCCGCTTGACGTGGTGCGCCACTACGGCCCGGCCTACATCACGGCCGTCGGCACCATGTCCTCCGCCGCGACGCTGGCTGTGGCGCTGCGCTGCGCCCGTAAATCCACGGTGCTCCGCAAGGATATGGTAGACTTCGGGATCCCGCTCTTCGCCAACGTCCATCTGTGCGGATCGGTGCTGACGGAGGTGTTCTTCGTCATGACCGTGTCCCAGATCCTGGACGGAACCCTGCCGCAGCTCGGAACGATGATCCTGTTCTGCCTGCTGCTGGGCGTCTTCGCCATCGGCGCTCCGGGCGTGCCGGGCGGCACGGTCATGGCTTCCCTCGGCCTGATCACCGGCATCCTGCTGTTCAACGACACCGGAACCGCTCTGATGCTGACGATCTTCGCCCTTCAGGACAGCTTCGGGACCGCCTGCAACGTGACCGGGGACGGAGCGCTGACTCTGATCCTGACCGGCTACGCGGACCGTCACAAGATCGGAGCGTGACCGAGCGCACAGCAACGCTGTTCGCTGTCCGCCGCCCTGCAAATGGCTGCCCGTGCAGGCACGGCAGCCGCCTGCACGGCATATCGCGCAAAAAGCGTCCTGTCCCCGGAAAACTCCGGCGGACAGGACGCTTTTTTATCTTATTGTTATGAATGATTCACAGGCTCAATATGGAGCTGTTCATCCGACCTTCAGCCGGAACTTCTGGATCTCCTTCTCGCTGGCGACCTTTGCGATCTGCGCGCCCAGCCTGCGAAGCTTCTGATCCAGATTCTCATATCCCCGCTCGATGTAATAAATATCGTCCACGATCGTGATGCCCTCGGCGGCCAGTCCGGCGATCACCAGCGCCGCTCCGGCCCGGAGATCCGGCGCGCTCACGCGGGCTCCCGTGAATTTCTCCACGCCGCTGATGACGGCCACGTTTCCCTCCACCTTGACAGACGCGCCCAGACGCGCCAGCTCATCCACATAGCGGAAACGGTTTTCAAAGATACTCTCGGTCACGATGCTCGTTCCCTCCGCCAGCGCCAGCGTCACGGAGATCTGCGGCTGCATATCCGTCGGGAAACCGGGGTAGGGCATGGTCTTGACGTGCGTTCCCTGAAGCCTTTTGGGCGCGATCACCCGCAGGGCGTCGTCGTACTCGCAGATCTGGCAGCCCAGCTCGTTGATCTTTGCGCTGGTGGCCTCCAGATGCTTCGGGATCACGTTGCGCAGCACCACGTTCCCGCCGGTCGCAGCCGCGGCGAACATGAACGTCCCCGCCTCGATCTGATCCGGGATGATGGAATATTCCGTCTTGTGGAGCGACTGCACGCCGCGGATGCGGATCACGTCGGTACCCGCTCCCTTGATGCTGGCTCCCATACTGTTCAGGAAGTTGGCCACGTCCACCACATGGGGCTCCTTGGCCGCGTTTTCGATGATCGTGCTGCCGTCCGCCATGGCCGCCGCCATCATAATGTTGATGGTGGCCCCCACGCTGACCATATCGAGGAAAATATGCGCTCCGTGAAGCTGCTCCGCCTCGGCGATGATAAACCCGTGCTCGATCCGGGTCACCGCGCCCATGGCTTTAAAGCCCTTCAGATGCTGGTCGATGGGCCTGCTCCCGATATTGCAGCCGCCGGGCAGCGGCACCTGCGCTCTTTTGTATTTTCCAAGCAGCGCCCCCAAGAGGTAATAGGACGCCCTGATCTTTTTCATGCTTTCGTTTTCTACGATACAGTTGTCTACCCCGGAACTGTTGATCGTCACTGCGTGACGGCTGATCCGGTTCACCCGCGCGCCGATCTCCTCCATGGCCTCCAGCAGCGCATTGATATCTCTCACATCCGGCAGATTGTCAATATGGACCGTCTCGTCGGTCATACTGGCAGCCGCCAGAATCGCCAGAGCCGCGTTCTTCGCGCCTCCGATCTCCACCTCGCCGTTCAGCGGAATCCCGCCCTTTATAATATACTGTTCCACAATCGCACCTCGAACATTGAATTCATTCTATCTAAAGCTTGCTCCGAATGAGCGTTTCTTATTCCCTGTTTTTCAACAACCCAGCCGTGCGGCAAACAAAAGCTCCCGCTGGCATATCTACGTTATTATAGCCTACCAGCCCGGAAATTGCAACTCATACAATGTCAGAAAAGCGCGGATCCGGCCGCCGTTTATAAAAGCTCCCGGTAATCCTGCTCCGAGAAGCGGTGATAGATCGTATGTCCCATCTCCATATGAATGCAGTAATAATACTCGTCCACGGAGCGGTCCTTCAGGTGAATGGCGTAGTCAAAATCGCTTCCCTCCGGCATTTTCTCGCACACATACCCGCCGCACCGCTCAAAGACGCCGCAGATCTCCTCCAGCGTGCACGCGTGGTTCGTCCGGAACAGGTCGATCAGCTCCTCCAGAAACGCCGGAGTCTCCACATGTTCGTGTACCCAGCGCGCGCCCTCCGGCGGGATGCTCACTTCGATCCGGCCGCCGTGGCAGTCAAATTTCAGCTCTCCCAGATCCGTTCCGCCGCCAAATTCCCGGCGCAGAAGCGCCAGCATCTCCTGTCCGTCCGCCGCGTCCGTCTCCATGATTCCGTTCAGCGACGCCACCGGATAATAAAGCCGCACCGTCTCCGCCGCATAGCCAAGCTTGATCTGCGCTTCCTTCACCTGATCGGCCATATTTTTCAAAAGCTTTTCCTTCCGCATCCTCTGCTCCTCCTGCTGCCCGCCGTTTTTATTCCGAACCTCATTATGACGGAAACCCGGAAAAAAGTCAACGCGCGGGACGTCCGTCCGCTTTCCGGCCCTTCAATTTTTTTCTCTCACATCTTTCTCATTTTGCCCGGACATGCTATAATGTACGCATGTCCCGAATACGTTCCCGCCACGCGGGATACCGGGAAAAAACGCACAAAGAGAAAGGAGCAACACAGATGGAAATTACCACTGACATCAAATACGTTGGCGTAAACGACCATCAGGTAGACCTGTTCGAGGGACAGTATGTGGTTCCCAACGGGATTTCCTACAATTCCTACGTGATCCTTGACGAGAAGATCGCCGTCATGGATACGGTGGACGCGCATTTCAAGCACGAGTGGCTGGATCAGATCGGATCGCTTCTGGGCGACCGCCATCCGGATTATCTGATCATACAGCATATGGAGCCGGATCACTCTGCAAATATCGCAGGCTTCATGGAGGTTTACAAGGATACCACCATCGTTTCCAGCGAAAAAGCGTTCGCCATGATGGGACAGTTCTTCGGCACGGACTATGCGGACCGCCGGATCGTCGTCAAAGAAGGCGACACGCTGACCCTCGGAAAGCATACGCTGGCTTTTGTGGAAGCGCCCATGGTGCACTGGCCGGAGGTCATCGTGACCTACGACACCTGCGATAAGGTGCTGTTCTCCGCCGACGGCTTCGGAAAATTCGGAGCTCTCGACGCGGACGAGCCCTGGGACGACGAGTCCCGCCGCTATTTCATCGGCATCGTCGGAAAATACGGCGCTCAGGTGCAGAACCTGCTGAAAAAGGCCGCTTCTCTGGATATCCAGATGATCTGCCCGCTGCACGGCCCGGTGCTCAGGGAAAATCTCGGCCACTATCTGAACCTCTACAATCTGTGGTCCTCCTACCAGCCGGAGTCCGAAGGCATCGTGATCGCCTACACCTCCGTCTACGGCCACACGAAGCAGGCCGTCGAGGCGCTGGCCGAGCAGTTCCATGCGAAGGGATGTCCGAACGTCATCGTGCACGATCTTGCCAGATGCGATATGGCGCAGGCCGTGGCCGACGCGTTCCGCTACAACAAGCTGGTGCTCGCCACCACCACCTACAACGCAGGCGTCTTCCCGTTCATGCGCGATTTCATCGAACATCTGACCGAGCGTAATTTCCAGAACCGGAAGGTCGCGTTCATCGAGAACGGCTCCTGGGCTCCTCTGGCCGCCAAGGTCATGAAGAATATGTTTGCCGGAAGCAAACACCTGACCTATGCAAAGACGACGGTCCATATCAAGTCCGCTCTCAGCGAAGCAAGCCGCGCCGAGCTCACCGCTCTGGCCGACGAGCTGTGCCAGGACTACATCGCGCAGCGCAGCGAGACGGCAAACAAGAACGATCTGAGCGCCCTGTTCAACATCGGATACGGACTCTATGTGGTCACCTCCAACGATGGACGCAAGGACAACGGACTGATCGTCAACACGGTCTCCCAGGTCACCAACACGCCCAACCGGATCGCCGTGACCATCAACAAGGCCAACTATTCGCACCATGTGATCAAGCAGACCGGCATCATGAATCTGAACTGTCTGTCGCAGGAAGCGCCCTTTGAGGTGTTTCAGACCTTCGGATTCCAGAGCGGACGCACGGCGGACAAGTTTGCAGGCGCAGGCATCACTCCCCTGTACTCCGACAACGGGCTTCCCTTCCTGCCCAAGTACATCAATTCCTTCATGTCCCTGAAGGTAGATCAGTACATTGATATGGATACCCACGGCATGTTCATCTGCAGCATCACCGAGGCGAGAGTGATCTCCCAGGTGGAGACCATGACCTACACCTACTATCAGAACTACGTGAAGCCGAAGCCCGCCACCGAAGGCAAGAAGGGCTTTGTGTGCAAGGTGTGCGGATACATCTACGAGGGCGACGAGCTCCCGGATGATTTCATCTGCCCGCTGTGCAAACACGACGTCGCGGATTTTGAACCGATCTCCTGACCCGTTTTTGCGGAGCGCTTTCTGCGGAATTGTCATTTTTCGACTTTCTGAATATAGTATCGTAAACAGAAACAGAGAGGTGACATTCTATGAGATACAGTGTAAACGGCGGCTGCGACAAGTGCGGCGGCCCGTCCTCTTCCTGCGGCCTTCCGGCTTCCTGCTGCCGCGGACCGCGGGGACACGTGGGCCCGACCGGGCCCACCGGACCGACGGGCCCTGCCGGGCCGGGTCTGGAATCCGTTCCGACCTTCATCCCCGGAGCGGCCTATACGGCCGGAGAGACCGTAGCCTACAACGGCGGGATCTACCGGGTCAGCCGAAGCAATCCTTCCGGTTTTCCCGGAACCTCCCCTGATTTTACTTTATTGACCGTGACCGGCCCCACCGGACCGGCCGGCGTGCAGGGGCCGCAGGGCCCCGTAGGCGCGCAGGGACCGGCAGGGCC
>JAUNHB010000071.1 GCA_030524125.1 Eubacteriales bacterium | reverse complement strand
AAGAAGGAGGAATCGATATGTGTCTGGCGATTGAGGAGATGTATATGGATGGAAAGCGAGAAGGAGAAATAAAAGGTGAAATAAAAGGCAGAATCAATGGGACTGCACAGGCTATTTTCGACCTGCTGGAGGATTTCGGCGCGATCCCGACTCAGATCAGGGACGGCATTGAAAAGCTTGTGAAGGAGATGAACCTTGAGAGACTGAGAATGCTGCACAAAGTGGCGGCCCGGTGCGGAAGCTTTGAGGAATTTGAGAGGCAGTTATGAAATAGAGCAATCCATTTTCAATTGACAAACTACTTACCGCATTGTAAAATAAAACAAAAAAGATCTGAAATTCATTGCGAATGCATCCCGGTATATCACCGCGTTTTCGGAGAACACAACAGAATAAGGCGGGGTACCGTAAGATGCAGACGGCTTTCGCGGCCCCGCAGGCGGGGAGGGCGAAACCCGGACAATCCGGGATTTGCCTGAGACAGTTTTCACGGCCCCGCAGGCGGGGACGGCGAGACGCCGGGCAATCCGGGAATTGCCTGAGACGGCTTTCACGGCCCCGCAGAAGGGGGCATTATGGGAAAAAAAGAAGAGCCGATCCTGAAGTATTACGATGAGAGCAGACATTTTGCCGGATTGCTGAACGGCTGGCTGTATCATGGAGAGAACACGATCCAGCCGGAGCAGATCAGTCCATGGAACGCCCGCTACACGGGAAAAAGCGGCCGCGGCCGGAAAGGAAATTACCGTTCCCGGTACCGGGATATCGTCAAAAAAGTGGACGGTGTTCGTGTGCTGCTGATCATGGGAACAGAGATCCAGACCTACGTGGACTACTCCATGCCGGTGCGTATCATGGACTACGACGTGCTGGAGTATGCGTCGCAGATCGCCGGTCTGCGTGGTTGCAGGAAGAAGGGCAGAGGTCAGAACCAAGATCAAACTGGAAATCAAAGCAGTGAAACGCTGTCGGCGCTGCTGAAATCAGATCGTCTGACGCCGGTATTGACGTTGGTGCTCTACATCGGAGAAGAGCCGTGGGACGCCGCCGGAAGTCTCCACGAGCTTCTGGATTTTTCCGGAGTGCCAGTGGAGCTTAGAAAGTACATCCCGGATTACCCAATCCATGTGCTGGATGTCTGCCACACGGAGGACAGCCGCCTGCTGGAATTTCCCGGCGACATCGCCTGTATGTTCCTCGTCTTAAAATACCGGAAAGACAAGGAGACGCTCGGGAAGCTGATCCATGAGGTAGCGGCCTTCCGGAAGGTGGAAGAGGAAACCTACGACACTCTGTGGAATTTTATAGACAGCGCAAGGATGCAGGAGTGGAAAGAAAATATAGAGAAAAAAGAAGGAGGAATCGATATGTGTCTGGCGATTGAGGAGATGTATATGGATGGAAAAGTCGAAGGGACTGCACAGGCCATTTTCGATCTGCTGGAGGATTTCGGCGCGATCCCAACTCAGATCAGAGACGGCGTTGAAAAGCTTGTGAAGGAGATGAACCTTGAGAGACTGCGGGCTCTGCTGAAAGTGGCTGCCCGGTGCGGGAGCTTTGAGGAATTTGAGAGGCAGCTGTGAAAAAACAGAACTAGCAGCTGAAATGTATAACCAAAACTCCCCCCGTAAACCCACTTGACAGTGACGCATCAAAGGTCTATAATAAAAAACGTGCAGAGAATGCTGTATCAAGTGCGTGCCGCGTTGCGGTGCGAAGAGGGAATCGGGTGAGAATCCCGAGCGATCCGGTCACTGTATTCGGAGAGTCTGTTTTCACGATCCCATTGCATAACCCAACATCACGTGTGAGAAGGGGAGGACAGACGCTTGGATCCGTAAGTCAGGAAACCTGCTTGGTATATGAGATGAGCTTCCGAGCAAGGCTTAACATCCAGCAGACGAAATGAATGGCGCGTTTCGTCTTGAAGGGTCGGCTTGTGGGTTAAGGCGGCTGTTATTGATGAAATCTCAGAGCAGAGATGCACAAACATAAAAACCGGATGACCGTGCGTAAGCCTCCATAAATAATCGCACGGGAATGGCGCATTCGGTGAAAAACATACAGAGCCCCTCCGGGCGCAGGTTCCTGAACATCCTGCCTCCCGGAGGGGCTTTGTAATTTTCAGACAGATTCGTCCGACTCGGCCATTCGGTAGCCCACGCCGATCTCGGTGAAAAGATATATGGGCTCCGCCGGGTTCGGTTCAATCTTCCGGCGGATATTTGCCATATTGACCCGCAGGATCGTGTTGTCGTTTTCGGAGTAGGGGCCCCACACATGAGTGATCAGCCGGTCGTAGGTCAGCACACGGCCGCAGTGCTGGGCCAGAAGGGACACGATCTTGAACTCGTTCTGGGTCAGGTGGATCTCCCGACCATCCCGGGTCACGAGACGCTTTTCAAAGTCGATGCACAATCCCCGGCACCGGTAGGGACGGAAGACCTGTGCGTCGCCGGTCTGGATGGCGCTGCTGTGCCGCAGGGCGGTGCGGATCCGGGCCAGGAGTTCGGAATTTCCGAAGGGCTTTGTGATATAGTCGTCCGCGCCGGTGTCGAGCGCCTGCACCTTGTCGTCCTCCTGCGCTCTGGCGGAGATGACGAGGATCGGTACGGCGGACCAGCCACGGATGCGGCGGATGATCTCGACGCCGTCCATGTCAGGGAGCCCCAGATCCAGAAGGATCAGGTCCGGCGCGGCGGATGCGGCCTGCGACAGCCCTTCCTGCCCGGTCAGGGCGGAGATCACATGGTAATGCTGGGCGGTCAGGACCGACGCGATGAAGCTCTGGATATTTTTTTCATCCTCAATGACGAGGATCCGGATGCTCTGGCTCATGATGCTGTTCCTCCTTTGGAAGCGTAAAGAAAAATTCCGCGCCGGTTCCGTGATTGCGGGCATGGATCTCCCCGCCGTGGGCCGTGACGATGGCTTTGCAGATGGACAGGCCGATGCCCATGCCTCTGCGGGTATCTGCGGCGGAGGACGGAGCGGAGGGCGCGGCGTCAAAAATGGATGAAAGCCGTTCCGGGGCGATCCCGCCGCCGAAATCCATGACGTGTACCAGAACCTGCCGGTCGTCTCCGGTCAGAAAGCATTCCACCGGCCGGTCGCTGCGGGCGTGGAAAAAGGCGTTTTCGAGAAGATTCATGATGACCTGCTTGATCAGAAGCGGGTCCATAGGAGCCACGAAAAACTCGCCGGGGACAGCCGTCGTGATCTCAAGATCCGGATAACGTTTGCGGACGGTGGCGACGGCGTCAAACAAAACCTCCTCGACCGCCTCAGGCGTCTTTTTCAGGGTACTGCTGCTGCCGTCGGTGATCCGGGTGACGGACAAAAGGTTTTCCACCATGTGGAGAAGCCAGTTGGCGTCCTCGTAAATGTGGGAGACCAGATCCCGCCGGGCGGCCGCGGAGAGCGACGCTTCGTTTTCCAGATAGGAGGAGCTGGCTCCGATCATGCTGGTCAGAGGCGTGCGCAGATCGTGGGAGACGGCCCGCAGCAGGTTGGCCCGCAGTTTTTCCCGCTCCGCCTCGGCGATCAGCTTTTCACTCTCCTTGAGCTTTCGCGCCTGATCCTTCATGCGGAAGGTGGTGGCGCTGGTCAGGATCGAGATAAAATACATGACCACGAAGGTCAGCGGGTAGCCGGTGGCCGAGAAGCTGAATTCCCAGAACGGATACGTAAATAAATAGTTGATGAAAAAGACGCTGACGATCCCGGCGACGATCCCGTAACGGTACTTGTCCGTGTGATACGAGATCAGGATGATGGTCAGGATATAGATCAGCGCAATGTTGGCCGAGCCGGTGGGATTGACATGGTGGTAAAATCCCGACAGGGCTGTGGCCGCCGCCATGGTCCCGATCGTGAACAGCAGGCTGAAATGGGCGTGGAACGTGTGCGTCTGGGAGATCCGGTCCACAAAGCGCGTAAAGGTATTCCAGATATAACGTTTCAAAAGCAATCCTCCCATCGTCAGACGACCAGCAGCTTTCTGCGGGTCTCGTTTGAGAAGGGCGCGCCGTGGAGCAGGGAGCGCACCGATTCGTACAGGTGATCCGGATAGAGGCCGGACGGGGACAGGCTTTCGCAGGGGGAAGCAGACACCGCGATCCGGGACCGTTCCGTGAGAGCGGACATAAGAGGCTCGGCCGCGCGCCGGAAGCCCAGCACCCGGAGGACGGACGGCTCCCGGTATTCCCGCACATTCAGCAGAATATGCAGAAGCGCCCGGCTGACGGCGGTACGGGTCAGGTTTCGGGTTTTCACAAGATCCGTGAACTGCGAAAACGACCGGAAATCATCGAGAAGGCCCGCGATCCGGTTGGACAGCTCCCCGGTCACGCCGAGGAAGGGAGAAAAGGAGGCTTCCTCACAGGAAATCCGCCAAAGCTTTTCCAGAAGGAGCAGGGAGAAGGCATCCTCGGTGATGGGCGGCCGGTCCATGTAGTCTCTGTAAAGCTCCGGAAACGGGAGCTGGCAGAGCAGTTCCTCTGTGAAACGTCCGTCCTGCTTCAGAAGCGCGGCCCGGATCCCGCTGGCGGAAGCGTTTTCGCACCGGGAGACGGTATTCTCATGGTAGGATGCGCCTTTTCGGAGAAGCGTATGCGGACGGATCGGGCTTTGGAGGCGCGCAAGAGCCTTCAGGTATTCCAGCCCCAGCAGGTTGTTGGGGGAGCGGAGAAGCCCGGAGGGCAGGGAGGAGTCGAAGCGTGCCAGCGCTTCCTCTCTGGCGGCCGGAAAAGAGCGTCCTTCCCGCAGAAGGGCGCGGAGCCGCTCCCGGTAGCCTTCCGGCTCCTGCGCCAGCACGTCCGCCAGGCGGGACAGGCCGCGCAGATCGCCGCACTCGCTTCCGAAGCACAGATCTGTGACCACGCCGGTGCGCGCGAGCAGGGAGACGGCTCCGGAAGCAAAGTATTCGGCGCTCCCCGTGGCCGCGCACAGAGGGAGCTCCGCCACCAGATCCGCTCCGGCACGGAGAGCCGCCTCCGCCCGGACATGCTTGTCAAACATGGCGGGCGCGCCCCGCTGGACATAGTTTCCGCTCATGACGACGAGAACATAGTCCGCTCCCGTAAGCTCTCTGGCCATGGCAAGCTGGTAGGCGTGCCCCTGATGAAAAGGATTGTATTCTGCAATGATGCCGACGACAGTCATGGGTCTCTCCTTTGGGCGGCGCACTTGCCGCGCCGACATGGACATTATAACATAAACATGGTATAATTCACAATGCGGCGATGCCGAATGTTACGGTTCACAGCCGATATGGGGGCGGAGGGCTGTGAACCGTGACCGCCGAACTGAAGAAAGGTAACCACATGAGCAAATCTTTATATATCGCGGAGAAGCCAAGCGTAGCGCAGGAATTTGCCAAGGCTTTGAAGCTGAACACCCGAAGGCTGGACGGGTATCTGGAGTCCGACGACGCCATCGTGACGTGGTGCGTGGGACATCTGATCACCATGAGCTATCCGGAGGTCTACGATGAAAAATATAAGCGCTGGTCGCTTGGCACACTGCCGTTTCTGCCGAAGGAATGGAAGTACGAGGTGATCGGAAGCGTGAAAAAGCAGTATACGATCGTCAGCTCCCTGCTGACCCGTCCCGACGTGGAGCGCATCTATGTGTGCACGGACTCCGGGCGGGAGGGAGAGTATATTTACCGGCTCGTGGAGCAGATGGCCGGCGTGAAGGGAAAAGAGCGTCGGCGGGTCTGGATCGACTCCCAGACGGAGGACGAGATCCTGCGGGGGATCCGTGAGGCGAAGGACCTGTCCGAGTACGACAATCTGTCCAACGCGGCGTACCTGCGGGCGAAGGAAGACTATCTGATGGGGATCAATTTCTCCAGGCTGCTGACGCTCCAATATGGTCGGGCCATCTCCGGATTTCAGAAAACGGACCGCACGGTGATCTCCGTGGGCCGGGTCATGACCTGCGTGCTCGGCATGGTCGTGCGGCGGGAGCGCGAGATCCGGGAGTTTGTGAAGACGCCCTTTTACCGGGTACTGCTTTCGCAGGAGCTGGCGGGAGAGCGGTTCGACGGGGAATGGCGGGCCGTGGAGGGCAGCCGGTATTTCCAGTCGCCGCTTCTCTATAAGGAAAACGGTTTTCAGAAGGAGGAGGACGCCAAAGCGTTGGTAGACGCGCTGAACGCTGTCGAGCCGAAGGAGGCCGAGGTGTGCGCCGTGGAGCGCAAAAAGGAGACCCGCTACGCGCCGCTCCTTTTCAATCTGGCGGAGCTCCAGAACGAGTGCTCCAGACGGTTCAAGCTAAGTCCCGACGAGACGCTGCGGATCGCGCAGGAGCTGTATGAGAAAAAACTGGTGACCTATCCCCGTACCGACGCCCGCGTACTATCAAGCGCCGTGGCAAAGGAGATCCACAAAAATATCGGAGGGCTGAAGGCTTACGCGGCGGCCGCGCCCTTCGCGCAGGAGATTCTGGAGAAGAACTGGTGGCAGGGGATCGGCAAGGGCCGCTATACCAACGACAAGCAGATCACCGATCACTACGCGATCATTCCGACCGGGCAGGGCTTTGGGGCGCTCCGGAGCGTCTCGCCGACCGGACAGCAGGTGTACGAGCTGATCGTCCGGCGGTTTTTGAGCATTTTCTATCCCCCGGCGGTCTATCAGAAGGCGGCCGTGATCACCTCCATGGGAAATGAAAAATTTTTCGCGAACTTCAAAATCCTCGTGGAGGAGGGCTACCTGAAGGCGGCCCCGCAAAGCGTTGACAATAAAAAGAAAAAGGACGACGGCGAGGAGGAACATACGGGCGGAGCGGCGCTTCTCGAAGCGGTTATGAAGCTTCGGAAGGGCGCGAAGCTTGCGGCGCGGGGCGCGCGGATCAAGGAGGGGGAGACGTCCCCGCCCAAGCGGTACAATTCCGGCTCCATGATCCTTGCCATGGAAAACGCGGGTCAGCTCATCGAGGACGAGGAGCTGCGGGCCCAGATCAAGGGAAGCGGCATCGGCACCAGCGCCACCCGGGCGGAGATCCTCAAAAAGCTTGTGAACAACAAGTATATCGCGCTGAACAAGAAGACGCAGATCATCACGCCGACCCTTCTGGGGGAAAATATTTTCGATGTGGTGAATGTGTCCATCCGGTCGCTTCTGAACCCGGAGCTGACCGCCAGCTGGGAGAAGGGGCTCACCTATGTGGCCGAGGGACAGATCACTCCGGAGGAATATATGCAGAAGCTGGAGCATTTCGTGAGAGGGAGGACGGAGCAGGTGCTCCGGAGCAATCAGCATTACGCCATGCGGCCTTATTTTGAAGCGGCTGCGGCATATTATAAGAAATCAGCAAAGCAGCCTGCGAAGGGCGGAAAAGGAGAGACATCAAATGAGTGAAATTACGATCAGGGACCTTTACAATCTGGAGGAGACCATCGGGGCGGAGCTGTTCGACGGCCTGACCTATCCGTGGGAGGCGCTGCCGAGGATCGGGGATTTTATCAGAAAGCTGGGAGCGACGCTTCCGAAGGAGGAGTATGACCAGATCGGGGAGGACGTCTGGATCGCCAAGTCCGCCACTGTCTTTCCGTCGGCCTACATCCACGGACCGGCCATCATCGGCAAGGAGGCGGAGGTGCGCCACTGCGCGTTCATCCGCGGCAACGCGCTGGTGGGAGAGGGCGCGGTAGTGGGCAACTCCACGGAGCTGAAAAACGTGGTGCTGTTCAACAAGGTGCAGGTGCCCCATTACAATTATGTAGGAGACTCCATTCTGGGCTACAAGGCCCATATGGGAGCCGGTTCCATCACCTCCAACGTGAAATCCGACAAGAAGCTTGTGAAGGTGCACACGCCCGAGGGGGACGTGGAGACCGGCATCAAGAAGTTCGGGGCCATGGTGGGCGACGGCGTGGAAGTGGGCTGCGGCTCGGTGCTGAATCCGGGAACTGTGGTCGGACGGGAGAGCAATATTTATCCGCTGTCCTCCGTGCGTGGCGTCGTCCCGGCCCGTTCCATCTACAAAAAACAGGGCGAAGTGGCGAACAAGCATGAAGACTGAATGGGGGATCAGCGGAAGCGCGCTGAAATGGATCGCGATCCTTCTGATGGCCGTCGACCACGTCGGCGCTTCCCTGCTGGAAACATACGGACTGAATCTCTGGGGAACGTCTCCTTTTGGGGACTATTTTCTCAGGACGGGAGACTGGTTTGAGCGGATCTACGGGCTGGACCGGATCCTCAGAGCCATCGGCAGACCGGCCTTTCCGATCTTCTGCTTTTTACTGGTGGAGGGGTTCTGCCACACGCACGACGTGAAAAAATATGCGCTGCGGCTCGGAGTCTTCGCTCTGGTCAGCGAGATCCCGTTCGATCTGGCCATCTACGGGAAGTTTCCGTCGTGGCGGTCCCAGAACGTCTTTTTTACGCTGTTTCTGGGACTTCTGTTCGTCTGGTACGCGCGGGATCTGGCGCGGACATGGGGCGGACGCCTGATGGGCGCTCTGATCCTGTGCTGCGCGGCGGAGCTGCTGCAGGTGGATTACGGCGCGTTCGGCGTGGCGCTCATCGGACTGCTCTATGTTCTGCGGGACCGCAGACTTTTGCAGTGCGCAGCCGGAGCGGTCAGCAGCGCGTGGGAGGCTCCCGCGCCGCTGGCGTTTGTGCTTCTCTATTTTTACAACGGAAAGCGGGGCCGGGGCCCGAAGTGGTTTTTCTACTGGTTTTACCCGGCGCATCTGTTTCTCTATTATCTGCTGGGGATGTGGGCGATCCCGGCGTGGATCATGTGAGGTGAAATACATTGGCGAAAGCGATTATGATACAGGGGACCATGTCCAACTCGGGCAAGAGCTTCCTGACGGCGGGGCTGTGCCGGGTCTTTCTTCAGGACGGCTACCGGGTGGCTCCTTTTAAATCCCAGAATATGGCGCTGAACTCCTACATCACGAAGGAGGGGCTGGAGATCGGCCGGGCGCAGGCCATGCAGGCGGAGGCATGCGGCATCGACCCGACGGCGGACATGAACCCGATCCTCTTAAAGCCTACCAGCGACGTGGGAAGTCAGGTCATCGTAAACGGCGAGGTCCGCGGAAACATGAAGGCCATGGATTACTACCGGAACAAGCTTCAGCTCGTGCCGGACGTGCTGGCGGCCTACGAGCGGCTGAGCGCGCAGTATGACATCATCGTCATCGAGGGCGCCGGAAGTCCGGCGGAGATCAACCTCCACGAAAACGATATTGTCAACATGGGAATGGCCCGCATGGCAAAAGCGCCGGTGCTGCTGGTTGGAGACATCGACCGGGGCGGCGTGTTCGCGGCGCTGTACGGGACGGTGAAGCTTCTGCCTGAGGACGAGCAGGCCATGATCCGGGGACTGGTGATCAACAAGTTCCGCGGGGACGTGAGCATACTGGAGCCGGGGCTTCGGATGATCGAGGAGCGCACGGGGATCCCGGTGGTGGGCGTCGTCCCGATGGAGCGGCTGGACATCGACGACGAGGACAGCCTGTCCGACCGTCTGGAGCAGACCGGCAGAGGGCCGGGGCTCGACGCGGCGGTGATCCGGCTTCCGCATATTTCCAATTTCACGGATTTTTCCGCGTTCGAGCGGATGGAGGGGGTGTCGCTGCGCTATGTGAGCCGTCCGGGAATGCTGGGCGACCCGGATCTGATCCTGCTGCCGGGCACGAAGAACACCATGGACGACATGCAGTGGCTGCGGGAGTCGGGCATGGAGGCGCTCATCCTCAGACAGGCGGAGAAGAAAACGCCGATCATCGGTATCTGCGGGGGCTTCCAGCTTCTCGGAAAGGTCATGGAGGATCCGCACGGCGTCGAGCACGGAGGGACCATGCGCGGTATGGGGCTTCTGGACACCCGGACGGTGTTCGCCAGAGAGAAGACGCGCACGCAGATCGAGGGCGTCATGGAGCAGGGCGCGGGCCTGTGGGCCGGCTGGCAGGGCCGGAAGGTGTCGGGCTACGAGATCCATATGGGCGTCTCTGAAAATCTGGGGGGATGCCGGGAGCTGATCCGTCTTTCGGACGGGCGCACGGACGCCCTCTCCAACGCCGACGGAAGCGTCATGGGAAGCTATCTTCACGGCATTTTCGATACGGACGGCTTCGCGGAGGAGACGATCCGGAGCCTGATGCGCCGGAAGGGGATGGACTACGAGGGATGGCATTTTGACCTTGCCGCCCACAAGGAGCAGGAGTATGACAAGCTGGCGGATCTGGTGCGCCGGTCCTTTGACATGGAGAAAATATACGAGATACTCAAGGAGGGAATCTGATGCTGGATAAAATAGAGATCGTAAAGCCGATGGAGATCGAAAAGCGGAGCATGGAGATCATCACGGAGGAGCTTGGAGGCCGTACATGGCCGGAGCCGCAGTTTTCCATCGTAAAGAGATGCATCCACACGTCTGCGGATTTTGACTATGCGGACAATCTGTGCTTTTCGGAAAACGCGGCCATGCTGGGCGTGGAGGCGCTGCGCCGGGGGGCGGTGATCGTCACGGACACAAAGATGGCGTGGTCCGGCATCAACAAGGCGAAGCTGGCCGGATATGGCGGCGAGGCGTTCTGCTTCATGTCCGACGAGGATGTGGCGCGGGAGGCGAAGGAGCGGGAGTGTACCCGCGCCGCCGTCTGCATGGAGAGGGGAGCGGCCCTTGGTCGGGAGGTCGTCTTTGCCGTGGGAAATGCGCCGACGGCGCTGATCCGGCTCTACGAGCTCATCCGGGAGGGGAAGGTCCGTCCTGCGCTGATCATCGGCGCGCCGGTGGGCTTCGTCAACGTGGTGGAGGCCAAGGAGCTGATCATGACGGCCGGCGTCCCCTATATCGTTCCCAGAGGCCGCAAGGGCGGCAGCAACATCGCGGCGACGATCTGCAACGCGATGCTGTATTACGAAGGGTAGAAAGCGCGTCAGCGCGGCTTTGAGAATGGCGGGGTCTGAACCGTTACAGGGGAGGCCCTGCTTTGAAATTTAAAGCTTGACAAAACACGTACCGCATTATAAAATAAAACAAAGATCTGAAATTCATTGCGAATGCATCCCGGTATTTCACCGCGTTTTCAGAGACTAC
>JAUNHB010000070.1 GCA_030524125.1 Eubacteriales bacterium | reverse complement strand
GGGCGGGCTTATAGCCCGCGTCCCGAGCCACCCGTTTTACGGGTGGGGGCGACTCCTTTTTGTCTTTTTCTCTACCCTCTCTTTTTCGCGATTTCAGCAGAATATTCCGCGATCTTATCGTCCGTCAGATGATAGCCAAAGGTCACCGCCAGAAGCCCCAGCAGCACCAGGATCGCCGGAATGATCGTAAAGCCTGCCGCGATCCCGTTCTTTACGCTCTGGGTCGCATCCTCCACAGCGATCGTCGCCGAAAATCCGGTGACCGCCAGCACTGCGGAGATCAGGATTCCTCTCGTCACCACGGCTACCTTGATCGGGATATTGATAAATCCCATGATCGTTCCGGTACAGTTGACGCCGGTTTTATACTCGCTGTAAATTGCGCAGTTGCTCAGCATCGGGACAACCATGACGGTCACAAACGCCGTGAAAAATCCTGCCACGGTGGTGCAGACGATCACCATCGTCGGATTGAAGCGCACGATATAAGCCAGACCGTACATCACCGCGATGACCAGAAAAGCAAGCTGATACGCTCCTTTGCCGGAAAATCTCTTCGCAACCCGTTTACAGACAATAGACCCTGCCACTGCTGTGATATTGGCCAAAAAGAGATAGATCATGGTGAAGGATGCGCTCTGCGCCACGTAATCGCCGTAGTAGACCGCAAAGGCGGAGTAGCAAAAGGAATTCATCATATACAGGCAGTAGGAGCCCAGCACTCCAAGGATCTGCGGATTTGCGGCGATCGCGGCGACAAGTCCCACCTTCTTTGCCGACCCGCCGTTCTGCTCCTTTTTGGCCGCCGCTTCTCTCTCCATGCGGGCGATCTCTTCGGCTCCGGTCTCCTCATATCCCTTGAACATGACAAAATGAGCAAAATAGCCTGCCGCCATGACACATCCCAGAATGAAGGCCGCCGCCGCGTATCCGTTGGCCTCTCCAAGCCGTGACGCGCAGAAGGCTACCAGCGCCGGTCCTACATAGGAATAGGTGCATCGGGCGATGTAGGTCCACATTCCCCGGACGGAGGACAGAGCATTTCTCTGTTCAGCGTCCGCTGCCGCCACATTGACCATGGCCATATTCGCCACATATGGAAAGTTCCATGCAATATGACTGGTGACGGTTCCCACGATCACGATCACAGCCGCTGCGGTGCCGTTTCCGAACGCCTTGAACTGAAACAGATATAAGAACGGCACCAGCCACGGAAGCACCACCAGAATAGAGCGGTAGCGTCCCCATTTCAGCGGCTTCATCTTGTTGAGCACGATGCCGTAGGTCCATGACAGCAGCGCGTCGATCGTGCTTCCCACTGTGGAGATAATACTCACCAGCGCCAGCGGGAACATGGCCACATTCGTAAGAAAATAACTAAAATAATAGGTCTCGATGTTGGTCATCCAGTTAAATCCCAGATCGCCGATGCCAAATAGATACTTGTGTCCAAAATTTAGTTCTTTCTTCTCCTTACTTGTTTGTTTTTGCATGACAAAACCCCCTTTGTTAACTGTATTCGTTATAGATACAGCTTATCAAAAGGGGTGCCTGTTTCCTACCGCCCACGCATACCAAATTTTCTTTTCATTTCTTTCTCTTTTCGTATCCGCGTGACTAAATTCATTTTTTTATTTCAAATTCAGACAAAAGTCTCCGGAGCTTCCTCCGCAGGAATCCTGTAAAGATCCAGCATCCGAATGGAGAGCTTGATGTAATCTCTCGTGTAGGCATCCGCAATATCGCCGGATAATTCCTCCATGAGCTTTTTGATCCGGTACACCAGCGTGCTCCTGTGAACATACAACTCCTGGGCGGTGCCGATCAGCGACCGGTCGTTGTTGAGGTACGCCCACAGCGTCTCGATCCGCCCGCTTCCCACATGCCCCGGATCCTGATCCTGCTTCCAGAGCCGGAGCACGTCCGGGTGACAGGCAAAAAGAATATCCGCGTTTCGCTCCCGTCGGATCCCCGTCCTGTCCAGAAGGCTGTCCACGGCGCAGTGATAATAGCAATAGCAGTCCTGTCCGGACTGGAAACGTTCCCCGTAGCGCAGGGCCGCCATCGCCTGACGGTACAGGAACGGCAGACTCTCGATCCCCACGGCTCCGAAGCTTTCACCTATGTACAGCCCGTTCTTCCGCGCGATGGATTCCGTCATGGAGATCGCCGCCTCTTTGGACAGGACGTTTTCATCCAGCACAGCCACAATACAGGACTCGCTGCTGAACACCGACGTCTGTCCAAGAATGCTCCCGATCTGGCTGGCCGCAAGGAACAGCAACTCCTCCTCGTATGTTCCCTCCCGAAAAGCGAACGCCAGAATTCGGAACCGGTCTCCTCTGTTCCAGCCCAGATAGCTCATCTGATAGTCAAGGCTTTTATCGTCCGCCGGACGCTCCATGACCAGATCCAGAAAGGAAGAACGGCCGGCCGCCTCTTTCCGTTCCCTTGTCAGACGCTCCAGCACCGGTCCCAGCAACTTGACCGTATACTTCAAAAGCTCCACATCTCCGGTGTTTATCTGATGGCTTTCCTCGAGAATGATGATCTTTCCATACAATACCCCCTCAAAGAAGATCGGGGCAAACAGACAGTCCTTTCTGTTGGCCGACGGTGGAAAGCGGTACATCCTCGGCTCGCTCAGATCCCGGCGGTTTACCGAATTGTAATATCGCTCCAGATAGCTGATGCTGGAGACCGAGCTGTATCCGTATTTAGACAAATACCCCCATTCCTCATCCAATTCATCCTCCGTATACTGAGCGCTCATGGAAATCACCTTCCGGTTGGCGTCCAAAAGGACGATCGGGTTGTGAAATACCTGCCAGCACTTGTCGATGAGCAGGCCGCAGTCCCCGGCCAGCATGGCCGCCTGCATTTCCTCATTCCAGTCGCCGTAAAAATCAAATACACTCTGTACGATCTCGAACGCCTGCTTTTCTTCCATTCCCTTCAGGCGGAGGAAATCCTCCTCCGCAGCGCAGACAGAATCTTCTCCGTCCTGATAAATGTAGACGCAGTCCTGCGCATAGGCCTGTCTGGCGCTTCTGAGCACCGCCTTTGCGCCGTCTCTGATGTGAAGCTCCGGCTCCAGCGCCTCCAGCCGGTTCGCGATCATCCACATGCTTAGTTTCACGTCAAATCCCCCAAAGCTTTCGCTGTCTATCTTTTGTCCTTTGCAAGCCTAAACTCCGAGAACAGCCCCTTCCGCAGTTCTTCTTCATTTTGATAGATCGTCCGGTTCTCCTGCCCGCGTGTTTTCACCGTAAGCTCCATCCCGCGCAGCGACTTGTTCCCGTCCGGCGTGCACAGGTAGACGACTCTCTCCCTTGTGAACACTACCTCCGGATTTCTCGCGCAGTAGAAATTCATCAGCTGAAAATCCTCCCGGTAGACCGGCCTGTCCGCAAAGTACAAAGTCCCTCTCCATTCTCCTTCGTGGAGCCGGCTGATCCGGTATTCTCCGTCTGCGGGATTCTCCACGAGAAACCGTTCTCCTCCGATCGTCTGCTCTCCCGTCTCCAGCGCCATGCACCCCTTCGGACCCGGTCCGCCGTATCCTACGTCGCAGTAATACTTCCGGTCCTGAACCACTGCCACGAGCCCCATATGCGACACAGCCGGAAGGCGGTCCCTTCCCCAGATCACCCGGACCGCCACCGGGTAGACGCGATAGCCCAGTTCCTCGAGCAGTCCCCAGAACAGCGTGTTGAGCTCGAAGCACCATCCGCCCCTCTCCCTCTCCACGACCTTTTCATAGACCGCGCTCTCCGTAAGCTCCGGGATCCGGCCGTCCTCGCACACGTCGAGGTTCTCAAACGGGACGTGCTCCAGATGCGCCCGCACCAGCCGCTCCAGCTCCTCCGCTCCCCGTTCCCTTCGTTCCCCGCATCCGATCCTTTCCAGATAGCGCTCCGCCTGATGTTTTGTCATACCTTTATCCCCCTGTTTTTTTCCTGCTGTCACATATTATAACAGTTCCCCGGGCCGGAAACAAGACGTCCGGATCGCGCTTGCCAGACTCCCGCCAAAGCTGTTATACTGTAAAGTAACAGTTCAGCCAGCCGGGAACGACAATCTATGAGCAAAGATAGCCGCGTCAGCGGCACCTGTTACTTGTACTGCTCAAATCAGCCTCAAACACCTGCTCTCCCCGGCGTGAGACGGTGATTCAGGTGTGAGCGGGCTCCTTTTGCGAAGCAAAACTTCAAATGAGCCCGCGAATGTTCCTGTTTACAGGGCACCTGTGAACGGGAACAGCGCGTCAGCGCGGCTTTGCGAATGGCGCGGGCTGAACGGTCACCTATAAAAACCAAAGGGGGATTTATCATGAAGATTTCTATCAGAAACGAACATGCGTCCGCGGTCTGCCAGACTCATGGCGCGGAGCTTCTGTCCTACAGGACTGCCGCCGGCAAGGAATACCTGTGGCAGAAGGATCCGGCCTACTGGGCCAAGACGTCGCCGGTGCTCTTTCCCTACATCGGAGCCGTGCCCGAGACGGTGACGATCCACGGGAAAGCGTACGCGATCCCGCGCCACGGGTTCGTGAAGGACGCGGACTTTGAGGTAACGGAGCAGGGGGAAGACTACGTCGTCCTTTCCACCGGCGTCAGCGCGTTTACCGCCTCCGTTTACCCGTACGACTTCCGCTTCACCGTCACGTTCCGGCTGGAGGGAGCGGCCCTCTCGGCCGTCTACGGAGTGTCCAATCTGGGCGCGGAGGAGATGCCCTTCCTCGTGGGCGGACATCCGGCCTTTTTCTGCCCCATGGAGGAGGGGGAGCATTTCACCGAGTATATGCTCCGCTTCGAGGATGAGGACGTGCCGGATCTGCACCTTGCGTATCCTATGTTCGACAACGACGCCATCCTCTATGAGGATCTGAAGCGCCGGTCCGTCCGCCTGATCCATCAGGACACCTTAAAGGGCGTCCGGTTCGACTTCCCGGACTACCCCTCGGCGGCGTTCTGGACTCCCATCAAAAAGGACGCGCCCTTCCTGTGCATCGAGCCGTGGTGCGGCGGCACGATGGACCAGGTCTCCAACACGAATCTGCTGGAGAAAAAATATGTACAGACGCTGCCCGGCGGGCAGTCCCGGGACTATCTCTTCCGCTTCGAGCCCTGCTAGGCTTCCTCGATCCGGTGAAGGAACAGGCCGCTGCGAAGCTTCGGCTCAAACCAGGTGGACTTCGGGGGCATCAAAAGTCCCCGGTCCGCCACGGCGAACAGCTCTCCGATGGCCGTCGGATACATGGCGAAGGCCGCCTCGCAGTCGCTGTCCGCCCGGCGCTCCAGCTCCGCAAGACCGCGGATGCCGCCCACAAAATCGATGCGCCCATCCGTCCGCTCGTCGCCGATCCCAAGCGCCGGGGCCAGAAGCTCCCGGTGAAGATACGACACGTCCAGCCCCTGCACCGGATCCGTGCTTTCGTACTCCGGCCGGACTGTCAGGCCGTACCAGCGTCCGTGCAGGTACATGCTGATCTGTCCCTTTTTCCGGGGCGCTTCCCGCCCCTCCAGCCGTCTCACTTCAAACTTTTCTTCTGTTTTTCTCAGAAACGCTTCCTCTGAAAGCCCGTTCAGATCCCGGACCACCCGGTTGTAATCCATGATCAGAAGCTCGTCGTCCGGAAAGAACACCGACAGGAAATAGTTGAACTCCTCCGTCCCGTCGTAGTCCGGATGCGCTCTCCGGCGCAGGAAGCCCACCTTCACAGCTGAGGCCGCCCGGTGATGCCCGTCCGCGATATAGACGCTGTCAACAAGGGAAAATTCCCGACGGATCCGATCCACGGTCTCCGGATCCGCGATCCGCCAGCCCGCGTGCCGCACCTGATCCTCCGCCGTAAACGAAAAGTCCGGCGCGGCCGTTTTGACCTGCCGGATGATCCGCGCAAGGCCCTCCCGCGCGCGGTAGGCCAGAAAGATCGGCCCGGTCTGGGCGCTGCACGCGTCCACATGACGGATCCGGTCCTCCTCCTTCTCCGCGCGGGTGTTTTCATGCTTTTTGATGACCTGGGACGCGTAGTCATCGATGGAGGCGCAGGCGACGATCCCGGTCTGAGAGCGTCCCTCCATGGTCAGCTCGTACAGATAATAGACCGGTTCCTCCTCCTGCACGAAGACGCCGTCCCGCCCCATCTCTCTTAGCCGGTCAGCCGCCGCCTCGTACACCTCCGGCGCGTACATATCCTGCTCCGGGCCGAACATCGTCTCCGGCCGGTCGACGTTCAGGAAGGACAGAGGCTTCCCCGCCACGGCCTTTGCAGCCTCCTCCCTGCTGTACACATCGTAGGGAAGGGCCGACACCCGGCTCTCCAGCCCGGCCGCCGGGTGGATGCAGCGAAAGGGCCTTACGTCCGCCATTACTGCATCACCCGGAGCTTCAGAACGCCTTCGATCCCTTTCAGCTTCTCGATCTCCTTCGGATCCGCCACGTTGCCGAGGTCGATCATCACGTAGCCGTACTCGCCTCTGGTCACGTTGGTCATCCGCTCGATGTTGATGCCGAGATCTCCGAACGCCGCCGTAAACTTCGTCAGCATGTTCGGAATATTCCGGTGAATGATCGTCACGCGCATGGCGTCCTTGCACACGCCCATGTCGCAGTTGGGATAGTTGACGGAGTTGTGGATGTTTCCGTTCTCCAGATAATCCCGGATCTCCTTCACCGCCATGACCGCGCAGTTGTCCTCAGACTCCTCCGTGGACGCGCCCAGATGCGGGATCACGATGGCATTTTTCAGGGACGCCACGTCCTGATTCGGGAAATCCGTCACGTATTTGCGGATGCGGTTGGTCTTCAGCGCCTCCACGATGGCCTTCTGGTCCACCAGCGGGCCTCTGGCCAGGTTGAGGATCACCGCGTCCTGCTTCATCAGGCTGATGGCCTCCCCGTCGATCATGCCCTTTGTGCTGTCCAGAAGCGGCACGTGGAGGGTGATATAATCGCACTCCCTGTAAATATCGTTGACGTCCGTAATGTGGCGCACGTCTCTGGAAAGCTTCCACGCCGCCTCCACGGAGATATACGGATCATAGCCGTAGACTTCCATGCCGAGAGCCACCGCCGCGTTTGCCACGAGGATCCCGATGGCCCCCAGTCCGATGACGCCCAGCTTCTTGCCCAGGAGCTCCGTCCCCGCAAATTTCTTCTTCTCTTTTTCGGCCAGCTTTTCCAGATCTTCGTTCTGACGCTCCGAACGGACCCAGTACAGGCCGCCCACAATGTCTCTGGCCGCCAGCAGCATACCGGCGATGACCAGCTCCTTCACGCCGTTGGCGTTGGCTCCCGGCGTGTTGAACACGGCGATTCCCTGCTCCGAGCATTTCCCGAGGGGAATGTTGTTGACTCCCGCTCCCGCTCTTCCGACGACGCACAGTCTGTCGGAAAACTCCATATCATGCATGACCGCGCTGCGGACCAGAACCGCGTCCGCATCCTCCATGTTGTCCGTTTTGGCGTAATTTCCGTCAAATTTCTTCAGTCCGACCTCGGCGATCGGGTTCAGGCAATGATACTGATACATCTTATGCGTTCTCCTCTTCAAATTTCTTCATAAATGCCACGAGGGCCTCCACTCCTGCCTTCGGCATGGCGTTGTAAATGCTGGCGCGCATACCGCCTACGCTTCTGTGTCCCTTCAGGTTCACAAGCCCCGCGGCTGTCGCCTCCTGCACAAATTTTGCGTCCAGCTCGCTGTTTCCCGTGACGAAGGGGACGTTCATGAGAGACCGGTCCTCCTTGCGCACGGTCCCGCGGAACATGGCGCTGGCGTCCAGATAGTCGTAGAGGATCGCCGCCTTCTCCTCGTTTCGCTGTTTCATGACCTCCAGTCCGCCCATGTTCCTGATCCACCGGAATACCTTTCCGCACAGGTAGATGCAGTAGCAGTTGGGCGTGTTGTACAGAGAATCCGCGTCCGCCTGCGTCTTGTATTTCATGATCGTGGGCGTGCCGGGAAGCACGTCGTCCGTGATCAGATCCTCGCGGATCACCGCGATGACCATGCCGGCCGGCCCGATATTTTTCTGCACGCCGCCGTAAAACATGCCGTATTTACTCACGTCCATGGGCTCCGACAGAAAGCAGGAGGAGACGTCGGCCACCAGATCCTTGCCCTTCGTGTTGGGGAGCGTCTTGAATTTCGTTCCGTAGATGGTATTGTTTTCACAAATATATACATAATCCGCGTTGTCGCTGACCGGCAGATCGGAGCAGTCGGGGATGTAGGAAAAGGTTTGATCCTCGCTGGACGCGATCTTGTTGGCCGTCCCGTACTTCTGCGCCTCCGCGTAGGCCTTCTTCGCCCACTGGCCGGTGACGATGTAGTCGGCCACGCGGTTTTTCATCAGGTTCATGGGCACGGCCGCAAACTGGTGATGGGCTCCGCCCGACAAAAACAGCACCTTATAGTTGTCAGGGACCTTCAGAAGCTCCCTGAAATCGCTCTCGGCCGTATGCAGGATCTCCTCGAAGGCTTTGGAGCGATGGCTCATCTCCATGACCGACATACCGGTCCCTCTGTAATCCAGCATCTCCTGCGCCGCCTCTGTTAAGACCTCCTCCGGCAGCACCGCCGGGCCGGCTGAAAAATTGTAAACTCTGCTCATCTCATACACTCCTCTGAAATTATGACATACATAAGGGGGAAAGACGCCTTTCCGACGCCCTCCCCCACACTATGCGGTTCTTTATTTTTTGTTCAGATCGTCCTCGTCGAACACTTCGTCGATGGCCGCCCCCGCCGGAACCATCGGGAATACTTTGTCGTCGCAGTCGATCTGGCAGTCCAGCACCACCGGACGTCCCGCGGCGATCGCCTCCTCGAGAGCCGGAGCGAACTCCTCCTTCTTCGTGATCCGGACGCCCTTGCAGCCCAGCGCCTCCGCCACTTTCACGAAGTCAGCCGTATCATTCAGCACCGTAGCCGAATATCTTCCTTCGTAGAACAGCGTCTGCCACTGGCGTACCATTCCGAGCACATGGTTGTTGATGATGACCTCCACGATCGGGATGTTGTACCGGGCGGCCGTCGCCAGCTCGTTCATGTTCATGCGGAAACATCCGTCTCCCGCGATATTGATGACCGTCTTCTCCGGCTTTGCGAGCTTCGCTCCCATGGCCGCTCCCAGACCGTAGCCCATGGTTCCGAGACCGCCGGAGGTCAGAAGCATCCTCGGTCTGCTGTATTTGTAATACTGAGCCGCCCACATCTGATGCTGTCCCACCTCGGTGCAGATGATCGCGTCTCCCTTCGTGACGCGGTAGATCTCCTCCACGATATAGGGACCGGTCAGCGCCTCCGTGTTGTACTTCAGCGGGAAGCGCGTCTTCATGTCGTCGATGTGCGCGATCCACTCCTTATGGCTGTACTGTCCCAGCATGGGGTTCAGTCTGTTCAGGACTTCCTTCACGTCCCCGATCACGCTGGCCGTAGCCATGATGTTCTTGTTGATCTCCGCCGGATCCACGTCGATCTGCAGCACCTTCGCGTGTCTGGCAAAGCGCTCCGCGTTGCCGAACACCCGGTCGCTGAAGCGGGAGCCGACCGTGATCAGAAGATCGCATTCAGCCACGCCCAGATTGGCGTACTTTGTGCCGTGCATGCCCAGCATTCCGGCGTACAGCGGATGCTCTCCCGGGAACGCTCCCTTTCCCATCAGCGTATCGCACACCGGCGCGTCCACCTTTCCGGCAAACTCCAGAAGGGCGTCGCTCGCCTCCGACGCGATGGCGCCGCCTCCCACGAAGATCATGGGCTTTTTGGACTCCGCGATCAGCTCCACCGCCTTCTCAAGATCCTCCTGGGTGATGGCCGCCGTGTCCGGAAGCACCACGTCGGGCACCTGCGGCACATACTCCGCCATATTGGCGGTGGCGTCCTTGGTGATGTCCACCAGCACCGGGCCCGGACGGCCGGTCCTGGCGATGCTGAACGCCCGGCGCAGCACCTTCGCCAGATCTCTGGCGTCCTTTACGATAAAATTGTATTTGGTGATGGGCATGGTGATCCCCGCAATGTCCACCTCCTGAAAGCTGTCTTTTCCAAGCAGGGAGGTTCCCACGTTGCAGGTGATGGCTACCATGGGCACCGAATCCATGTAGGCCGTGGCGATCCCGGTCACCAGATTGGTGGCTCCCGGTCCGGACGTGGCGAAGCACACTCCGACCTTGCCGGTCGCTCTGGCGTAGCCGTCCGCCGCATGGGACGCGCCCTGCTCATGGGAGGTCAGAATGTGACGAATCTCCCCGTGCTTATATAATGCGTCATAGATATTCAGGATCGCGCCGCCCGGATATCCGAACACCGTGTCCACACCCTGCTCTCTTAAGCAGGCAATTACGATCTCTGCTCCTGTCATCATCATAACAAATCCCCCCTATTTCTGTATTTCAAGGATCGCGCCGCGGTTGCCGGACGTCACTAAGGACGCGTATCTCGCCAGATAGCCGGTGGTGATCTTCGGCTCTCTCGGCTGCCATTTTGCCCGTCTTGCCGCCATCTCTTCTTCTGAAACATCCACGTTCAGCGTATTTTCCGGAATGTTGATCCGGATCAGGTCTCCTTCCTCCACAAGGGCGATGGGGCCTCCCACCGCCGCCTCCGGCGACACATGGCCGATGGAAGCGCCTCTGCTGGCTCCGCTGAACCGTCCGTCCGTGATGAGCGCCACGCTGGAACCAAGGCCCATGCCCGCGATGGCCGAGGTGGGATTGAGCATCTCCCTCATGCCCGGGCCGCCCTTGGGGCCTTCATAGCGGATGACGACCACATCGCCCGCCACGATCTTTCCGCCCTTGATGGCCGCGATGGCGTCCTCCTCGCAGTCAAAGACTCTGGCCGGTCCCTCGTGGACCAGCATCTCGGGAGCCACTGCGGAGCGCTTCACGACGCCGCTGTCGGGGGCCAGGTTTCCTTTGAGGATCGCGATGCCGCCCGTGGCGCTGTACGGATCCTCCACCGGACGGATGACTTCCGGATTTTTATTGACGCAGCCGGCGATGTTCTCGCCCACGGTCTTTCCGGTGACAGTCATGCAGTCCAGATGCAGAAGCTCCTTCTTTGCCAGCTCGTTCATGACCGCATAGACGCCTCCCGCCTCGTTCAGATCCTCCATGTAGGTGGGGCCTGCCGGCGCCAGATGGCACAGATTCGGGGTCCTTGCGCTGATCTCGTTGGCAATGTCCACGTTGAGCTCCACGCCCGCCTCGTGGGCGATGGCCGGAAGGTGCAGCATACTGTTGGTGGAACAGCCCAGAGCCATATCCACGGTCAGCGCGTTCATAAACGCATTCTCCGTCATGATGTCTCTGGGACGGATGTCCCGTTTCAGCAGCTCCATGACCTGCATACCGGCCTTCTTCGCCAGCTTGATGCGCTCGGAGTAGACCGCAGGGATCGTGCCGTTTCCTTTGAGGCCCATGCCCAGCACCTCGGTCAGACAGTTCATGCTGTTGGCCGTGTACATGCCGGAGCAG
>JAUNHB010000069.1 GCA_030524125.1 Eubacteriales bacterium | reverse complement strand
TCAAAAACCATAAGTCTTTCTTTGTTTTTACGGGGATTGTTTTTTCACAGCCCCTTTTTTTAACCAGAATTTCAGGAGAGCGGGAGCGCCAGCTCCATGACCGTCCCTTCCGGGCCGCTTTTCGCCACCCGCACGCTTCCGCCGTGCAGCGCGGCGATGTCCCGGACGAGCGCGAGCCCGAGGCCCGCGCCGCCCATGGCGCGGCTGCGGGACTTATCCGCCCGAAAGAAGGGGTCGAAGATCCGCTGAAAGTCCTCCGGGCGCACGCCGATGCCGGTGTCGGCCACGCGGACGAGGGCGTCGCCGCCCTGCCGGGAGCAGGAGACGGTCACGCTGCCGCCGGGGCGGTTGTATTTGACGGCGTTCTCCGTCAGGTTGTAGACGGCGCGGTACAGCAGAAGGTCGCTGCCCGTGAGCGTCACGGACTCGCCCTCCTGCAGGAGAGAAACCTGCTTTTCCTCCGCGACCCCGCCAAGGTCGCAGAGGACTTCTTCGATCAGCGCGCCGAGGGAAACCGTATCGTCCCGGCTGACAGTCTGAAGATCGGTCATCTCCAGCAGCACCTCCACCAGATGGGAGAGGCGCTTTGTCTGCTCCCGCACGGAGCGGCAGGCGTCCTCGTACTGCTCCGCCGTCGGCTGTCCGTATTTGTCCAGAAGCTCCAGACGGGCCTGGATCACGGCGAGCGGCGTGCGAAGCTCGTGGGCGGCGTTGGCCGAGAACTGCTTCTGGACCGAGAAGGCGCGGTCCAGCCGCTCCATCATCTGATTGAAGGAGCGGGAAAGCCTTGCGATCTCGTCGTCCGAGGCGGGAAGCTCCAGACGCTGGGAGAGATCTCCCGCCTGGAGCGCGTCCATGCGGCTGCCAAGCCTGCGCACGGGAAGAAGGGCCCTCCCGGCCACATAGTAGGTGCAGGCGCTGGAGGCCAGCACGACCGCAAGAAGCGCGGCGATGCTCTGGAACTGAAAGGCGTCCCGGCTGGACGCAAGCTTTTCCTCAAGACCGGGGAAGACGTCGCCCAGCTCAAGGGAGATGGACAGAGGCGCGCCGTCCGTCCCGCGGATCTCCAGGATGGACTGCTCCATCTCGTCCATCTGAGAGAAGGCTGAGCTTCGGAGCAGGGCGGTCAGGGCCAGACAGGCGACGGCCACGAGCACCGCCGTGATGAGCGTCAGCCGCCAGCGGATGGGAAGCGTTCTCTTCATAAGCCGCCCTCCCTGATAAAATAGCCCTGCCCGACCTTGTTTTCGATCGGATCAAAACCAAGCGCGGCCCGCAGTTTTTTGCGGAGGGAGGAGATGTGGACGCGGATGGAATTGCTGAAGCTGTTGACGCTGCCGTCCCACAGGTGCTCCATCATCTCTTCCTGACTCACGGTGCGGTCCTGATGGAGCAGCAGGTATTCGAGGACGGCCGTCTCCTTGCGCGTCAGGGAGAGCGGCCGTCCGTCGGCGAAGGCGCTCCGTTTCCGGGTGTCGAAGGAGAGGCGGCCGCAGCAAAGAAGAACGTCCTCCTGCACGAATTTCCGGCGGGTCAGGCTCCGGACCCGGGCCTCCAGCTCCTGAAAATGAAAGGGCTTGGTCAGATAGTCGTTGGCGCCGGCGTCCAGCCCGTCCACCTTGTCGTCGATCTGACTGCGGGCGGAGAGGATCAGCACCCGGGTCTCCGTGTTTTCGGCCCGGAGGGCGCGCAGCACCTCCATGCCGTCCCTGCCGGGAAGCCCCAGATCGAGAATGATCAGATCGTAAGTCTCTGCAAGACAGAGCTCCAGCGCCGTATCTCCGTCCGCGCAGGTGTCCACGGCGTAGCCGCAAAGTCTCAGATCCTCCGCGATGGCGCTGCAAAGAGAACGTTCGTCCTCCGCTACAAGAAGTCTCATGTGCGAATCTCCTTTTCGTCGTTGTTTTCTCATTATACCATACCCCGAAAGACCGTTGGATAAAAAAAGTTTTATTTCTTAACAGAGATTTTATCCTGGATATGGTATGATAGCCTCAGTTAAACGAAAAACATTCAAAAAGGAGACGACACTTATGAAAGTATTCAGAAAAAAAATCGCAGGGATCGCGGCGGGGATCCTCTGCGTCAGTATGCTCGGCGGATGCGCGGCGGCGGGGACGACGGACCAGACGGAGACGGACGCGGCCGTGGAAACCGTGGACGATACGGCTTCGGAGACGGCCGCAGACAACGTGGGAGCCTTCACGACGACGGACATCGACGGGAACGAGTACACGGAGGCGGTCTTCGCGGAGCATGACCTGACCCTTCTGAACCTGTTCGCCACCTGGTGCACGCCCTGTGTGCAGGAGATCCCGGAACTGGAAAAGCTGAGCCAGGAGATGGCGGAGATGGGCGTTGGCGTCGTGGGCGTTGTGCTCGATACGAAGGATGAGAACGGCGAAGAGGTGCAGGAGAGCATCGATCTTGCGAAGCAGCTGGCGGAGCAGACGGGGGCGACCTACCCGTTCCTGATGCCGGGCGACACGGACATGAACGGGCTCCTGTCGGATCTGACGGCGTTCCCGACCACCTATTTTGTGGATAAGGACGGAAACATCGTGGGCGACAGCTATATGGGCAGCCATGATCTGGAGGGCTGGAAGGAGATCGTGGAGAAGGAGCTGGCGCGGATGCAGGAGGCGAAATGAGCGCCTTAAGATCCCGCATGGCCGGTCTTTTGCTGGCCGCGGCGGGAGCCGGGATGATGGTGTACGGGATTCTGCGGGGCGAAGCGGCCGTGGTGTTTGCAAAGGCCGTCAGGATCTGTCTGGAATGTATTGGAGTCGGGTGAGGCCATGAGAGAAAAAAAGAGACGACCAGGGGGCGAGTGGCCCCGTCACGGCGTGCAGGCGTTCTGGGCGCTTTTGACCAACAGTTACCTGACCGGCTTTGCCAGCGGAAAGATCTACGGCGGAAAGCTGAAGCAGCTGTGCGTTCCGGGACTGAACTGCTATTCCTGTCCGGGCGCGCGGGGCGCATGTCCCATCGGGGCCATGCAGGCCGTCATCGGCAGCCGGAACTTTAAATTTGCCTTTTATGTGGCGGGATTTCTCATGCTGATCGGAGCGATCATGGGCCGCTTTGTCTGCGGCTGGCTGTGCCCCTTCGGTCTGATCCAGGATCTGCTGCACAAAATACCGTTTCCGAAGAAGCTTCGGACGTTCCGGGGAGACCGGGCGCTGCGCCGGCTGAAATACGCGATCCTTCTCGTGTTCGTGATCCTGATGCCTCTGTTTCTGGTGGATATGCTCGGACAGGGAGCGCCGTATTTCTGCAAGCTGATCTGTCCGGCGGGGACGCTGGAGGGCGGGATCCCGCTGGTCATCCTCAACAAAGCCATGCACGGGGCCGTCGGCTGGCTGTTTGCGTGGAAAAGCGCGATCCTGATCGCGACGATCTTTTTGTCCATCGTGATCTACCGGCCATTCTGCAAGTATATCTGTCCGCTGGGCGCGGTCTACTCGGTGTTCAATAAGGTGGCGGTGTTCCGCTACCGCGTGGAGGAAGAGCGCTGCATCGGCTGCGGGAAATGCGCCCGCGTCTGCAAAATGAACTGCGACCCGGAGAAGGATCCCAACGACAGGGAGTGCATCCGCTGCGGGCTCTGCAGGAAGAGCTGTCCTGCGGGAGCGATCCAAAGAGGGTAAAGAACCGATAAAAATGAGGCAGGAAAGCGCCTTGACAAACGAAAATCCTGCCGATACAATAAGCTTATTCACACCCCGTCCTTTCTGTCTGGAAGAGAGGACGGGGATCTTGCCGTCAGGGGGTATCGCGATGGAACAGGAGAGACGACTGGGGGAGGAGACGCTTGCGTACCTTCCGCCGAGAAAGCAAAGATCCCACAAGGGAACCTACGGCCGGGTGCTGTGCGTGGCGGGCTGCGTCAACATGGCGGGCGCGGCGTATCTGTGCGCCCACGCGGCGTACCGGAGCGGAGCGGGGCTTGTGAGGATCTTCACGCCGGAGGAAAACCGGACGATCCTCCAGACGCTGCTGCCGGAGGCGGTGCTGACCGTCTGGCCGCAGGACGATCCGGGAAAGGCAGGAGAGCTTCTGGCGGAGGCGCTGGAGTGGGCGGACGCGGCGGCGCTCGGCCCGGGGCTTGGCAAAAGTCCGGCGGCCGCGCTCCTGACGGAGCAGGTCATGAGGACGTATGAGCGGCCTCTGGTGGTAGATGCGGACGGACTCAACCATCTGGCCGGGAAAATGGAGCTTATCCGGGAGCACAAGGGGCCTCTCGCCGTGACGCCTCATGTGGGAGAGTTTGCAAGACTGACCGGAAGGAGCGTGCGGGAGATCGCAGAGGACATCCCGGGCTGGGCCGGCCGCTTCAGCAGGGAGACGGGCTGCGTCTGCGTGCTGAAGGACGCGCCCTCCGCGGTGGCCGCTCCCGACGGGCGGATCTTTGTCAATACGACCGGCAACAGCGGGATGTCCACCGGGGGAAGCGGGGACGTGCTGACCGGCGTCACGGCGGGATTTTTGGGACAGGGAGCGGACGTCCTGGAGGCGGCGGCCGCCGCGGTGTGGATCCACGGGCGCGCGGGAGATCTGGCCGCCCGGAAGGAAGGGCAGTACGGGCTTCTGGCCAGACATCTGATCGAATATCTGCCGCAGGCGATGGAGCCGGACAGGCAGGAAGCATAGGATAAGAGGAGGAGAACAACATGAAGCACTATATGAGAGTGTGCGCGGAGATCAATCTGGATGCGGCGGCATATAATTTTAAGAGCATGAAAGACAATCTGACGCCGGGAACGAGGATGGCCGCCGTCGTCAAGGCGGACGGCTACGGCCACGGGGCGGTCCCCATCGCGCGGATGGCGGAGAGCTACGACTATATCTGGGGCTTTGCGGTGGCCACGGCGGAGGAGGCGGTCTGTCTTCGCAGGGCCGGGATCCAAAAGCCGGTGCTGGTGCTCGGATATGTGTTCCCGGACGCGTACGAGGAGATGGTCGCAAACGACGTCCGCCTTACCGTGTTCAAGACCGCCATGGCAAGACAGATCTCCGACGAAGCGGTGCGTCAGGGGAAAAAAGCGTATCTTCACATCAAGGTGGATACGGGCATGTCGCGGATCGGATTTCCGGACAATGCGGCCAGCGCGGACGCGGTGAAGGAGATCAGCGGTCTGCCGGGCGTGGAGACGGAGGGGCTTTTCACCCATTTTGCGAGAGCCGACGAGACCGACAAGACGGCGGCCCGCGCGCAGCTTTCGCGCTATCTGGCCTTCCGCCGTCTGCTGGAGGAGCGGGGAGTGAAGATCGGGATCCACCACTGCTCCAACAGCGCGGGCATCTTCGACCTGAAGGAGGCCAATCAGGATATGGTGCGGGCGGGGATCTCCATCTACGGCCTGTATCCGTCGGACGAGGTGAACAAGCTTGCCGTTCCTATCCTTCCGGTCATGTCCCTGCGAAGCCATGTGGTTTACATCAAGGAGCTGGAGGCGGGAGCGGCGGTCAGCTACGGCGGGACCTTCGTGGCGGAGCAGCCCATGCGGGTCGCCACGATCCCCGTAGGATACGCGGACGGCTACCCCAGATCCCTCTCGGGCAAAGGCTGGGTGCTGATCCGGGGACGTCGCGCGCCGATCCTGGGCCGGGTGTGCATGGATCAGATGATGGTGGACGTAAGCGGGATTCCCGACGCCAGGGAGGGAGATCTGGCGACGCTGATCGGCGCCGACGGCGGTCTCGAGATCACGATGGAGACGCTGGGCGACCTGTCCGGACGGTTCAACTATGAGCTGGCCTGCGACATCGGAAAGCGCGTTCCGCGCCGTTTCTGGAAGGACGGGCAGATCGCGGCGACGCAGGATTATTACGAGTGAGCTTTCGTCCGGCGGGCCGTCGGAATAAAACGGGGACAGACTGGAAATACTCTGACTGAAAAGGCCAAAGGCATTGGAAAAAGGCAGATCGGAGTGAAAAGGATTGATGATAAGACGTGGAGATGTCTACTACGCGGATTTAAGGCCGGTCATCGGATCGGAGCAGGGCGGCGTCCGCCCGGTGCTGATCATCCAGAACGACATCGGCAACAGGCACAGCCCCACAGTGATCTGTGCGGCCATCACCTCGAAGATGAACAAGGCGAAGCTGCCGACTCATGTGGAGCTCGACGCCCTGTCCTGCCGCATGGAGAAGGATTCGGTGATCCTTCTGGAGCAGCTGCGCACGATCGACAAAAAAAGACTGCGGGATAAGGTGTGCCATCTGGACGGACAGATCCTCGAACGGATCGACCGCGCGCTGAAAATCAGTCTTGAGTTGGATACATAGGCTTGCAAAGCGGAAAACGAGATGTTAGAATATATTTTTAAGAGACAAAAGAAGTAAAGGAGAATTCATTTATGTCGGGACATTCCAAGTTCGCAAACATAAAGCATAAAAAGGAGAAAAACGACGCGGCCAAGGGAAAGATCTTCACGATCATCGGCCGTGAGATCGCCGTCGCCGTCAAGGAGGGCGGGCCGGATCCCAACAACAACAGCCGCCTGCGCGACGTGATCGCCAAGGCGAAGGCCAACAACATGCCGAACGACACGATCGACAGAGGCATCAAGCGCGCGGCGGGAGACGCGGGAGCCGTCAACTACGAGCGCGTTACCTACGAGGGCTACGGCCCCAGCGGCATCGCGATCATCGTGGAGGCGCTGACGGACAATAAAAACCGCACCGCATCCAACGTAAGGAACGCGTTCACCAAAGGAAACGGAAGCCTTGGAACAACCGGCTGCGTATCCTATATGTTCGACCAGAAGGGGCAGATCATCATCGACCGGGAGGAGTGCGGTCTGGAGCCGGACGATCTGATGATGATGGCGCTGGACGCAGGAGCCGAGGATTTCTCCGAGGAGGAGGACAGCTTTGAGATCCTGACCTCTCCCGACGATTTTTCGGCGGTGCGCGAGGCGCTGGAGAAGGAGGGCGTGGTCATGGCGCAGGCCGAGGTCACGATGATCCCGCAGAACTATGTGGAGCTCTCCGACGAGAACGACATAAAATTCCTGAACCGTACACTGGACCTTCTGGACGATGACGACGACGTGCAGGCGGTCTACCACAACTGGGACGAGTAAGAGCGATGTTTAAAGAAGGAACATGCCCCAGATGCCATGAGAAGCTGCAGGTGCCCGAGGAGCGGGAAAAGATCATCTGCATGTTCTGCGGAGAGGAGATCTCTGTGGACGAGGCGCTGGGAAAGCAGAAAAAAAGAGAGGTGCGGAAGATTTCCGCCGGGGAGTACGCAGAGTACGAAAAGATCGCGAAGGATCATCTGGAGCAGATGATCCGCACCTGCGACAACCCGCTGAAGGATTTCAGAAAAGACCGGTACGCGGACGCGTTTGAAGGGTATTACGACAGGAGCCGCGGGCTGTTTGAGGCGGTGGAGCTTCTGTGCGCCAACGCGGAGTCGGCGCAGGAGTGCCTTCAGGGGCTGGCCCGCCACACGGTGGAGACCGCGCAGGCGGAGCTGGGACGCTTCCGGTTCAAGGGACACAAAAACCAGAAGCAGATGGACTACAATTTCCTGATCAGCGTCTATCTGGTGCCCTCGGCGCTCAAATATCCGGGAGATTACACGGAGGCCTTTGCGGACGGCCTGATCGCCGTATGGAACGAGGCGTTCCGGATGAACATGGGAAAGGCCAGGTACGAGGACATCGTGGGCGGCTTCCGCAGGAAGCTGTGCTATATCACGACGGCGGTGTGCGAGAGCCTCGGAAAGGGAACGGACTGCTATGAGCTCCGGCTCCTGAAGCAGTACCGGGACGAATATCTGGAGAGCTCTCCCGAAGGGCGAAGGATGGTGGAGGAGTATTACGACATCGCGCCCACCATCGTCAAGCGGCTGGAGAAGGAGCCGGAGCGGGCGGAGATCTTCCGCGGACTCTATGAGAGCTATCTGATGCCGTGCATCCGGAAGATCGAGGACGGACAGTACGAGGAGTGCAAGGACCGGTACGAGACGATGGTGCAGGAGCTCAAGGAGCGGTATATTACGCGCATATCATAGGAGGAGACCCATGAGCAAGGGATTCAGGCCGGATACTATCTGCGTGCAGGCGGGATGGAATCCGAAGAAGGGGGAGCCGAGAGTTCTCCCGATCTATCAGAGCACAACGTTTAAATACGACACGACCGAGGAGATGGGACGGCTGTTCGCGCTGGAGGACGAGGGATATTTCTACACCCGGCTCCAGAATCCGACCAACGACGCGGTGGCGGAAAAGATCGCGCAGCTGGAGGGCGGCGTGGCGGCCATGCTGACCTCTTCGGGGCAGGCGGCCAATTTCTACACCATCGCAAACCTCTGCCAGGCGGGAGACCATATCGTCTGCTCCGCCAAGGTGTACGGCGGCACGTTCAACCTGTACGCGGCCACGATCCGCAAGCTGGGCATCGAGTGCACGTTCGTGGATCCGGACGCGCCCGCGGAGGAGATCGACGCGGCGTTCCGGCCCAACACGAAGGCCGTGGTGGGAGAGACGATCGCGAACCCGGCGCTGACGGTGCTGGACATTGAGAAATTCGCCGCGCTGGCCCACGCGCACGGCGTGCCGCTGATCGTGGATAACACGTTCGCCACGCCCATCAACTGCCGGCCGTTTTTGTTCGGCGCGGACATCGTGACCCACTCCACCACCAAGTACATGGACGGTCACGCCATGGCGGTGGGAGGCTGCATCGTGGACAGCGGCAATTTTGACTGGGACGCTTATGCGGACAAATTTCCGGGCCTTACCACCCCCGACGAGACGTACCACGGCGTCGTCTACACGAAGCAGTTCGGAAAGAAGGCGTTCATCACCAAGGCGACCGCGCAGCTCATGCGGGATCTGGGAAGCATTCCGTCTCCCATGAATTCCTTCCTGCTGAACGTGGGACTTGAGACGCTGCCGCTCCGGGTGGAGAAGCACTGCAGCAACGCGAAGAAGACGGCGGAATTTCTGAAGGGCCATGAGAAGGTGGAGTTTGTCAACTGCGCGATGCTGGAGGGGGACCGCTACTATGAGACGGCCCGGAAATACATGCCCTCGGGGACCTGCGGCGTCCTCTCCTTCGGACTGAAGGGCACGAAGGAGGATGCGGTCCGCTTCATGGACAGCTTAAAGCTGTGCGCCATCGTGACGCACGTGGCGGACGCCCGCACCTGCGTGCTCCATCCGGCCAGCCATACGCACCGGCAGATGAACGACGAGCAGCTCCGGGAGGCGGGCGTGACGCCGGGCATGATCCGGCTGTCCGTCGGGATCGAGAATCCTCAGGACATCATCGAGGATCTGGCGCAGGCGCTGGAACAGGTGTAGACGGAAACGATACATAAGATACCGGCTTTTCTGCCATACTATGGGCGGCAGCGGTCCGGCCGTGCAGACAGCGCGCATGGCGGGGCCGTCGCCGCAGATAAAGTGATCATGGCGGAAAGGCTGGTTTTTTATGGCGGAAAATCAAGATGAACTGGAAAAATACGGGCAGCCCGGGCAGCTTCGGGACGCGGAGCGGTCGCACATCCAGCTCCTGACGGTGATCGGGGAGGTGGAAGGGCACGAGTGTCTGGCGTCCGGCAGCAAGACGACCAAGTACGAGCATGTGATCCCCATGCTGGCGGCGGTGGAGGAAAATCCGGTCTATGAAGGGCTGCTGGTGCTGATCAATACGGTGGGAGGGGACGTGGAGAGCGGGCTTGCGATCGCGGAGATGATCGCCTCGGTCAGCAAGCCGTCCGTGTCGCTGGTGCTGGGCGGGAGCCACTCCATCGGCGTGCCGCTGGCGGTCTCTACGGACTACTCCTTTATCGTGCCCACCGGGACGATGATGATCCATCCGGTGCGCATGAGCGGACTGATCATCGGGGTCGCCCAGACCTTCGACTATTTTCAGAAGATCCAGGACCGGATCAGCGGCTTTGTGACAGCGCACAGCAGGATCGGCCGGGAGAGGCTGACGCAGCTGATGCTGGAGACCGGGGAGCTGACCAAGGACGTGGGAAGCATCCTCGTGGGGGAGCAGGCGGTCCGGGAAGGGATCATCGACCAGGTAGGCGGGATCAGCGACGCATACCGGAAGCTCTGGGAGCTTATGGAGGAGCGGCGCAGAGAAACGTAAGGAGAGGACAGAGATGGGCGTATGGAGCGGGCTTGAGCCGGCGGGCGTTTGGAACTATTTTGAGGAGCTGTGCGGGATCCCCCGGGGCTCCTATCATGAGAAGGCGGTCAGCGATTACTGCGTGGCGTTCGCCAGAAGACATGGGCTTGAGGTGCATCAGGACCAGGCGTGGAACGTGGTGATCGTCAAGGAGGCGAGCCCCGGCTACGAGGCGGAGGAGACGGTGATCCTGCAGGGACATCTGGACATGGTGTGCGAGAAGGAGCCGGACTGCGGCATTGATTTTGAGAAGGACGGGCTTCGGCCCGCGCGGAAGGGAGAGTACGTCTTCGCCGAGGGGACGACGCTGGGCGGAGACGACGGCATCGCGGTGGCGTATGCGCTGGCGATCCTGGAGGACGACCGGATCCCACACCCGAGGCTGGAGGCCGTGTTCACCACCTGCGAGGAGGTGGGGATGGAGGGCGCGTGGGCGCTGGATCCCTCGCTTCTTAAAGGACGGACGCTCATCAATCTGGACTCCGAGGAGGAGGGGATCCTGCTGGCGGGCTGCGCGGGAGGCTGCAGGGCGGAGATCCGCCTTCCGGTCGAAAGAGAGCGGAGAGCGGGCGCGGGCGCTTTGGTGCGCGTCGGCGGTCTTCAGGGCGGCCACTCGGGCACGGAGATCGGCAAGGGCCGCGGAAACGCTTCGGTCCTTCTCGGAAAGCTGCTGGCGGCGCTTGCGGAGGAGGAGCTCTGCGTGCTGACCGGTCTTCAGGGCGGCCGAAAGGACAATGTGATCCCGCAGGAGGCGGAGGCGCGGATCCTGGTGGAGGAGCCGGCGCAGGAAAAGCTTGCCCGGATCCGGGAGCTGTGCGGCGAGTACGCCATGGTGCTCCGGGGCGCGTACGCCCGGACGGACCCGCAGGTGACCGTGCGCATGGAGGAAACGGGCTATGAGGAAGCGTGGGCGATCCCGGAGGAATCGGCGCGGATTTTCGCCGCGCTTCTCGAGGAGCTGCCCTGCGGCGTCACGGCCATGAGCGGGGAGATCCCCGGACTGGTGCAGACCTCTCTCAATCTGGGATCTATGCGGGCGGAGGACGAACGGATCACGCTGCGCTACTCGGTGAGAAGCTCCGTGGAGGCGGAGAAGGAAGCGCTGGCGGACCGGCTCGTGAAGACGGCGGAACGCTTCGGCGCGGAGGCGTCCGTGGACGGAAGCTATCCGGCGTGGGAATACCGGAAGGAGTCGCCTCTCCGCAGCCGGACGATGGCGGTCTATGAGGAGCTGTTCGGCAGGCCCATGGAGGTGCAGGTCATCCATGCGGGGCTGGAGTGCGGGATCCTGTCCGCAAAGCTTCCGGGTCTGGACTGCGTGTCCATCGGGCCGGATATCCTCGACATCCACACGACGAAGGAGCGCATGAGCGTGCCGTCGGTGGAACGCACATGGAGGTTTTTGTTAGCTGTTCTTGCGCGAAAATGTTAAAAAACAGTAAAAATATATAAAAAAACCAACATGCTCATAAAATAAATGTGCAATGTGTTAAGAAAAAAGAAAAGAAAAGCATTTTTGATATAGGGGCTGTGAAAAAATGAGAAATCATTTTTTCACGGCTCCTGCTTTTTGTGCTT
>JAUNHB010000068.1 GCA_030524125.1 Eubacteriales bacterium | reverse complement strand
TCTCTGTGGAGAAACTCCAACGTACTCAACTGGGTCTATCCGACCCATAAAAAAAAGCCGCCCGATTGTATCTTCCGGGCGGCGCTCTTTTGTTCTATCCTTCAAACTGACTGTTGTACAGTCTGGCGTAAAATCCGTTCTTTTCCAGCAGCGATGCGTGATCTCCCTGCTCCACGATCCTTCCGTCCCTCATGACGAGGATCACGTCGGCCTCCCGGATCGTGGACAGCCGGTGGGCTACGATGAAGCTGGTGCGCCCCTCCATCAGTCTGGCGAACGCGTTTTGGATCTTCATCTCCGTGCGGGTGTCGATGGACGACGTGGCCTCGTCGAGGATCAGCATAGGTGGCCTGCACAGCATGAGCCTCGTGATGCACAAGAGCTGCTTCTGTCCCTGGGAGAGCCCTCCGCCGTCCTCCCCGATGACCGTGTCGTACCCCTGCGGGAGTCTCCGGATAAAGCTGTGGGCGTGGCTTAGTCTGGCAGCCTCCAGCACCTCCTCCTCGGTGGCGTCCGGCTTGCCGATCAGGATATTTTCCCGGATCGTGCCGCTTCTGAGCCACGTCTCCTGGAGCACCATGCCGTAGGCGGCCCGCAGGCTCTTCCGGGTGAGATCCCGGATGTCCTCTCCCTCCACCATGATCCGGCCCTCGTTCACATCGTAGAACCGCATGAGCAGGTTGATCACCGTCGTCTTTCCGCAGCCCGTAGGCCCTACGATGGCGATCCGCTGACCGGGACGGACGGACAGGTTCAGGTCCTCGATAAGCTTTCTGGACGAATCGTAGGAGAACGACACGTCCTGAAGCTCCACTCTTCCTTCCACGCCGGAAAGCACCTTTGCGTCCGCGGGTTCCGGCGTCTGCGGCGTTTCCTCGATAAGCTCGAAGATCCTTCCCGCACAGGCGACCGCGTTCTGCAGCTCCGTCACCACGCCCGAGATCTCATTGAAGGGCTTCGTATACTGGTTGGCGTAGCTTAAAAAGCAGGTGAGCTGTCCCACGGTCAGTCCGCCTCCGAGCGCCAGCAGGGCGCCCGTGATCCCCACGCCCGTGTAGACCAGGCTGTTCACAAACCGTGTGGTCGGGTTGGTAGTGGACGAAAAAAAGATAGCCCGCAGCGAATATTTCTGAAGCCGGTCGTTGATCTCGTCGAACTGCTCCATCGCTTCCTTCTCATGGCCGAACGCCTGCACCACCTTCTGGTTTCCGATCATCTCGTCGATCAGCGCCGTCTGCTGCCCTCTCGCCTCGGACTGGAGACGGAACATCTGAAACGTCCGCTTCGCGATAAACGACGCCGCCAGCCAGGACACCGGCGTCACGAGCAGCACGACCAGCGTGATCCCCACGTTGACGCTCAACATAAAGCCCAGCGTCCCAAGGATCGTGATCACGCCGGTGAACAGCTGGGTAAATCCCATCAGCAGACCGTCCGCAAACTGATCCACGTCCGCGATGATCCGGCTTACAATCTCTCCCGACGCGTGGCTGTCCATATATTTGAGCGGCAGGATCTCCAGCCGCGCGAACGCCTCGTTCCGGATGTCGCGCACGATCTGGTACGTCAGCTTGTTGTTGCAGATGTTCATGCCCCACTGGGCCAGCGCGGTCACGCCGATCACCGCGCCCATCCGCTTCAGCACGGCGAACACGCCCGCAAAATCCACCTTTCCCGCGCCCACGATGCAGTCCACCGCGTCCCCGGTCAGGAGCGGGATGTAGAGCGTGGACGCCACGGTCACCGCCGCCAGCACGATGGAGAGCGTCAGATAAAACCAGTACCTCTTCAGATACCGCATGACTTTTTTTAAGGTCTCCGTCTGTTCGGAGCTGATCCTTCTCTTACGCATGAGCCGTCTCCTCCTTTCCCGCGCCGACCGCGCCCTGCGCGGACGGTCTCTCAAACTGAGAATCGTGGATCTCCTGATAGACCGGGCAGCTCTGAAGCAGCTCCTCGTGAGTCCCGATGCCCGCCACATGTCCGTCCTCCAGCACGACGATCCGGTCCGCGTGGCGGATGGACGAGGTCCTCTGCGACACGATGAAAACGACAGGACTTCCCTTCATCTCCCGCAGCGCTTTCCGAAGCGCCGCGTCCGTGGCGAAATCAAGCGCCGAGGCGCTGTCGTCCAGAATGAGGATCCCCGGATTCCCCGTCAGCGCCCGGGCGATGGTGAGCCGCTGACGCTGACCGCCGGACAGATTCCTGCCTCCCTGCGCGATCTTTTCCTGAAGTCCGTCCGGACGCTCCATGACAAAGTCCCGCGCCTGCGCCACGGTCAGCGCCTCCAGCATCTCCTCCTCGGTGGCGTCCTTTTTCCCCCACCTCAGGTTGTCCGCCACCGTCCCTTCAAACAGCACCGCCTTCTGGGGCACGATGCCGATCAGGCTCCGGAGCTTTTCGATCCGGTAATCCTTCACGTCCCTTCCGTTGATCCTCACGGCCCCGGACGTAGCGTCGTAAAACCGGGGGATCAGATTGACGAGGCTCGTCTTGCCGGAGCCGGTCCCTCCGATGACGCCGATGGTCTCCCCGGACCGCGCCTCAAAGTCGATGTCCGTCAGGGACTCGCCTCCCGCGCCCGCGTAAACAAGCCCCACGTGCTCAAACCGGACGGACCGGACCGTGCCGTCTCCCTCGTACTCCCCATCCTTCATGCTGGAGGACATCTCCAGCACCGACTGGATCCGGTTGCCGCAGGCCACAGATTTGGTCACGGTGATGATCAGATTGGCCAGCTTCACGAGCTCCACGAGGATCTGGTTCATATAGTTGACGAGGGCCACCACCTGACCCTGGGTCAGGATCCCGCTGTCTACCCGGACCGCTCCGGTGAAGAGGAGCACGATGACGGCTCCGTTCACGATGATGTAAGTCACCGGGTTCATGAGTCCCGAGATCCGGCCCACAAATTTCTGAAGGTCGGTCAGACGCTCGTTTTCCTTCTGGAATTTTTCACGCTCCTCCTCTTCCATCCGGAACGCGCGGACGACCCGCACGCCCGTCAGGTTTTCCCGCGTAAGCCCCAGCACCCGGTCCAGCGCTCCCTGCACTCTCCGGTACATGGGCATGGTCCAGATCATGATGCCGAACACGACCACGGCCAGCAGCGGGATCGTCACGACGAACACCATGGCCGCTCTTTCGTCCACGGTGAACGCCATGATCATGGCGCCGAACACAATGAACGGCGAGCGCAGGAACAGACGCAGCACCAGATTGACGCCCGACTGCACCTGATTGACGTCGCTGGTCATCCGCGTGATCAGCGTGGACGTTCCCGCCTGATCCATCTCTGTGTAGGAGAGACTCTGGATATGGCCGAACAGCTTCCGACGCAGCACCGTGGAAAATCCCGTGGCCGCCTTCGCCGCGAAATACTGGGCCGTGATGGAGCAGACAAGCCCGATCAGTCCCAGCGCCACCAGCACGAGGCACATTTTGATGATGTAGCCCCGGTCTCTGCCGCCGATACCCACATCGATGACCGCCGCCATGACCAGCGGCACGAACAGCTCGAACAGAGCCTCCAGCATTTTAAAGAGCGGAGCCAGCACCGACTCCTTTTCATACCCTTTCATGTAAACCAGTAATTTTCTCATGTAATACTCCTCTGCTTTCGTTCAGACCGCGCCATTCGCAAAGCCGCGCTGACGCGCTCTTTCGCCGCTTACGCGGCTGGTTTGTTGCGATTCACAGCCCTCCGCCCCCATGCGCAGTCGTCGCCTCTTTGCGGCAGTTCAGACCGCGCCATTCGCAAAGCCGCGCTGACGCGCTCCCCGCCGCCTACGCGGCTACCTTTGCTCATAACCCGGCGCTCCCTCAGCCGAAAGCAGCAGACCAAAATTCGTGCAAGCACGATTTTGTCCTGTTGCTCCCGGCTGGCTGAACTGTTGCCATTTATTTTTCCAAATCCCTTGACATTATAGCACGAGTTATTCTATATTAAAATTATTGATTTTATATATCATCCATATTATTTTTATATAGGAGGCGTCCTATGGATTTAAAGCAGCTTTCCTATTTTGTAGCCGTCATTCAGGAGGGAACCATCTCCGGGGCGGCCAGAAGGCTTCATCTGACCCAGCCCCCCTTGAGCGCGCAGATGCGGCTTCTGGAGGAGGAATCCGGATGTCTGCTCTTTGAGCGGGGCTCCCGTCATGTCCAGCCCACCGCGGCCGGGCAGATGCTCTACGGTCGGGCCGTGAAGATGCTGGAGCTGGCGGACATCGCCCGCCAGGAGCTGAAGGATTACCGGGAGGGCACCGGCGGCATCCTCCGGCTCGGCGTCGTGTCGTCGGCCGGAGCCGTCCTCGTCCGGATGCTCGGGGATTTTCACAACCTCTATCCCCACATCGGCTTCGAGCTGACCGAGGGCAATACGTACCAGCTTCTGGAGCAGCTCTCCTCCGGCCTGATCGAGATGGCCGTGGTGCGCACGCCGTTTCCCGAGCGCGGTCTTTGCTCCGTCCAGCTTCTGGATGAGCCGCTGCTGGCCGTCGGCAGAAAGGATTTCTTTCCAAAAGAAGGCCCCGTCTCCCTCGCGGAACTGGCGGACACTCCGCTGATCCTGTACCGGAGATGGGAATCCATCCTGACGGAGGCGTTCCGCCAGGCCGGGATCGCGCCGCAGGTGATCTGCAAGAACGACGACGCGCGGACGACGGCCTGCTGGGCCGACGCGGGATTCGGCGTGGCGATCCTGCCGGCCTCGGCCTCCGGCTTCCTGCGACACCCCGACTCGGAATCGCGCCCTTTGAGCGACCTTCCCCTGCGCTCCGGCATCTGTCTCGTGCACAGCCGGGACAGCTGGGTGTCCGCTCCGGCCCGCGCCCTTCTGGCCCACCTGACGGAGCGGGCCGCGGCCTTCGGCGCCTCCATGTAACTGTCCACCCTCTTTCAGAAAGGACCTCTGCCTGTGAATGTAATTCAGACGAAACTTCTCGACAAACTGAAAGAATCTTTAAAAGCGGTGCTCCCGATCATGGGGATCGTCCTGCTTTTGAGCTTCACCATCGCGCCCATGCCGTCGGGCATCCTGCTCCTCTTTTTGTTCGGCGGGCTTCTGCTCATTGTCGGTATGATGTGCTTTAACCTGGGCGCCGAACAGTCCATGACGCCCATGGGCGAACGGGTCGGCACCAAGCTGGCCGCCTCCGGTCATCTGGGCGTCACGCTGGCCCTTTGCTTTCTCCTCGGCTTTATCATCACGGTGTCCGAGCCGGACCTCCAGGTCCTGGCCGGCCAGGTTCCGTCCATCCCCAACATGACGCTGATCCTGACCGTGGCCGCCGGCGTCGGCATTTTCCTCGTGATCGCCATGCTGCGCATGCTCTTTTCCCACGCGCTGGCCCCGATGCTGCTCGTCTTCTACGCCGCCGTGTTCGTGCTGGCCATGTTTGTGCCCGACAGCTTTCTCGCCGTGGCCTTCGACTCGGGCGGCGTGACGACCGGTCCCATGACGGTGCCCTTTATCATGGCGCTCGGCATCGGCTTTGCCTCTGTGCGAAGCGACAGGCACGCGGAGGATGACAGCTTCGGACTGGTTGCCCTTTGCTCCATCGGCCCCATCCTGTCCGTCCTGATCTTGAGCCTCCTGTTCGACGCCTCAGGCAGCTCCTACACCTCCGCCGAGATTCCCGATATTCAAAATTCCGTGGAGCTCTGGCACTATTTTGCGGAAGGATTTCCGGAGTACATACGGGAGATCGCTCTGTCGCTCCTTCCCATCGTGCTGTTTTTCGCGGTCTTCCAGCTGGCGGCCCTGAAGCTGAACCGGCGCACGATCGTGAAGATCGCCATCGGTCTTGCCTACACCTACGCGGGGCTCGTCCTGTTCATGACCGGCGTGAACGTGGGCTTCATGCCCGCCGGAAACTATCTGGGGCAAATCATCGCCGCCCTCCCCTACCGGTGGATCCTGATCCCCCTCGGCATGATCATCGGCTTCTTCATCGTCAAGGCTGAGCCCGCAGTCTACGTGCTCATGGGACAGGTGGAGGAGATCACCTCGGGCGCGATCCCGGGGCGCGCCATGGGGCTGTCCCTCTCCTTCGGCGTGGCGGCCTCCGTGGGCATCGCCATGCTGCGGGTGCTGACCGGCATCCCGATCCTCTGGTTTCTGATCCCGGGCTACGCCGTCGCGCTGCTTTTGTCCCTCTTCGTTCCGAAGATCTTTACCGCCATCGCTTTCGACTCCGGCGGCGTGGCGTCCGGACCGATGACCGCCACATTCCTGCTTCCTTTCGCCATGGGCGCGTGCGAGGCGCTGGGCGGAAATGTCGTGCAGGACGCCTTCGGCATCGTGGCCATGGTCGCCATGACGCCGCTGATCACCATCCAGATACTGGGAGCCGTCTACCGGTTCCGCGCGCAGCGCGCAGAGGAGACCGGAGCCGTCTCCGCCCCCGTATCTTATCTCGACCGTCTGGCTGACGACGATATCATCGAGCTTTAGTCCGCCGGAAGAAAGGAGCAGTCTGTGAACCAAATTTATCTGATGGGCATCATCGCCAATCGGGGCATCCGGAAAAAATTTATGGAATTTTTCAAGGCCAACCAGATCCACGTGACTCTGACCGTGCTGGCTCTCGGCACAGCCAACAGCGCCACGCTGGACTATCTGGGGCTTGAATCCACCGAAAAGACCGTCTATTTCGCCGTCGTCACCATGGATACCTGGCGGACGGTCAAAAAGGAGCTGTATGAGAAAATGCAGATCCAGATCCCCGGCAGGGGCATCGCGTTTCTGATCCCCCTCTCCAGCGTGGGCGGCAAAGGGGCGCTCAACTATCTCACCGCCGGCCAGAATTTTGTCATCAAGGAGGAAAGCACTTTGCAGAACACAGATTATGAGCTGTTGGTCATCATCGCCAACGCGGGATATATCGAGACGATCATGGACGCGGCCAGAAGCGTCGGCGCGCCCGGCGGCACGGTCATCCACGCCAAAGGGACCGGCGCCGAGCACGCAAAAAAATTCCTCGGCATCTCTCTGGCCGAGGAAAAAGAAATGATCTTTATCGTGGTCCGCACGGAGCAGAAAAACCGGATCATGAAGGCCGTCATGGAGCAGGCGGGAACCGGCACTCCCGCCGGAGGGATCGCCTTCTCCCTGCCCGTCACGACCACCGCGGGCCTTCGGATCCTCGAGGCGGAGGAGGACTAGGCTCCCCCTTCGCCCGCCTCCCTATCGGCCCTCCGGAACAGGAGCAGTCCCACGACGAACAGAACGGCCAGAAGGCCCACGCCGGTCCGGGTGTCGCCGCTTATCTGCGCGGCCGCCCCCACCAGCATCGTCCCCATAAAGGCGGCTCCTTTTCCGAAGATGTCGTAGAACCCGAAATACTCCGCGGTCCGCTCCTTCGGTATGATCTTCGCAAAATAGGATCGGGACAGGGCCTGAATGCCGCCCTGGAACACAGCCACCCACACGGCCAGCAGCCAGAATTCCCACGCCTGGTCCATCTGGAGAGCGAACAGCACCACGCCCACATATCCCACGATGGATATCTGGATGAGCCGTCCGCCCTCCATTTTTTTCGCAATGTGGCCGAAGAGGATCGAACACGGGAACGCCACCACCTGCGTCAGCAGAAGCGCCAGCATCAGATCCGTGTCCGAGATCCCCACGTCCTTTCCGTAGGAGGTGGCCATGTCGATGATCGTGTAGACACCATCGATATAGAAGAAAAACGCGGCCAGAAACCAGAGGATCTTCGGCTCGGCCTTCAGCTCCCTCCACACGCCGGACAGTCTGCCAAGGCTCTGCCGCACCGGATGCGAGCCTTTTTCTGCGCAGTACCGCTGCTCAAAGCTTCCAAGGAGCGGCGCCGACATGGCGATCCACCAGACCGCGTTGATGAGAAACGCGGCGCTCATGGCCGTTCCCGCAGAGAGCCCCAGACGGTCTCCGCACAGGATCAACAGGATACTCGCCACAAAGGGAATGCAGCTTCCGATATAGCCCCACGCGTAGCCGTGGGACGACACCAGATCCATCCGCTCCTCCCCGGTCACGTCTCCCAGCATGGAATCGTAGAAGATCAGGCTTCCCTGGTAGCCGATCTTGGCCAGCACGTAGACGGCCAGAAATCCAAACCAGCCCCACGGTGCCGCCAGCAGGGCGCAGCCCGCCGCTCCCAGAAGGAGCGCGCCAAGAAACAGCCGCTTCTTGTATCCGCGCACGTCGGCCACTGCTCCGAGCCCCGGCCCCAGAAGCGCCACGATCACCGTCACCAGCGAGCTGGCATAGCCGAAAAACGCCGTGGAATCCGCCCCGGACATGCCCGCGCCCTCCGCCAGATTTTTAAAATAGATCGGAATGATCGTGGCCGTCAGCATGACGAAAGCCGAATTTCCCACATCGTACAACACCCAGTTTCTTTCCTGTCGATTCAATCCCTTCATGATCCAAACTCCTCATAATTGCGGTACAGCCGGACGGACAGGATCCCGCCCTCGTCCAGCGCCCTGCTGTACTGTTCGATCTCCTTCGCGGCCGGTCCTGCCGTCCGGTACAGACGATCCTCCAGAAACAGATCGCTCTCCTCGCACGGCAGATTGGGGATGCCGTCCATGATCAGTCCTCCCAGCTCCTTGTCCTGCCCGGTGACATGGGAAAGCGCGCGCAGCAGCTTCCTCTTCCACGGACGTCTGCAGGTGAAAAGGCACAGCGTCCTGCGGAACAGCCGGATAGAGATCCCGATCTGTCCCGGCGACACCCGGTCGAACATCCCGGAGATCGCTTTTCGCGTGCGCGCCCTGCTGATCAGATGATGGATCGGCACGTACCGCAGCGGATCGATGCCGTTTCGCACCATCAAATACCGGTCGAACTCCGTCTCGATCTCCAGATGGCCCAGATCCTTCTCCTCCATATAGCGGCTGATGTACGGATGGCACTCGCTGTCCAGCATAAAGTGGCAGAGAAATCCATAGAGATACGCCCGGAGCGCCGGATCCCTGTCCTTCCGGTACCTCTCTCTTCCAAGCTCGAAAAATCCCGCGGCCAGCTCCTCATGCATCCGGGTCCCCTGCTGGTTGATCCGGTTTTTGCACAGCGGAAAATAATAAAAGAGAAGATCCGGCCCGTGCAGGCCCAGAAGGAACGCGTCATTTCCTTCTCTGACGATCTTTTTTTCTTTTTCAGGAAGTTTTTTGAATACTTCCTTTCCGAATAGATAATGCGCATATGCCGCCGGCATACGTCATCGCCTCCTGTCCTTTGTATTTTACCCTCAGAAGTATAACACAATTCGCGGCGGCTGCATATGATGAAGTGTAAATAGTTTTTGGAGGTTATCTTCATGAGTGATTTAAGTTCGAGATGCACAGGCGGCTGCGGCTGCAGCAATTCCTGCGGCGGAAACGGGATCTTCGGCGGAGGCGGCTGCTGCAGCTGGATCTTTATCCTGCTCCTCTTAAGCTGCTGCTGCGGAAACGGCTCCGGCGGCGGGATCCTCGGCGGAGGCTGTGACAACGGCTGCGGCTGCGGCGGAAGCGACAACAGCTGCATGTGGATCATCCTGCTGCTCCTCTTCTGCGGAGGCGGCTTCGGAAGCGGCAGCTCCTGTGGCTGTGGCTGTGGCTGCGGCAATTCCTGCGGATGCGGAAGCTCCTGCGGCTGCTAGGCCTTCCGGCCAGGACGGCGGCGCTCCGGCAGAAGGGCTGTCTGTCTCTCTGACAGCCCTCCCGCCGACGGCCCGGAGATGTCCGTCAGAAAAGCCCCGGACCCGGAAAGCGCATGATTTCCGGCATCCGTTCATATATTGAAGAAAGACGCAGGGGGCGGACTGTCATGACACCGTTTGATGAAGCGATTCTTCCAAAAGAACTGCAGATGTTGAAGGCCTTCCTGCCCTTTCTTCCTGCCGGCGTCCAGAAGCTGTGCGCCGTCTACATCAAATGGACCGAGCTTCAGTACACCATCGACTACTATGACCGGCATCCTCCCATCCAGGAATCGCCGGACATGGGCAATGTGCTCCGGTGCATGAAGGGGATCCTTCCCCCCGGAGAGCAGGCTCAGATGGAACAGTTTGCAGATATGTTTGAAAATATGGATAGCTACCGGGAGATGTTCGAGGGCTTCGCCCCCGCCGATCCTCCCGGCCGGAAAGAAGGTGACAGCATATGAAAATACCGGATTGGTTCTACGATGACCGCGTCCAGAAGATCACGCCCGAAAAACTCTCTCTCCTCCTCCGTCTGGCGGAGCAGCTGGAAGGGAAACGGACGCAGAAGGAGATCATGCCCATCGTCATGGGAGCCGTGGCCTCCGCCAACCGACAGAACCTCTCGTTTTCCAGAGAAGAGTTCGAGATGATCTTCCGCATCATGAAGGAAGGAAAATCCGCCGAGGAGCAGGCCCAGATGGACGCCACTCTCGCCAGAGCCCAGCGGATGTTCTCCGGGAAAAAGTAAGCTCACTCCTTCGTGCGGGTGTTGATAAACTTCAGCTTCGTCTTGGAGTAGAGGATCTTCTGGCTGTGATACAGGCCGAAATAACCGGACTCCAGATAGCTGACGCTGACGGACAGCAGGATAAACGGCATGGCTTCAAAGCCGAACAACTCAAAGCTTAAAAGCATGGAGGAGATCGGGCAGTTGGTCACGCCGCAGAAGACGGCCGACATGCCGCAGGCGGCCGCCAGAGACGGGGACAGCCCCGTCACCTGTCCGAACAGGCAGCCAAACGAGGCTCCCACAAACAGCGTCGGCACGATCTCTCCTCCCCGGAAGCCGCAGCCCAGCGTCACCGCCGTGAAGACGATCTTCAGAAGGAAGGCCGAAGCCGCCACCTCTCCTCTCAGCGCGCTCTCGATCATCTCCATCCCTGTCCCGAGATAAGCCGTCGTATGCAAGAGCTTCGTCATGGCGATGATCAGCAGCGCTCCGGCCACCGCCCGGATCCACTCGTTGGGGATCTGCGCCCGGTACCATTTTTCCGCTAAATGAAGGACTGTGCAGAACAGGATGCTGACCGCCGCGCACAGGACCGCCAGCAGAAGGACCAAAGCGGCGCTTCCCATCTGAAGCTCCGGGAGATCCAGGATCGTGAACGTCTCTCCCGTCGATCCCACCATAGACGCCACCTGATGGGCTGTGAGCGCCGCGATCGCGCACGGGACCAGCGCCGCGTACTGCATGATGCCGACGCTGACCACCTCCATGGAAAAGATCGCGGCGGTCAGCGGCGTGCCGAACAGCGCCGAAAATCCGGCGCTCATGCCGCACATGATCATGATCTTTCGGTCGTACTCGTCAAATTTCATCCATTTTCCGATAGTTCCCCCGATGCTTCCGCCCAGCTGGAGCGCCGCGCCCTCCCGGCCCGCCGAGCCGCCGCAGGCGTGCGTCAGGATCGTCGAGATCACGATCAGCGGGGCCATCCGAAGCGGCACGTACGTGTTGGACTGGATCCCCTCCAGCACCCGGTTCGTTCCGGTCTTGTACGGGTCCAGCCGGTAGAGCGCCACGATCAGAAGGCCGGCCGCCGGCAGAAGAAAGAGCATCCACGGATGCGTCTCCCGGAAAGCCGTCACCAGCGCGATCCCTTCCCCGAACAGGCCTCCGAACAGACCAAGGATCACGCCCGTGGGGCCCGCCAGCAAAAGCCATCGTCCCAGCAGTCCAAATCGTTCCAGACAGATTTTCACATATTTCTTCATCGTATCTCCACCGCTCCCCTTTTGCCGTCTCTCTGCTCGCGAAAAGAGAACCCTGACTTGCAGGATTCTCCTTCTCTTCTTTGTTCAGCGCGCACGATTCGCGTTCAGCCCGCGCCATTC
>JAUNHB010000067.1:141-12671 GCA_030524125.1 Eubacteriales bacterium | reverse complement strand
TAGTTAATCTATATATAGATAAACTAAATAACATCAGGAGGTGCAGTATGGCAATCGACAGGTCGCTGGTGTCGGGCAGCATGGGGATGATGATCCTCCGTCTGCTGTCGGAGAAGGATATGTACGGCTACGAGATGATCGACACGCTCAGGAAGCGGTCGGAGAACGTGTTTGAGCTGAAGGCGGGGACGCTCTACCCGCTGCTCCACGGGCTGGAGGAGAAGGCGTTTCTTACGTCCTACGAGCAGGAGGTCATGGGAAAAACGAGGAAATACTATCAGATCACCCGGGAGGGAAAGAGGTATCTGGAGCAGAAGAAGACGGAGTGGAAGGAATATTCGCGGGCGGTCAGCAGCGTGCTGGCACTGGAGGTGTGACTATGAGGATGGAAGAGTATCTGACGGCGGTCACGGAGCAGATCCGGTGCGGCCGGGCGAGAGAGCCGGTGCGCAGGGAACTGGCGTCCCACATCGAGGAGCAGGCCGACGCCTACGAGGAGAGCGGCATGACGCGGGAGGAGGCTGTGGAGAGAGCGGTGGCGGAGATGGGAGATCCGGTGGAGGCGGGAGTGTCCATGGACCGGATCCACCGGCCGAGAATGTCGTGGGGAGCGCTTTTGACGGTGGGGCTCTTAAGCCTTCTCGGCATCGCGGCGGCGGCGCTGACGGCCGGGCCGGATGACGCATACAGTCTGAGAAATCAGGCGATCTACACGGCGCTTGGCTACGCGGTGATGTTTCTTGTCTACCGGCTGGATTACAGCGTGCTGGCCCGGTACGGGAGACAGGCTGCGGCCGGGGTGCTGCTTCTTCTGGCGGCCGCCGTGTCCGCAGGCGTCAGGTACAACGGCGCGGTCTGGGGACTCATGGTCGGCCCGTTCATCGTCTCGGTCTACGGAATGCTGTGGCTCTATGTGCCGCTGTATGGGGCTGTGCTCTACCATTACCGGGGAGAAGGGTACCGGTGCTTCTGGAAGCTGGCGCTGTGGGCGGCGGCTCCGGTGCTGGGAGCGCTGGCCTGCGCCAGAACGTTTTACGGAGCCTATCTGCTTCTTGTGCTGGGGATCCTTACGTCGGCCGCGGTGTGGAACGGCTGGTACCGGGTGAACCGGAAGGGGACGCTGGCGGCGCTCTGGGCGGTCCTGCTGGCGGCTCCGGCGATTCTCGCCGGGTATCTGGCGGCGGGGAGGCTTCCGGCCTATCAGGAGGCGCGGATGCGGTCATGGCTCACCATGTCTGCGGCAAATCAGGATCATCAGGCGGCCGCGGCGAGGAGGCTTCTGAGTGGCAGCAGGCTCATCGGAAGCGACGCGCCTCTTGGAGTGGCGGAGGCGTTTTCAGATTCCGCCGGAGAATATGTGCTGGTGAGTCTCGCCTCGGTCTGCGGCGTGCTGGCTGCGGCCGCGGCGCTGGCCCTGATGCTGTTTCTGATCCTGAAAACCTTCCGGATCTGCAGCCGTCAGAAAAACCAGCTCGGCAGGATGCTGGGCTGGTCGTGCGGGACGGTGTTTCTGGTGCAGTTCGTGCTGGCGGCCGCGGTCAATCTGGGTCTCCTCCCCAATCTGGGCGTCCTGCTGCCCTTCCTGTCCGCAGGCGGCACCAACCTGGTCGTCTCGTACGCGCTTCTCGGTCTGGCGCTCAGCGTGTACCGGTATCGGGATCTGTTTCCCGGAGAAGGGACCGGGCGGAAGAGGAAAACGCCGTCCAAAGGCGGCCAGATCGCTTCGTACACTCTGCTGGGACTGACGTTCAGCGTGCGCCGGGATCCAACGTGATCCCGGCGGGTCCCGGGAATTGCCCGGGGAAGAAACGGCTCCCGCCTGTCTTCTGGCAGCCTGCGGGCTGCGCTGTACAGCAATATGCGATGGATTTCGCCGGGGACGTGTGTTATACTTTTTTCAGGACAAGCGAAAAACTGGAAGCTGCAGACGAAAAGCAGTCGTCTTGCTTTGGCGGGGGGATGTAATGAGCGTGGCAGTAAAACTTATTTTTGAATGCATGGTATATTGCGGCGTTTTCTTTGGCCTTGTTAAACTATCTGTGCTTAAAAGCCCATTAACAGGCGTTTTCTGGTATCCCAAAGATGTGCAGGAACGCATTTATGATTTGGGTCTGGCGGATCGGGAACATCAAAAGCGCAGAGCAGCAAGATTTAAGCCCTTTTTTATAGTAATTCTGACTGTGACACTGATTTGTATGGTTTCGGTCGTCAATCAACCGGACGATTTTTTAAGTGCTTATCTTCAGCTTCTTCTGATTCTGACCGTATCAGTATGGTTTGATAAAATCGTGATAGATACCATATGGGTTGGAACGGATTTTTGGAAAATCCCCGGAACGGAAGATCTGCAGATAAAAAAGCCCTTAAAAATGCGAGTGACGGCATGTCTCATTACACCTATGGTGTATGCAGTATTGGCATTGCCGGTTGCATGGATGATAAGTCTGTTTGGAATATAGAGCGGGAGGGTGTGTGCACGATGACAGATGAAAAAATTAAAAATTCCAATGAGCTGGAGTTCGCTGTGTTTTGTATTGAAAATGTTGCCGCAAAGCTGGGGGTGGGTGCGGAACGTGTCTATCAGGCATTTACCGAAAAAAGTGATATTCTGAATGGCTACATTGTGCCGGAATATGAAGTGCTGCATACACAGAGCCGGGAATATATCGTAGAGGATCTTCTGGATGTGATGAGAGAAAGGGGAGTGAAAGACTATGACGGCGAATCCGATTTTGCTTCAAAAAAAATACAGTCGTGTGATTGAATGTTTTGCAAAACAGCAGGGAGTTTCGCTGGATACGGCATTGGGCTTCTTTTATCGTTCCGAGGTCTATCAGCTGATCCGCGACGGTGTGTCCGATATGCACTGCATGAGCGATGCGTATCTGGCGGAGGAGTTGGAACAGGAATATCAGAAATATAAGGAATAAGCCGCTTTGGCCGCCTGTCTTACGGTTATGTCTGGATCTTACTATGAGTAAGTAATCCGACAAATGCAATCGTCACTTGAAATTCAGGCGGCGATTTTTTGTTGTGCGAAAGGCGATGATAGAAAGGAGACGCGCAGCAGGCCATTCCGGGTCATAACGCCCGCTTTGCCCTCATATGATGTAAAAAACAACCTCAGGGGCATACCATGAAGGAATATATCGAGGAGCGGGCAGTGGCGATCGCCAATTATATCATCCACAACAACGCGACCGTCCGGCAGACGGCGCAGAATTTTGGGGTGAGCAAATCGACGGTGCACAAGGACGTGGCCGAGCGCCTGCTCTATATCAATCCGCATCTGGCTTCGGAGGCCCGCAAGGTGCTGGACGTCAATAAGTCTGAGCGGCACATCCGGGGAGGGCTGGCGACGAAGGAAAAATATCTGCACCAGCATGTGTGACGGGCGGGCGCGGGCTTCGGCGTCCGCCCTACTGTGCGCTCAGCGTTCCGTCCTCGTTCACGGTCACCCCGTAGGACAGCTGCGTCAGCTTTTCATAAAGCGCGGACGGATCCCCGATCCGGCTGAGCACGCCGTCGACACGGCGGCAGGGGACGAGGCGGATGGCGGGCGCGCCTCCGTCTGTGTAATCGGCTTCCAAGAGCAGCGTGTCCCCGGTGCGGTTGCCGAACAGATAGTTTCCGAGGCTGTATATGATGGGCGCGCCCTTGTAATATTCAAACCCCTGGAGCACATGGGGATGACAGCCGACGACCAGGTCGGCGCCCGCGTCGATATAGCCCTGCGCGAGCGTGCGCTGGTATTCTTCCGGCGTCTCATTTCTCTCGATTCCCCAGTGGACAAACACGATGACATGATCGCTTGTCTTGCGGGCCTCCCCGATGGCGGCGTTCAGCCGGGCCGGGTCGTAGGTCTGGAAGATCCCGGCCTGACTGTCGGTGGCGTACCAGTCGTAGGAGGGAGACACCCTCGTGGCGCCGAAGACGGCGAAGGTCTGGCCGTTGACGGTGCGGACGACGGGCGAGGAGGCCTCGGCGAGATCAAAGCCGCCGCCGGCCCGCGCGATCCCGGCGCTGTCCAGCGCATCCAGCGTATCGCAGAAGGCGTCCCGGCCGAAATCCAGCGAGTGATTATTGGCGACCGTCACGATATCCGCGCCCAGCTCCTGAAAAATGCGGACATACTTCGGATCGGTGCGGAAGGTGAACTGCTTGTCGGCCATGGGCTCGCCCCGGAGACTGAACGGAAACTCCTCGTTGAGAAGAAAGAGGTCGGCCTCCTGCATCCGGGAGAGCATTTCCGCATCCGCAAGGGCGCTGACTCCCGACTGGTCGTAGGCGGCCAGATACTGCTCCGAAAACATGACGTCCCCCGCAAAGGCGAGGATCGTGTCGGGATCCGCCTGCGCCGCGGCTTCCGGATCTTTGGAAATTTCCGCGTCCGATCCGTCGGGATCCGATGCGCCGTCGTCAGAGCCGGAACCGTCCGGATCTGCGCTGCCGTCCGTCGCCGCAGCGTCCGGATCTGCATCACCGTCAGCGTCCGCGCCGTCCTCCGGAGTCTTGCCGTCCGTCTCCGCCTGCGCCGCGTCGTTTTGCGGCAGGGACGGAAATACGCCGGCCGCCTTCAGACCAAAAAGAACTGCCAGCAGAAGGGGAATCCCGATGCAGATCCCGATGCCCATCCCTTTTATGAAATTCTTCAATGCGATCACCTCATTCCCGCAGAGAGAAGCGCTCCGCGACGCCGTTCTCCGGCGCATGCCGCGCCGGGTCCATGAGCCGTATTATAGCATACCGGGCAGATAACATCCATAATATTCATGAAAACAGTTCAGCCAGCCGGAAGCAGCAGGACAAAATCGTGCTCGCACGAATTTTGGTCTGCTGTTTTCGGCTGAGGGAGCGCCAGCTTATGAGCAAAGATAGCCGCGCAGCGGCGGGGGGAGCGCGTCAGCGCGGCTCCTCGAATGGCGCGGGCTGAACGGTTACAATCTATGAAAACCCGGAATGCAGTTCAGCCTTGCCGGATCGCTCCCGCTGGGGTATGATGTTGTAAAAGGCCGGGAGCTTCCGGCGGGCGGAAAAGAGCGACAGGAGGAAGACTGTATGATATGGATCAGAAACGGAAGGGTCGTAGATCCGGTGACGGGAACGGATCGGGTGATGGACGTGCTGCTGGACGGAGCTGTGATCAGAGCGACCGGCGAGGGACTGGCGGCCGAGGGAGCGCGGGAGCTGGACGCCTCCGGACTCGTGGTGGCGCCCGGGCTGATGGACGCCCACGTGCATTTCCGGGATCCGGGCTTTACTTATAAGGAAGACATCCTGACCGGCGCGGCGGCGGCGGCCAGGGGCGGCTTCACGACCGTGGTGTGCATGGCCAACACCAGCCCGGTAGTGGACAATCCGGAGACGCTGGCCTACATTCAAAAAAAGGGAGAAAGCGCGCCGATCCATGTGCTTCAGGCGGCGGCGGTGACCCGGGGACTGAAGGGCAGGGAGCTGGTGGACATGGAGGAGCTGGCAGCGCTGGGGGCCGCGGGCTTCACAGACGACGGCATCCCGCTCATGGACGAGAGGCTCATAGTGGAAGCCATGGAGCGGGCGAGAGCGCTGGGCCTGCCGCTGGCGTTTCACGAGGAGGATCCGGCGCTCATGCGGGAGCCGGGAGTCCATCTGGGAGAGGCGGCGGAGAAGATCGGATACGGCGGAGCCGCCAGAGCGGCGGAGGACGTGATGGTGGCGAGAGACTGTATGCTGGCGCTCCACACCGGCGCGTCGGTGTGCATCCAGCATATCAGCTCCAAGAACTCCGTGGAGCTGGTTCGGCTGGCGAAAAAGCTGGGCGCGGACGTACATGCGGAGGCGACGCCTCACCATTTCACGCTGACGGAGGAGGCGGTGTTGAAATACGGGACCATGGCGCGCATGAATCCTCCGCTTCGGACGGAGGAGGACCGGCAGGCCATCATCGGAGGGATTAAGGACGGGACCATCGACATGATCGTCACGGACCACGCGCCCCACAGCGCGGAGGAAAAAGCGCGGCCCATGTCCGCCGCGCCCAGCGGCATCACCGGACTGGAGACCTCGCTTGGACTTGGTCTTCTGTCGCTGGTGGAGCCGGGACATATTGGATTGATGGATCTGATGCGCCTGATGAGCAAGGCTCCGGCGGAATTTTACAGAATGATCCCGGGCGGCGTCACGCCGGGATCGCCGGCGGATCTGGTGATCTTCGGGGAAAAGGAACGGTGGACGGTGGAGAGCTTCGCTTCCAAAGCCTCCAACAGTCCGTTTCTCGGCTGGACGCTGCCGGGGCGGGTCCATTATACGATCTGTGCGGGGAAGATTGTCTATGAGGGCTGAGAAGCTTCAGCGGTCTGCGTTCTTTAAGTATCTGGCGTAGGATTTCAGCCTGTCCTGATCCTCCGGGGAGAACTCCGTGTAGTCTCTCAGAAGCTCCTGATAATCGGCGGGGAGCTCGGCAAACGGATCGGCGGGCGTCTGCGGGTGAAGTCCCGTAACGACCAGCCGGTCCAGCGAGATGTGAAAATATTCGGCGATCAGGCATGCGGTTTCCAGATCCGGAAGACGCGTGCCGTTTTCGTAGTTTGAGTAAGCCTGTCTTGAGATGTGCAGCTCCTGACTGAGCTGCTGCTGCGTAAATCCGGCACGCTGGCGAAGCTCCTTAAGTGTCTCGGAAATCTTTAAGCTGGTCATAATACACCCCTTCTGTGCGTTCGGCAGGTCGAAGACGGATCGTCCTCCCCGCCACCGAGGGTAACATTGCATTATTATAGCAAGTTCCCGAACCCTCTTGGATGTATGCATAAAAACAGAGAAAATAAATTTTATCAGACAAATAGAATAAAAGTTACAGTTGATTTTATGACAACGAACGTTGTAAGATGGGATAAGAGACAAAAAGACCGGTCAGAGAGAACAGAGTGGGGATATGCCATGAAGAAAAGCAGAAGACTGTATATCAGGCTGTGGGTGCTGCTCCGGCTGCTGCGCCTCCGTTTCGTGAGGGTGGAGCGGCCGGCGGATGCGAAGACGCCGGAGCAGATGCTGGAGGAGATCCGGAAAAGATCAGAGCTTACTTAGCGCGCTGTTGTGATATTCCGGGCAGCTGGTCACTTCCTCGCCGAACCAGTCGGGCGCGGCGAACGAAAGCGCCTCTTCCTCAGAGGCAAATTCGACCTCGGCCAGCAGAAGACCCGGCCGGGGCGAGGAAAAGACGTCCAGCTCGACCGTGCGGTCCTCAAGCGGGATGAGATAGCGCCGTTTGGAGATGAGCCGTCCGTCGATCTTCGTCTTCAGATGCTCGTAGGAAGACGCGGTCAGAGGGAGATTGTATTCCTCCCGCACCATCATCCCTCTTCCCTTGTACGTCAGATAATAGTCGTCGTCCTCCCTGCGGATCCGGACGACCGGATCGGTGGACAGATAGCCCTGCTCCAGATCGCGGTGCGGATACTCCTCCAGAGCGAAGGGAAGGGAGCGGATCAGATACTTTCGTTCTATTTCATAAGATTTCATGGAAAAACCTCCTTATCTGAACATAGGATAGCACATTTCGTGCAAAGATGATACAATGAAAAAAGAGTAACTCGCCAGCCGTGCGGGAAATATGGGGAAGAGCTGCTGCGCAGCGGGCTTTCGGGATGCATGGCTGAACAGTGGCAAAAAACAGGGCTCGGCGCGCGGACGCCGGAAGGAGGAAAAAGCGATGAGCAGAGTGTGTATTTTTTTGGCGGACGGATTTGAGGAGATCGAGGGACTGACGGTGGCGGACATTCTCCGCCGGGCGGGCGTGGACGTCGGCACGGTGTCGATCACGGACGAGAGGATGGTGACGGGCTCGCACCGGATCCCGGTGCAGGCGGACGTCTGCTTTGACCAGGCGGATTTTTCAGACACGGAGCTTTTCGTGCTGCCGGGCGGAATGCCGGGGACGAAGAATCTCGGGGAGTGCGGAAAGCTTACGAAGCTTCTGACGGATTCTTTTGCGGCCGGAAAGCGGATCGCGGCCATCTGCGCGGCTCCCAGCGTGCTGGGCGACATGGGGATCCTGCGGGGAAAGAAGGCGTGCTGCTATCCGGGCTTCGAGGAGCGTCTGGCCGGGGCGCAGGTGGTCTTTGACCGCGTGGTGCAGGACGGGACGGTGACCACGAGCCGGGGCATGGGCACGGCCATTTCCTTCGCGCTGGCGCTGACGGAGCAGCTCGTATCCGCGCAGAAGGCGCGGGAGGTCAGGGAGAGCATCCTCTACGGACACGCCTCTTAAACGGCGCAGGCGGCCCGTTCTGTGCGGAGACGTCATGCAGATTCCATACATTTCCAGTATTTGCGGAAAAAAACGGCGAATACTATGGCCATGGAGGTGATTAGCATGACGAATCAGAACAGCAAATCCGGAACCAACAGCATGGCTGTGCCGGAAGCGAAGGCTGCAATGAACCGTTTTAAAGAGGAAGTCGCCAGCGAGCTCGGCGTCACTCTGAAGGACGGCTACAATGGTGATCTGACCAGCAGAGAAGCCGGTTCCATCGGCGGCGAGATGGTCAAAAAGATGATCATGAAGCAGGAACAGCAGATGTCTTCCGGACAGTAACGGAAAGCAGGAGCTGAAATCAGAAAAACAGGGAGACTGCCTCGGTTTTCTCCGGTAAACTGCCGGAAAAAGCCTAGACAGTCTTCTTTTTTTGTGATATACTCTTAAAATGTCTATGAGTATGTGAATCAGTCTATGCTGATCTATAAATACAAGGAGGATAGAACTGCAAAATGAGTGTACAGGTTGAAAAATTAGAAAAGAACATGGCAAAACTGACGGTGGAGGTTCCCGCCGAGAACGTAGAGAAGGCGATCCAGAGCGCATATGTCAAGGCGCGCAGGAGCATCAGCATTCCGGGCTTCCGCAAAGGAAAAGCGCCCCGCCAGCTCATCGAGAAGATGTACGGCAAGGAGGTCTTCTACAATGACGCCATCCACGCGATGCTTCCGTCCGCGTATTCCGGGGCGGTGGACGAGTGCGGCGAGGAGATCGTCTCCCATCCGCAGATCGACGTCGTGCAGATCGAGAGCGGCAAGCCGTTCGTGTTCACCGCGACGGTCGCTCTGAAGCCGGGCGTCGTGCTGGGCGAGTACAAGGGCGTGCAGGTGGAGAAGGCTCCGGTCGAGGTACTGGACGAGGAGATCGACGCGGAGATCGCAAAGGAGCGCGAGAACAATTCCCGCACGGTGACGGTGGACGACAGAGCCGTGGCCCAGGGAGACATGGTGTCTCTGGACTTTGAAGGCTTCGTGGACGGCGTCGCGTTCGAGGGTGGCAAGGGAGAGAACTACGATCTGACCATCGGCTCCGGAACGTTTATCCCGGGCTTCGAGGATCAGCTCGTGGGAGCCGAGATCGGCAAAGAGCTGGACGTGAACGTGACCTTCCCGGAGGAGTACGGCGCGAAGGAGCTGGCCGGAAAAGCGGCGGTATTCAAGTGCAAAGTAAACGGCATCAAGGTGAAGGAGCTTCCGGAGGTGGACGACGAGTTCGCGCAGGAGGTATCCGAGTTTGATACGCTGGATGAATATAAAGCGGACATTAAGGCAAAGCTTCTGAAAGAGAAAGAGGACGAGGCGGCCAAGGCGAAAGAAGACGCGGTGATCCAGAAGATCATCGACGGAGCGCAGATGGAGATCCCGGACGCGATGGTGGAGTACCAGACCCGTCAGATGCTGGACGATTTCGCCCAGAGGATCCAGTCCCAGGGACTTTCCCTCGAGCAGTATTTCCAGTTCACCGGACTGTCTGAGGAGAAATACATGGAGGAGATGAAGCCCAGAGCGCTTCAGAACATCCAGAGCCGTCTCGTGCTCGAGGCGGTAGCCGCAGCGGAGAAGCTGGAGGCGTCCGAGGAGGACGTGGAGGCCGAGATCGCGAAGATGGCCGACATGTACAAGATGGAGGCTGACAAGATCAAAGAGCTGCTGGGCGAGCGTCAGCTGGAAGAGATGAAGAAAGATATCGCAGTCCAGAAAGCTGCCAGGCTGGTTGCGGAAGCCGCAGTGGAAGCTTAAGGAGACGCTGATAAAGCACGAGGGGGCATGGCAGGTACGCTGTGCCCTTTTATGCACAGATGTGTTCTGTATACGTCCGCATATGAGGGAGCTGCATCATCGAAGAGGAGGACAAAATCATGGCATTAGTACCTTATGTAATTGAACAGACCAGCAGAGGAGAGAGAAGCTACGACATCTACTCCAGACTTCTGAAGGAGAGGATCATTTTTCTCGGGGAGGAGGTCAACGAGGTGACGGCCAGTCTGGTCGTGGCTCAGCTTCTGTTTCTGGAGTCGGAGGATCCGGGAAAGGATATCCATCTGTACATCAACAGCCCCGGCGGTTCCGTGACGGCCGGAATGGCGATCTTTGATACGATGAATTATATCAAGTGCGACGTGTCCACCATCTGCATCGGCATGGCGGCCAGCATGGGCGCGTTCCTGCTGGCGGGCGGAGCGAAGGGCAAGCGGTTCGCGCTGCCGAACGCGGAGATCATGATCCACCAGCCGCTGGGCGGAGCGCAGGGTCAGGCGACGGAGATCGACATTGCCGCCAGACATATTCTGAAGACGAGAGAGAAACTCAACACGATCCTGGCGGAGCGTACGGGGCAGCCGCTGGAGGTGATCCAGAAGGATACGGAGCGCGACAACTACATGACTGCGGAAGAGGCGAAGTCCTACGGACTGATCGATCAGGTAATCGCAGGACATTAAGGGAGATATCAATGGCTAGAAATGAGATTAGGTGTTCCTTTTGCGGCAAGACGGAAAGTCAGGTCATGAAGCTTCTGAAGGGACCGAACGGCGTCTACATCTGCGACGCCTGCGTGGAACTGTGCTCGGAGATCATCGAGGAGGAGATGGGAGAGGACGAACCGGGAACGGCGGCGGAGGAGATCCATCTTCTGAAGCCGGAGGAGATCAAGGGCTTCCTGGACGACTATGTCATCGGGCAGGAGAACGCCAAGAAGGTGCTGTCCGTGGCGGTCTACAATCACTATAAGAGGATCCTGGCACAGCAGGATCTGGATGTGGAGCTCCAGAAGAGCAACATCCTTCTGCTGGGGCCCACCGGCTCCGGAAAGACGCTGCTGGCCCAGACGCTGGCGAAGATCCTGAACGTGCCGTTCGCCATCGCGGACGCCACGACGCTGACGGAGGCCGGATATGTGGGAGAGGATGTGGAAAACATTCTCCTGAAGATCATCCAGGCGGCCGACTATGACATTGACCGGGCCCAGAGGGGCATCATTTACATCGACGAGATCGACAAGATCACGAGAAAATCGGAGAACCCGTCCATCACCCGCGACGTGTCGGGCGAGGGCGTGCAGCAGGCGCTCCTGAAGATCCTGGAGGGAACGGTGGCTTCCGTCCCGCCTCAGGGAGGCCGGAAGCATCCGCATCAGGAGCTTCTGCAGATCGACACGACCAACATCCTGTTTATCTGCGGCGGCGCCTTCGAGGGTCTGGACAAGATCATCGAGACCCGTATGGACCGCAAGTCCATCGGCTTCAACGCGGACATCCGCGAGAAGCGCAGAGAGAACGTGGGAGAGCTTCTGCGGAACGCGCTCCCGGAAGACTTTATCAAATTCGGCATGATCCCCGAGTTTATGGGACGCGTGCCGATCTCGGTATCGCTGGATCCGCTGGGCAGGGACGACATGGTCAGGATCCTGCTGGAGCCGAAAAACTCCATCATCCGCCAGTACCAGAAGCTTCTGGAGCTGGACGGCGTGGATCTCAAGTTCGACGATGAGGCGGTGAAAGCCATCGCGGACAAGACGATCTCGCGGAAGACGGGGGCCAGAGGCCTTCGCTCCATCATGGAAGAGACGATGATGGATCTGATGTTTACGATTCCGTCGGACGACACGATCGCAGGCTGCACGATCACCAAAGGAGCGGTGGACGGCAGCGGGGTCCCGATGATCACGAGAAAATAAAATGTGGGGGCCGCTGCATAAGTCTGCCGGACTTTGCGGCGGCTCTGTTTTACAGGAAAAGGGGGAAGAAATATGGAGAGACAGGAGCAGAGAGTGCCTGCCATCGCGCTGCGCGGCATGACGATTCTTCCGGAGATGATCACACATTTTGACGTGAGCCGGTCCCGCTCCGTGAAGGCGGTGGAACAGTCTCTCGCCCAGGAGCAGAGATTGTTTATCGTGGCGCAGAGAAATCCGGACACGGAGGCGCCCGGACAGCAGGACCTGTTCGCCTACGGCACGGTGGCGGAGATCAAGCAGATCGTAAAGATGCCGCACAACATTCTGCGGGTGCTGGTGGAAGGGCTGTTTCGCGCAAGACTCGTCTCTCTGGAGGAGGGCGAGTGCCTGACGGCGGTCGTGTCGGAGGAGGAGCCGGAGGATTTCGGGGATCTGCCGGAGAGCGGAAAGGAAGCCATGCTCCGCAATCTGCAGGAGATCTTTCAGGGCTACTGCGACAGCGGGAAACGGATCGGGAAGGATCTGGCCCGTCAGGTGTCGGAGAGCCGGACGCTGGAGCGGA
>JAUNHB010000067.1:0-131 GCA_030524125.1 Eubacteriales bacterium | reverse complement strand
CAGGTGATGATCCACACGCCGCTCACATGGGAGCAGCAGCAGAAGCTTCTGGAGCTTCCCGACCTGTCCGCTCAGTACGAGGCGCTTTGCATCACGCTGAACAACGAGATCGAGATCGAGCGGTTCCGCCG
>JAUNHB010000095.1 GCA_030524125.1 Eubacteriales bacterium | reverse complement strand
TGTTTCATGAAAAGATGAGAACAACGCCGACAAAATCCCGCACTAAAACATGTACTATCTTGCTTGACAACACCGATGTTTCGTTGTATTATAACGTTGTTACATAGCACTGTTATATGGAGGCGGTTTTTATGGAAGAGAGATCCCCGGATACCCGGGAAAGGATTAAGCAGGCCGCGTTGGAGGAGTTCTCCGAAAAAGGGTTTCTCGGAGCTTCCCTGCGCCAGATCGTGAAAAACGCGGGCGTGACGACGGGCGCGTTTTACGGATACTTCTCGAGCAAGGAGGCGCTGTTCGCCTCGATCGTGGAGCCGCACGCCGCGGCCCTCATGGGGAGGTTTATGGAGGCGCAGACGACGTTTGCCGAGCTGCCGGAGGAGGAGCAGCCGACGCGGATGGGCGTGGAATCCGGCGACTGCGTGAACTGGATGGTGGGCTATATCTGTGAGAACAGGGAGCCGGTCAAGCTGCTTTTGTGCCGGGCGGAGGGAACTGCTTACGAGCACTTCGTCCACGGGATGGTGGAGGTCGAGGTGGAGTACACGCTCCGCTATATGGAGGTGCTGCGCCGTCTGGGGCGGGATGTCCCCGTTTTAAGCGAGTCCCTGTGCCACATTATCGCGAGCGGAATGTTCAACGGGATCTTTGAAGTCGTAATCCACGATATGCCCTACGAGCAGGCGAAGCGGGATGTGGAGAAGCTGCGGTCGTTCTACACGGCCGGGTGGATGAAATTGATGGGGGAATAACCCCTGTCTTTTTTGCAACACGATTAGTTTTTACTAACTATTAAGGAGGTTTTTCCATGAAGGAGAAGAAAAAAAGCGATGTGGCGGTCCTTTTGGACTATGCGGGCAGCCACAGGGGACTGACCTTTCTGGGGCTGGCCCTCTCTGCCGTGTCCATGCTGCTCAGCATGGTACCATATATCTGTATCTGGCTCGTGGCCAGAGACCTGATCGAGGCGGCGCCGGACTGGACAGCGGCGACGGGCGTGACGCAGTATGGCTGGACGGCGTTTGCTTTCGCGGTGGCCGGGATTGTGGTTTACTTCGCCGGGCTGATGTGCACGCATCTGGCGGCGTTCCGCACGGCGACAAATATCCGTAAGCAGGGCATGGCGCGCATGATGAAGGCTCCGTTAGGCTATTTTGACGCCAATGCGTCCGGGTTGATCCGCGGGCGGCTTGACGCGGCGGCGGCCGACACAGAGACGCTTCTGGCCCACAATTTAGCGGATATCGTGGGCACGATCACCCTGTTTCTGGCGATGCTTGTCTTGATGTTCGTCTTCGACTGGCGGATGGGATGCGCCTGCCTGCTCGCAGCGCTGCTCTCGATTTTATCCATGTTCGTCATGATGGGCGGCAAAAACGCCGCAATTATGGCGGAATACCAGGCGGCTCAGGACCGCACGACGAAGGCCGGCACGGAGTATGTCCGCGGAATCCCGGTTGTGAAGATTTTCCAGCAGACGGTCTACTCGTTTAAGGCCTTCCAGCAGGCGATCGAGGAGTACAGCGCCAAAGCGGAGTATTATCAGGCGAATGTGTGCCGTGTTCCGCAGTCGCTCAACCTG
>JAUNHB010000003.1:22846-66001 GCA_030524125.1 Eubacteriales bacterium | reverse complement strand
TCTCTGTGGAGAAACTCCAACGTACTCAACTGGGTCTATCCGACCCATAAAAAAATCCGGACACGATCTTTATCGTATCCGGAGGACAGGGCGGCAACGAGCCGTGCGCCGAGGCCGAGGCCATGAAAACATATCTGACGGAGCGGGGGCTGGACCCGGACCGGATCGTGACGGAGGACCGCTCCACCAACACGAGGGAAAATCTGACCTTCTCCGCCGAACTGATCCCGGACGGCGCGTCCGTCGGCGTCATCACCAACGGCTTCCACGTCTGCCGGGCCCTTCATCTGGCCGGGACGCTGGGCTACGAGAACGTCAGCGCCATCCCGGCAAAAAGCGACCTGATCACCCAGCCCGCCAATCTGTTCCGGGAATTTTTCGCGATCGTGAAGGATTTCTGGCTGTACTAATCCGGCGCGGGAATGGTCTGTGCCCGCGCGGATCCGCTGCCGGAGGAGATCCTTATCCCTCCAGCGCTATGAGGAGATCCTCGGCCGCGGACAGATACGGATTCTCCGCCTCGGCGAAGCTTCCGCCCGCCAGCTCGGCCAGCTTCGGCTCGATGGGCAGACGTCCGAGGACAGGAATACCCAGCTCCTCAGACAGCGCGTCCAGCCCGCTCTCTCCGAAGATGCGGAATTCCTTTCCGCAGTCCGGGCATACCACATAGCTGTAATTTTCCACCAGTCCCAATACCGGGATCTGCATACTTCTGGCCATATTGAGCGCCTTCTTCACGATCAGGCCCACAAGCTCCTGCGGCGAGGTGACCATGACGATGCCGTCCACCGGGATGGACTGAAATACCGTCAGCGGCACGTCCCCGGTTCCGGGAGGCATATCCACGAACAGATAATCGAGCTCGCCCCACGCCACGTCGCTCCAAAACTGCTTGACCATGTTGGCCAGGATCGGGCCTCTCCAGATGACCGGCGACTCCTCGTCGGGCAGAAGGAGGTTGATGGACATGACCGGAATGCCGTTGGCCGTCGTGACCGGTCGAATGGACTCCCCTTCCATCTCCGCCGGGCCGTGGAGGCCGTACATCTTCGGGATCGACGGCCCGGTGATGTCCGCGTCCAGGATTCCCACCGTGTAGCCCTGTTTTTTCATCAGATTTGCGAGGGACGCCGTGACCATGGATTTTCCGACGCCGCCCTTTCCGCTGACGATCCCGATCACCTTATGGATGTGAGAACCGGGATTCGGCGCGGCCAGCATGCTCTGCGGCTTCGCCGCTCCCTGCGCGCCTGGACATCCTTCGCAGCTTTCCTTTGTGCAGCCTGCGCTGCTGCATGATTTTTCCGCCATATTGTGACTTCTCCTATTCTCTTGGTATTTTTATCGAAGACGATTGCACTCAAAATGCTTCATCATGGACAGACAGTTCAGGATCTCGTCGAATTTTTCCTGAAGCCCCTTTTTCTCCACCACCAGGTCCAGCGAGATCGCAATGCTGTTCAGCAGCGACTCATCCACGCGGTTTCGATTGTACGACAAAATATGAAGCTTTTCCTCCAGCGTGTCCGCGTCCAGAAATTCCAGCAGGATCGGGTTGACGCCGTCTGCGGGGCTCTCCGTTCCTTCTGCCGGCCGCTTCACTCCGGTCTTGTCCGGCCCGTCCTTGATCCCGCCGTCCTCCGGCCCGCTTCCCGCTTCTTCTGTATCCTGCCGCTCCTCCGGCCAGCGCTTTACTTCTTCCGTGTCCCGCTGCTCCTCCAGTTCAAAGCGGTAGCGCTGCGTCACAGACGGATATTTCTCATGATCCACCTCGCCCGCGAACATCCCGTAGGGGCGTACATAGACGCCAAAATCTCCGTACAGCGCCTGATAGACTACCATGCGCTCTCCGGTCTCCGAATGCTTCGCCACCGCTACGATCTGATACAGGCCGCCCTTGAAGTGTCTGTAAAACTGTCCTTGCCTGATGTCACGCATCCTCTTTCACTTCCTTTCAGACCTCAAAATCGGCGGATCCGCCGACGTCTCTCATTATATCATTCTTTTTGTCTGCCCGCCACGGATATTTCCGCAGCTTTTGCAGGAAACGGCGCGCGGCCTGCCTCTTTGCCGGCGAACCGGCACGTCACGACGATTCCGGATCTTCTGCGTCTCCGGTCAGACGCCCGGAGACGCGGCTCCCGCCGCCGGGTCGGCTGGCTGTGCGGCAGGATCGGTCGTCCCCGCCACCGGGTCAGTCGGCTGCGCTGCTGGGTCGGTCGGCTGCGCCGACGGGCTCGACGTCCCTCCGCTTTGCTGCGTCGTCGTTTGATTTTGAGTCTTCGTCCGGTCGCGCTGTCTGGTCAGTTCCGTCCGGTCGATTTCCTGATTCTTCTTTGCCGCCTGCTGCGTGGCTGACGCCAGCCAGTCAAAATAAAGGTCTCCCTCCGTCGCCTGACCGATGGCCGCGTTCACCGCCCTCAAAAATGCGCCCTGGTCCTTCACCACGCCGCCCACGATGCCCTGTCCTTCGTACTCGAACGACGCCTCCGCTTCCGCCAGCTCTGTATACTCCTCCAGAATATGCTCCGCCACCGTCTCGTCCAGCGCCACCGCGTCCGCGTCTCCGGACCGGAGCATCTCCAGACTGTCGGTCACCGCGTCCGTCAGCTCCATATAGCTCTCCGGGAGCTGCTCCGTGATCAGCTGCGCCTGCAGCGTTCCATACTGAGCCGCCACGGTCTTTCCGGAGAGATCGTCCAGCTCCTTGCAGGTCTCCCGCTCGCTCTCCTTCACCAGCAGGACCTGACGGCCCGGCTGATAATAGACGTCCGTAAAATCCACATATTTTTTTCTCTCCGTCTTTGCCAGCATCCCGAGAAGCACCATGTCCACGGTTCCTTCCCCTGCGGCCTCCAGACACTCGTCAAACTCCATCTGCACAAACGCCGCTTCCACGCCCAGCGTATCCGCGATATACTGTCCCAGTCTCACGTCGCTGCCCGCGCAGGCAGCCTCCTGACCATCCTTCGTCTCGTCCGGAAATGCGAACGGCGCATAATCCGGCGAGATCCCGATCAGCAGGACGCCGGACTCCTGCACCTGCTCCAGACGGTCCGCCTCCGGATCTCTCTCAGGCAGTCTGTCTTCTGTTTCCTCCATGTATTCTACGGTCTGCGCCTGCGCCTCCGTCTGCCCGCCGCGGGCGCAGCCGCCCGTCAGAACGGCCAGAGTCCCGGCCAGCGCGATCCCCATCCATTTCTTCATGCTCTCTGTCCTTATATCCGTTTTTTCTTCTTTCTGCCGGGAAAATTCTTCCCGAATTTCCTTTGTAATAGAAAAACAGCTTCGGAAATATGCATTTCCGAAGCTTTCGCAGGGACAGAAGGACTCGAACCCTCGACATTTGGTTTTGGAGACCAACGTTCTACCGACTGAACTATATCCCTGTGTATCATTGACACCCCGATACTATACCATAATTTCGATTCCGTGTCAATGAAAATTTTTGCTCCGCGGTTCTGCACGGCGGAGGTCCCGCCCCGCCTTTCGTCCGTTTTCAGGAAATGCTGTCCATGGCGTCGCGCACGGTCGCGACGCCCACAAGCGCGATCCCTTCCATCGCCTTCACCTGCTCCATGCAGCCCGCGGGCAGGATCACCTTCATAAAGCCCAGTCTCCGCGCCTCCGCGACCCGCTGCTTCGCCATGCTGACCGCCCGCACTTCGCCGCTTAGGCCTACCTCGCCGAAGACGATGGTCTTCTCCGGAACGGCGATATCCTTGTAGCTGGAGATCACTGCCAGCACCAGCGCCAGATCCATGGCCGGCTCGCTCAGCCGCACGCCGCCCGCGATGTTGACATAGGCGTCGTAGCCGGACAGCGGCAGGTTCAGCCGCTTTTCCAGCACCGCCATCAGAAGATTCAGACGGTTGTAGTCCGTGCCCGCCGCCGTGCGTCTTGGCAGCCCGAAGCTGGTGCGGCACACGAGCGCCTGCACCTCCAGAAGCATGGGCCTTGTACCCTCCATCGTGCAGGCCACCACGGATCCGGAGGCCCCCGCGGGTTTTCCGCTCAGCATATATTCCGACGGGTTGGTCACCTGCCGCAGCCCCCGGTCGGTCATCTCAAACACGCCGATCTCGTTGGTGGAGCCGAACCGGTTTTTGACGCTTCGCAGGATCCTGTAGGACGCATGGCGGTCGCCTTCAAAATAAAGCACCGTGTCCACCATATGCTCCAGCACCCGGGGCCCCGCCACCGTGCCCTCCTTCGTCACATGGCCCACGATAAAGATCGTGATGTTCTGTTCCTTTGCCAGACGCATGAGCACGCCCGTGGCTTCCCTCACCTGAGAGACGCTTCCCGGAGCCGAGGAGATCTCCTCCTGGTACATGGTCTGGATCGAGTCGATGATCACGGCCTGCGGCCGCCTCTTCAGCACCACCGACTCGATGTCCGCCAGATTGGTCTCGCACAGGAGCGTGAGCGCGTCGGAAAATTCCCCGATCCGGACCGCCCGCAGCTTGATCTGCTGCAGCGACTCCTCCCCGGAGATGTAGAGCACGCTCTCCATCCTCTGAGACAGATTTCTGCACACCTGAAGCAGCAGCGTGGATTTTCCGATGCCCGGGTCGCCTCCCACAAGCACGAGAGAGCCGGAGACGATCCCTCCGCCCAGCACCTGGTCAAGCTCCGACATACCCGTGGAGATCCTTCCCTCCTGACCGGTCCGGATGCCGCCCAGCGTCACAGGCTCTTTTGTCTCCCTGCCGCTCCTCCTTGCGCCTGCGCCGCCCTTTGCTTTCGGCGCGGACGGCTCCTCCGCGAAGGTGTTCCACTCGCGGCAGGCCGGACACTGGCCGGACCATTTGGCCGATTCGTATCCGCAGTTCTGACAGAAAAAGACGGTCGCGCCCTTCTTCATGCTCCCTCCTCCGTGCGGACGAGAATCTTCACTTTCCCGCCCGTGATCTTCACGTCCACATGATCCCCGGCTTTGACCGCTCCGTCCAGAAGCTCGTCGGCCAGACGGTCCTCCAGCCGGCTCTGGATCGCCCGCTTCAGCGGGCGCGCGCCGTATTTCGCGTCAAATCCGGTCTCGGCCAGCCATTTTTTCACCGACGCCTTGAACGATACGTCCAGCGAGAGCTGATTTTTGCACCGCTGCTCCAGCTCCTCCAGAAGCATCCCCGCGATCTGCTCGATCTCGTGCTTCTGAAGCATGTGGAAGACGATCGTCTCGTCGATGCGGTTGAGAAACTCCGGCTTGAAGATCTGGCGCACCTCGTTCATGACGCTGTTTTTCATAAATTCATAGTCCTGCTTTGCATCCTCCGAGGAGGCAAAGCCCAGCTTCTTCGGATTGACGATGGAGCCCGCGCCCGCGTTGGACGTCATGATGATCACCGTGTTTTTAAAATCCACCTTGCGCCCCTGCGAGTCCGTGATGTGCCCATCGTCCAGCACCTGGAGCAGAAGATTGAAGACGTCCGGATGGGCCTTCTCGATCTCGTCGAACAGGATGACCGCATACGGATTTCTGCGGACCTTCTCGCTGAGCTGCCCGCCGTCGTCGTGGCCCACATAGCCGGGCGGCGACCCGATCATCTTCGCCACGCTGTGCTTTTCCATGTATTCGGACATGTCCACGCGGATCATGGAGTCCTCCCGGCCAAACAGCACCTCCGAGAGCGCCTTGGAAAGCTCTGTCTTTCCCACTCCCGTCGGCCCCAGAAAGAGAAAGGAGCCGATGGGGCGCTTCGGATCCTTCAGGCCCACGCGCCCGCGCTTGACCGCCTTCGCCACGGCGGTCACAGCCTCGTCCTGACCGACCACACGCCTGTGCAGCGTTTTTTCCAGTCTCCGGAGCTTCTGGGACTCGGCTTCGGCGATCCTCTGCACCGGGATCTTCGTCCACTTGGCCACGGCGGCGGCCACCTGGTCCTCCGTCACCACGTTGGCCCTGCGGCCGCAGCGGACGTCCCGGCGCTCCAGCTCCTCCTCCAGTTTCTTCACCTGCTCCCGGCAGGCTCTCGCCCGCTCCAGATCCGCGGCCGAGAGCGCCTGCTCCAGCTCCTCTCTCGCCTTCAGAAGCTGCTGTACCTGATCCTGCTCCCCGGCAGCCGCGCTGTAACGGCCCATGCGCAGTCCGGCGGCCGCCTCGTCCATCAGGTCGATGGCTTTGTCGGGCAGAAACCGGTCGTTCACATACCGGTCGGCCAGTCTGGCGGCCGCCTCCAGCGCCTCATCCGTGATCTTCACGCGGTGATGCTCCTCATAATAGGGCCGCAGTCCCTTCAGGATCTCGACCGTCTGCTCCACCGAAGCCTCTTCCACCACGATCGGCTGGAACCTGCGCTCCAGCGCCGCGTCCTTCTCCACATGCTTTCGGTACTCCTCCAGCGTCGTAGCTCCGATGATCTGGATCTCGCCTCTGGCCATGGCCGGCTTCAGGATGTTGGAGGCGTCCATGGCCCCTTCCGCTCCTCCTGCGCCGATGATCGTGTGGAGCTCGTCGATGAACAGCAGGATATTTCCGTCCTCCCGGACCTCCTCGATGACGTTCTTGATCCGCTCCTCGAACTCTCCGCGGTATTTGGATCCCGCCACCATGGCCGTCAGATCCAGCACGCACAGCCTGCGCCCACGGATGGAATCCGGCACCTTACCGGATGCGATCCGCGCCGCCAGCCCTTCCACGATGGCCGTCTTTCCCACGCCCGGCTCGCCGATCAGGCAGGGGTTGTTCTTCGTCCTGCGGCTCAGCACCTGTATAACCCGGAGGATCTCCTCCTCCCGGCCGATGACCGGGTCCAGACGCCCTTCGGCCGCCATGGCGGTCAGGTCGCGGCTGTACTGCTCCAGCGTCTGCGTTCCGCGCCCTCTGGATTCGTCCCTGTATTCCGCCGCCTTCTCGCCCATGGAGCCCATCAGCTCCATGTAAATATCCCGAAGCCGGATGTTCATCGTATTGAGGAGCCGCGAGCCCACACACTCCCCGTCCTTTAAGATCGCGATCAGAATGTGCTCCGTCCCGACCAGATGCTCGTGAAATCTCCGGGCCTCGCTCTGCGCGTCGTCCAGAATCTTTCTCGCCCGGGGCGTAAAGCTCCGCCCCTCCTCCGGTATGGCGCCCCCGTCAGGCGCGATCAGCTGATCGATCATCTCCGTCAGCCCCTTCTCCGTCACTCCTGCTCCGGCCAGCACCTGCCCGGCCGTGCTCTGGCCTTCTCTGAGCAGGCCCACCAGAATGTGCTCCGTCCCCGTATAGGGGTGATTCATCTGGCCGGATATCTTTTTTGCCTGACGAAGCGCGGCCTGCGCCGCGTCTGTATAGATCTGCATAAGCTTCCTCCTCTATGCCCCGTACTCCGCGTAGATCTCATCGATGAGCTGATGGACCTCCTCGCGTGAAATATTTTTGCAGCTTCCCTTTGCCAGCACCACCAGAAGCTCCCTCTTCATCTCCTCCATGGCCTTCAGCTTATCGGCGTCCACCGCGATGACCGCGCCGGATCTCCGGTCCAGCCGGATGTAGCCCTCCTGCCTGAGCAGGGCGTACGCCTTGTTGACCGTATGCATGTTGATCCCCACGTCGTCGGCCAGCTGGCGGACGCTGGGCAGAGCGTCCCCTTCCTGGAGCCGGGCGGACGCGATCCCGATAATGATCTGATTGTATAGCTGCACATAAAAAGCCTCGTCGCTGTTAAAGTCGATCTCCAGATACATCGTATCACCTGTCCTTTGTAGATTCCATATGTTATACACAGAGTGTAACAGTTTGTTCTTCTCCGGTCAACCGTTTTCTGCCGGGGACGCCCCTTTGGCAAAAAAAGAGCCGCGCATCGCTGCAGCGGCCCCGCCTTTCTCTGTCAGTTTTCTTCGTCCTCCGGATCATCCAGATCGATGATCTCCAGTTCCGGCTCCTCTCTCTCCTGACCCGGCTCTCTGAAATCCGTCTCGTTTTCCTCGAGGGTCCCCGTGATGTACTCGCCGGTCTCTGCCTCCGCAGACGTCTGCTCCGGCTCGTCCTCCTCGTCCGCATCGGCTTCTCTGAGCCTGCGCAGCCGGAGATTCGTGAACACGAGCGCGTTGATCAGGACGATGATGATCAGCGTCAGAACCAGGATGACCATCAGTCTCCTGCCCATGTTGGCGTCATACTGAGCCTTGCTGTAATTGGACGCGTCCCGCAGCGCCTCGTCCTGCTCCTCCAGCTCGCTGATGTAATTCTGCTCGCCCTGATAGGCCACGTCGTCAAAGAGCTGCAGGGAATCCTTATCATAGTCGTAGCTGTACCATGCCTTCTCGCCGTCCTGATTGACGCCGTACACAAGGTACCGGTTCGTATCGTCAAAGATCTCGTCGATCCCGTCGATGATCACATGCTTGTACGCCGGGATCGTATATTTTGCCCCCCAGGGCATCTCCACGCTGGAATAGCGGGTGGGGACATACTCTCCTTCTTCCGGTTCGACGAACACCACCGTGTCCGTACCGCTCTCCTTCTGGACAAAGGGAACGACATTTCCGGTGTCCGGATTGTAGACAAAATGATCCCGGTAGCTTCCGTTGTCGCTGAACAGCATGATCACATAGAGATCCATGGACTCGCTGTAAAGCACGCGGCTGGAAATCCCTTGAATGTCCATGCGCATGCCTTCAAAGCCGTCCAGACTTCCGGGATTGTGAAGATAGAAGGTCCGGTCGTCGATGACCCAGCTGGCGCGTTCGCCGTCCTCGTCCTCTCCTTCCTCTGACTCGCTCTCTGCCTCCTCCTCCGACACAGACACGCCGGTCAGCGCGTTGATCTCCTCGCCGTCCACCGTGATCGTGCAGGAGCGGATCTCCAGAGTCGTGTCCTCGTCGGACAGTCCCCGGAACCTCACCGAGAAGGTGGCCTCTGTGCTGTCCGGATTGCTGCTCAGCTCCACAAGGCCGTTTCCGCCGCTTCCGGAAAAATTGTTGCCGCCGCTCCCCGACATATAGGTCAGCACGTCCCTGTCGTAGGTCAGGGACAGCTTCACGTTTTCCATCGCCTCATCGTTCGTGACAGTGTACTCCGCGGAGACGATCTCTCCCTCCTCCGCCGTAAGCTCCGTGTCTCCCTCCACCGCAGGCGCGGCCATGGCCGTCATGCCGAAGCAGAGCAGCAGCGCCGTGACCAGAAGACCGGTCTTTCCAAATAATCCTTTTTTATTTTTCATAAAAAGTTCTCTCTTTCCAGATATAGGAACGGCGGAAGCAAACGCGCTCCGCCGCCTTTGTATATTTCTATAACGATATCTCCTATCCGCCGGAAAGTCAACCGATTTAACAAAATTTTCACAGATACCTATCTAGCCATGCGGGAAATATGGGGAAGCACTGCGTCATGCTCGCATGTAAGCAGAGCTTTCCCATATTTCCCATACGGCGCTTAGCCGTGATCGAGAAAGCAGGCGCGCAAGCGGCGGGGAGCTGCGCAGCAGCGGGCTTTCGAGATGCATGGCTAGATCGTTACGCCGCAACAGTTCAGCCGGCCGGGAGTGACAGGGCAAAATCGTGCTCGCACGAATTTTGGCCTGTTGCTCCCGGCTGAGGGAGCGCCAGCTCATGAGCAAAGAGAGCCGCGCAAGCGGTGCCTGCTACTGCTCAAATCAGCCTCAAACACTCGCTGTTTGAGGCGTGAGAACGTGATTCAGGTGTGAGCGGGCTCCTTTTGCGAAGCAAAACTTCAAATGAGCCCGCGAATGTTCCTGTTTACAGGGCACCTGTGAACAGGAACAGCGCGTCAGCGCGGCTTTGCGAATGGCGCGGGCTGAACGCTCACAAACGCCCGGCTACGCCTCGTCGATCGCCTTTCCGATGTCATGCCGGAAATATTTGTTGTCAAAGTCCACCAGCTCCACCGCCTCATAGGCGTTGGCCCGGGCTTCCTTCAGATTCGCGCCCAGCGCGGTCACGCCCAGCACACGGCCGCCGTTGGTGACGATGCGCCCGTCCTGATACTTGCTGCCCGCGTGGAACACGAAGCGGTCGGCGGATCCCCGGAACTGCTCCAGCCCCCGGATCTCAAAGCCCTTTTCATAGGCCACCGGATAGCCGTCGCTGGCCAGCACCACGCACACCGCGGCGTTGTCCTCAAACTCCAGCTCGATCTGATCCAGCGTGCCTTCCACGCACGCCTCGAACACGTCCACGATATCGTTCTTCATGCGCGGCAGCACCACCTGCGCCTCCGGATCGCCGAACCGTGCGTTGTACTCCAGCACCCGCGGCCCGTTCGGCGTCAGCATGAGGCCGAAGAAGATCACGCCCTTGAAGGGCCGTCCCTCCGCCGCCATGGCGTCCACCGTCTTCTGATAGACATATTGTTTGCAGAAAGCGTCCACTTCATCCGTGTAAAACGGGCTGGGAGAAAAGGTTCCCATGCCGCCCGTATTCAGTCCCTGATCGCCGTCCTTGGCTCTCTTGTGGTCCTGCGCCGACGTCATGATCCGGATCGTCTTTCCGTCCACAAAGCTCAGCACCGACACCTCGCGGCCCGTCATGAACTCCTCGATCACCATACGGTTTCCGGCCGCGCCGAATTTTTTGTCCGTCATGATGGAACGCACGCCCTCGCGGGCTTCCTCCAGCGTGTTGCAGATGAGCACGCCCTTTCCGAGCGCCAGACCGTCCGCCTTCAGGACGATGGGCATCCGCGCGGTCTCCAGATGGGCCAGCGCCGCCTCCGGATCGTCAAAATTCTCGTAGGCCGCCGTCGGGATGCCGTATTTTTTCATCAGATCTTTGGAAAACGCCTTGGAGCCCTCGAGGATGGCCGCATTTTTCCGCGGGCCGAACACCTTAAGCCCCTCCGCCTCGAACACGTCCACGATGCCGCCCACCAGCGGGTCGTCCATGCCGATGACCGTCAGATCCACTTCTTTTTCTTTTGCAAAGGCCGCCAGCTTCTCAAACTCCATGGCGCCGATGTCCACACACTCGGCGTACTCCGAGATGCCCGCGTTGCCCGGCGCGCAGTAGATCTTGTCCACTCTCGGGCTCTGGGATACCTTCCACGCGATCGCGTGCTCTCTTCCGCCGCTGCCAACAATCAATACCTTCATACAAACCTCCTCTGTTCCACGACAACCTTTCCGTCCAGCACCTTCACTCTTCCGTTGGCGATCAGGTCGATGGCCTCCGGCATGATGACCCACTCGGCCTGTTCCATCACTCTTTGCTGAAGACTTTTCGGCGTATCCTCCGGCAGCACCTCCACCGCCTTCTGCAAAATGATCGGTCCGGTGTCCGTTCCGCTGTCCACAAAATGCACCGTGGCCCCGGTCAGCTTCACGCCGCGCGCCAGCGCGCTCTCGTGCACCCGGAGTCCGTACTGATCCTTCCCGCAGAAGGCCGGGATCAGGGACGGATGGATGTTGATGATCCGGTTGGGGTAGCGCTCCACGATGGTCTCCGGGATCACCACGAGGCATCCCGCCAGCACCACCAGATCCGCTCCCGACTCCTCCAGCCCCGCCAGCAGCGCGTCGTTGAACGCGGCCCGGTCAGGGTAATCCTTCGGGCAGATGCAGACGGCAGGGATCCCCGCCGCGCGGGCCCGCTCCAGCGCGTAGGCGTTCGGATTGTTGCTGATGACCGCCTCTATGGACGCGTTGGTGATCCGTCCGTCCCCGATGGCGTCGATGATCGCCTGCAGATTGGTCCCTCCTCCGGATACAAGCACCGCCAGCTTTAGCATAAGGTCACACCCTTCTCGCCTTTCTCCACGGTTCCCACCACATAGGGAGTCTCTCCGGCCGCCCGGATCGCTTCCATCGTCCGTTCCGCGTCCGCCGGATCCACCGCAAGGATCATGCCGAGTCCCATGTTGTAGGTATTGTACATCATGTCCTCCGCGATATTTCCCTCCTCCTGGAGCATCCGGAAGATCGGAAGCACCGGGTAGCTGTCCTTTTTCACCACCGCGCGCACGCCTTCCGGCAGCATCCGCGGAATATTCTCATAGAAGCCGCCTCCGGTGATGTGGCTGCAGCCCTTGATGGTCACGCCCGCGTCTTTGACGCTCTTAAGCGCTTTGACATAAATCTTTGTAGGCACGATCAGCGCCTCGCCCAGCGTGCTTCCCAGACAGTCGTAATATGTACTGAGCGCTTCCTCCGTCATGCGGAACACCTTTCTGACGAGGGAGAAACCGTTGCTGTGCACGCCCGAGGACGCCATGCCGATCAGCGTGTCCCCCTCCCGGATGCTCTCTCCGGTGATCAGCTTCTTTTCATCGACGATTCCCACGGCAAAACCCGCCAGATCGTACTCGTCCTCCGGATAAAAGCCCGGCATCTCCGCGGTCTCTCCGCCGATCAGCGCCGCTCCCGCCTGCTTGCAGCCCTCGGCCACGCCGCTTACGATCGTCGCGATCTTCTCCGGATAGTTTTTGCCGCACGCGATATAGTCAAGGAAGAACAGCGGCTCTCCGCCCGCGCAGGCGATGTCGTTGACGCACATGGCCACGCAGTCGATCCCCACCGTGTCATGCCTGTCCATCAGAAACGCCAGCTTCAGCTTCGTCCCGACCCCGTCGGTGCCGGACACCAGCGTGGGCTTCTCCATTCCCGCAAAAGAGCTCAGGGAGAACGCGCCGGAAAATCCTCCAAGACCGCCTAAGACCTCCGGTCTCATGGTCTCCTTCACATACTTTTTCATCAGCTCCACCGACTTGTAGCCGGCCTCAATGTCAACGCCTGCGTTCTTGTAATCCATAACCTGTCCTCCTATTTCATCTGGGCCTGATAGGCCTTGTATCCGATCTCGTCAAGCTTTGCGGCCTTGCTCTCCACTTCCTGCTTCATCTCCTCCGAGTAGTCCTTCAGCCTCGCCAGCAGCTCCGGATCCGAGGTCGCAAGGATCTTCGCCGCAAGGATCCCCGCGTTGGCTCCTCCGTTGATGGCCACCGTTGCGACCGGGATGCCCGTGGGCATCTGCACGATGGAGTACAGCGAATCCACGCCGCCCAGATCCGACGTCTTCATGGGGATTCCGATGACCGGCATGGGAAAGATCGCCGCGCACATGCCGGGCAGATGAGCCGCTTTCCCGGCTCCCGCGATGATGACCTTAAATCCCCGCTCCTCCGCCGTCTTTGCATATTCAAAGAAAATGTCCGGTTCCCGGTGAGCGGAGATGATCGTCATCTCAAACTCCACCCCTAACTTTGCCAGCACGTCCGCCGCCTTGCTCATAACGGGCATATCCGAATCGCTGCCCATGACAATTCCTACTTTCGCCATCGTAAATCTCCTTTATAAGTTGTATTGATAAAAGAACTTCTATTTATAAGTTATCTTACCGTCCGCCCCTGCTCTTGTCAAGAGCATCCGGAGACCGCATACGCTGAACTGTCACGCTTCCTCGAGAGGCCGGTTCAGCTCCTCCGTCCCCGGCAGCACGAACCGTCCGTCCCGGATCAGAGCGATCCGGCTTCCGTCCTTTTTCACCACCGCGATCTCCCGAAGCTCGTCGTAAGGGATCGTGATGTCCGTGTGACAGTTGAAGTACGCGCTGCCCGGATCCTCCTTCCGCAGGACCGACCGCTCGTTTTCCTTGGCGATCATGCGCTTGCCGTCCGGATTGCGGGTGACCACGTCCTCCTCCCATGAAAAGCAGGTGTCCCCCACCGCGAAATGCGGCCCGGTCTTCTCGGCGATCAGGATCGGCATCAGCGCCTCGATCCCGTATTTTCTGGCCGTCACATAGGCCGTCGTATTCGTCCCGATGGCAAACTCTCCCATGGGGAGCGCGTCGTGGTGGAAAAGCACATTTTCCCGGATATACCGGCGGTTCTCCTCCGGATCCTCGTAGTTTCCGCAGGTGTAGTCCTCCGTCATGCCGTCCCGGAAGGTCAGGCACAGATCCTTATAAAACAGGCCGTTCAGATACACGCCGCTCACATGGAGCACGCCGTTCGTCCCCGCGAGGCGCGGGGAGGTGAACACCTCTCCCACCGGAATGTTCACGTCGGCCACGCAGTTTTCAAAGATCGTCTCCGTCTCCGGATCGCCGACCGGCATCAGCGCCACAGTCAGATCCGTCCGGTTCGCCCCTTTTCCGAGGATGTGCACCCGCTCGCCCCCGTCCAGCGCGTCGATCATGCGCTGCTGGATCGTCTGCCACGTCCGGTAGTCCAGCGTGTTGATCTTCACCGTCTCCCGGAAGATCTCTTCAAACTGCTCTCCGATGTCGGGGACCGGAAACGCGATGATCGTAAAGCTTCGCTCCTCCCCCTTGATATACTCGTTGGTAAGCCTCCCGGTCCGGCTGTAGAGCAGCACCTGATTTTCCTGCTGCCTCCGGTCCGGCTTCAGCGCCTCCGCGCAGGACGCAGGCTCGAAAGGCTTCTCTCCGAAGATCTCCATGACCGCGGGGCCGCCGTGGACCGCCGCCAGCTCCCTGTACTGCTCGTAGGCGGTCTTCATGACGCCGAGCTTGCGCTCCACGAATGCCTTGTCCATAAAGAGGGCCGCGTCCCCCTTGTGGTCGTACTCGTACTGGAGGCTGGCCGGGGAGCCGTAGTAGCCGATCTTGCTGGTCTCCCGCATGTTGACCCGGCTGACCGCCGCCCGGTAGAGGATGCTCTGAAGCCCCATGTCCGCGAACCGCTCCACGGCCCGGCGGATGATCCGTTCAAATCCGAGGCAATAGCGGATGTTGACCGTGCGCTTTTTCGACAGATCCTTGTCCGCCGCCTCAAACCCCATGCGGTATCCTTCCGTAAATACGGAGGCGATCCGGTCGATCTCCTCCCCGGAGAGACTGTCCAGATAGGCGCTCATGCGAAGCTCGCGCTCCGTGATGTACTCCCCGAACCGGTACAGATAACGGGGATCGGAAAGATCCGACTCCATAATGATGTCTCTGGCAAAGGAGAGCGACGGATCCAGCTGCTCCCGGATCCGATAGCTGACCGTCACGTCGCTGTAATCGCTGACGAACCAGTACACGTCGTCCTTCAGCCTTCTCGCCTCCGGAAGCTCCCCTTCCGAAAATTCCCCGTGGATCTGCAAAAACAGCTCCAGATGGATCAGAAGCTCCTCATCCCTTCCCTCGAAGGCATAAACGATACCGCCTCTCAGCTCCGCATACACAAAAGAGAGGATCTGTCCATACTCCTCTCCCACACGGCTGACCGCATACGCCGGAGAGGCAAAACTCTTCCCGTAAGCTTCCCCGGCAATATCTTCATACAGCTTTCCGTTCCACTCCTGCAGTTCCTCAAGCGTCGCCGTCCGGAAGAAATCCGCCTCCGCCAGCTCCTTCGTCCGCAGGAGAAGCAGGGCAAACTCCGCCGTCCTGCGAAAATATTCTCCCAGACCTCCCTGCGTCTCTCTGTCCGCCGCGATCTGCAAAAGCCGCTCCCCGGCCAGCGCGTATCTCTCTTCCAGCTCTTCTATTCTCTCCATCCCATCACCATCCCAATATATAGATCGCCGCAAATCCGGCCAGCAAAAGCAGGTTCAGGCCCGTCCCAAGCTGCGGGAACAGCCGGTAGGTATCCTCCTCCCGCATCCCCAGCACGCCGTAGTACACCCCGGCTCCGGCCAGCAGGAGCGCAAGAAAGCCCAGCACCGCCACCGCCCTTCCGGCCTGCCCTCTCCGGACGTAGGCGGCCGCAAACAATCCCAGTACCGTCAGCGCCGACGCAAGTCCCAGCGCGCTCGACACCATGCCCGGACGGGAATGCTTTTTATCCGTAAATTTTATTTTTCTTCTCAGCATTTCATCCTCCAAAAAACCGCCAGACGGTGCAGCCCATAGCCGATACAGCCTCCCAGCGTGTTCAGCAGCAGATCGTCCACGTCGCAGCTTCCCGCCTGCAGCACGAGTTGGGACAGCTCGATGAGCAGACTGAGCTCCATACTGAAAAAAGCCGCGCGCCAGAAGCCCGTGGGCTTCCTGCGCACAGCCGGCAGCAGCGCCCCGAAGGGCATAAACCCGACGACATTTCCGCCCAGATTCAGCATCACCCTCCAGCACCCGATCAGATGGCCGTACTGAAGGTAGCGGCGGATCTCCCGGAACGGCACCAGATTATAGCGGTAATCTCCCCCAAAGATGGACCGGCCCCACTCCTCCGAGAAAAACATAAAGTAGATCAGGAGGAGAATGTAAAGCCCGAAGAAAAATCGGCTCCAAAGCCGGACCAGCTTCCCCGTCTCTTTTTCCACAAAAAGCCCTCTTTCTAAAACATCAGGTCAGATTTTCCTCTCAGGAGTCTGGCTCCGCCCACGATCATCAGCACGCCGGCCACGATCCCCGTCACCAGCACCACGATCCCCAGCGCAAGATTCCCGGCCCCCACGCCCGCCATTACCTTGTACGTCTTCTCATTGTCCATGCCGATCTCTCCTTTCCGGTCACTGCGACCCTAGCGCTTCGCTCCATACTGTTCATAGTATGCTTCGATCGCCGCCTTTAATGTATCGTCGATCCTGATTTTTCCCTGGCAGGGGCGGTTGTAGAGATATTCGACCACATCCGCCATGGTGACGATGGCGTTCGTCGCAAAGCCGTACAGGTCGCTGACCTCCTCAAGCGCGCACTTTTCGCCGCCCTTTCCGACCTCCATCCGGTCCAGAGACACCATCAGCCCTACGATCTCCACGTCGGCCGCGCCCTTCACCTTCGGCACCGTCTCCTCCATGGATTTTCCGGAGGTAGTCACGTCCTCGATCATAACGACCCGGTCTCCGTCCTTCAGACTGCTTCCGAGGAAGCTTCCCTTGTCCGCGCCGTGATCCTTCTCCTCTTTTCTGTCCGAGCAGTAGCGGATCTCCTTTCCGTACAGCTCGCTGTAAGCGATGGCTGTCACCACGCTCAGAGGGATCCCCTTGTAGGCCGGTCCGAACAGCACGTCGAAGTCGTCTCCGTATCTGTCGTGGATCGCCTTCGCGTAATACTCGCCCAGCCTCTTGAGCTGCGACCCGGTCACATAGGCTCCCGCGTTCATGAAGAACGGGGATTTTCTTCCGCTTTTCAATGTAAATTCGCCGAACTTCAGCACGTCCGACTCCACCATAAATTCGATAAATTCCTGCTTGTAGCTCTCCATTTTTCAGCCTCCTCCTGCTGCTTTTCCTGTCCCGCTCCGATAGACCTCCCGCCGGACGCCCCTACCGGACCGCTCCGATCAGCTCCGACACATCTTCCACGCCGTATTTCTCCATATACTCCTCGATGCCGCGCGCCACGTTCCTCGCCGCAAACGGGTCCGCAAAATTGGCGGTCCCCACGGAAACGGCGGAGGCTCCCGCCAGAAGGAACTCCACGGCGTCCTCGCCGGTGCAGATGCCTCCCATGCCGATGACGGGCAGCGACACCGCTTTGGCCGCCTGATAGACCATGCGCACGGCCACCGGCTTCACCGCCGGTCCGGAGAGACCGCCGGTCTTGTTGGCGATGGCGAACGTCCGCCTGTGAATGTCGATCTTCATGCCCGTGAGCGTGTTGATCAGGGACAGCGCGTCCGCGCCGCCCGCCTCGGCCGCCCGGGCCATCTCCGCGATATCCGTCACGTTGGGGCTGAGCTTCATGATCACGGGCTGCTTCGCATGGCGCTTCACCTCCCTGGTGATGGCCTCCAGCGCCTCCGGGCGCTGTCCGAAAGCGATGCCGCCCTCCTTCACGTTCGGGCAGGAGACGTTGATCTCCAGAAGATCCACCGGCTGGTCGGAAAGCCGCTCGACCACCTCGCAGTAATCCTCCGCCGTCTTTCCGCAGACGTTCACGATGATCTTCGTATCGTATTTCCGGAGCAGCGGCAGATCCCGCTCGATAAACACCTCGACGCCAGGATTCTGAAGGCCGATGGCGTTCAGCATCCCGCTCTTCGTCTCCGCGATGCGGGGCGTCGGATTGCCGGGCCACGGCACGTTCGCCACGCCCTTGGTCACGACGGCTCCCAGAAGCCCCAGATCGTAAAATTCACCGTACTCCCCGCTGGATCCGAAGGTCCCGGAAGCCGTCATGACCGGATTTTTCAGCTCCACGCCGGCCAGCTTTACGCTCATATTTCTCATAGCTCGATCTCCTCCGCCGCAAATACAGGGCCGTCCTTGCAAATGCGCTTATTTTTCACATTTGTATGCTCGTCCACGTCCTTGGAGGCGCAGACGCAGGCCAGACAGGCTCCGATGCCGCAGGCCATGCGCTCTTCCAGCGAGAGATAGCAGTCCATGCCGTTCTCCGCCGCGTACGCCTTCAGCGCCCGCAGCATGGGCGCAGGACCGCAGGCAAAGATCGCGTCCGCCGAAAGTCCGTTTTCCCGGACGGCGTCCAGCACGTTCCCTCTCGTTCCCGCGCTCCCGTCCTCCGTCGCCACGTAGAGCTTTGCGTTTCTCTCAAGCTCCTCCTTCAGGAACAGCTCTCCGCCCCGGTAGCCGGACACCACGAGCTTCTCTCCCGGAAGCTGCTTCGCGAGCTCCACCATGGGAGGCACGCCGATGCCTCCTCCCATGAGCAGGACGCGGCCGTAGCCCCGGTCCAGCGGAAATCCGTTTCCGAGAGGTCCCACCGTCTCAAGGACGTCCCCCTCCCGGCAGTGGGAAAATTCCGCCGTCCCGGCTCCCGCCACCCGGTAGACGAGGCGCAGCCTTCCGCCCGCCCTGTCGATCTCGCAAATGCTGATAGGACGCGGAAGCAGCCGGCTCTCGTCCTTACAGTAGACCGAGAGAAACTGTCCGGGCCGCGCCTCCTCCGCGATGCGCTCCGCCCTGAGCCAGAGGCTGTAGATCCCGTCCGCGATCCGCCGCTGCTCTGTGACGACCGCTCTTTCCTGATATTTCATAGCCGCCTCCTACCGCGCTTCCAGCGCGCCGCGGATATCCGCGATCATGGCCTCCACCGCCGCGCGGGATGCGTCCGCGAAATTCTCCGGCCCAAATTTTGCATAGGCCTCCTGCTTATAAGCCGCGATGATCCCTCTGGAGGAGTTGACGATGGCTCCCAGACCGTCCTCGTTGAAGAAATGAACCAGATCCTTGCCCTGTCCGCCCTGCGCGCCGTAGCCCGGCACGAGGATAAAGGCCTTCGGCATGATCTTTCTGAGGATCTCGCCCTGCTCCGGATACGTGGCTCCCACCACGGCTCCCACATAGCTGTAGCTTTCGCCCATGTGTTCCTCGCCCCACTGGGCCACCTTCTCGCCCACCAGCTCGTACAGCGGCCGCCCGTCCACCAGCCGGTCCTGAAATTCCCCGCTGGACGGGTTGGACGTCTTGACCAGAATGAACAGTCCCTTCTTTTCCTCCTTGCACACGTCGATGAACGGTTTGATCCCGTCGGAGCCAAGGTACGGATTCACCGTGGCGAAATCCTCCCCGAAGCCGCTGCACATCTGGCTTCCCACCTTCACTCTGCCCAGATGTCCCGCCGCATAGGCCGCCGAGGTGGAGCCGATGTCGCCGCGCTTCACGTCCCCGATCACCACAAGTCCTTTGGAACGGCAGTAATCCACGGTCTTCTTATAAGCCGCCACGCCCTCCACGCCGAACTGCTCGTACATGGCGATCTGCGGCTTCACGGCCGGGATCAGATCCCACGTCTTGTCTACGATCTCTTTATTGAACTGCCAGATAGCCTCCGCCGCGCCCGCAAGCGTCTCTCCAAATTCCCCGAAGGCCTTCTTCTGAATGTGCTCCGGCACATAGGAAAGCATGGGATCCAGCCCCACCACGATAGGCGCTTTTGTCTCCTGAATCCTGCCGATCAGTCTGTCAATCATGAACAATCTCCTTTTCCTGTCTTTCTGTTGCGATTTGCATCCAACTTCTGAGACTCAGTTTATCATATGTATGGGGGCATTTCAACATCCATCTCCCCGGAAAATCCGCCGCTATCCGGCCATGCGGCAGCTTCGATACGGCACGGCCTCATGCCTGCATGTGCGCGGCGCTTCCCCACAGGCGTCATACAGCATACCCGCTTCTTCCTCCGTTTACGGAACCCACTTCACCTCGATCGACGCCACCTCGTTGTCCCTGATCTCTGCGTAGGTATTGTTCTGTCCGAAGCTCCGGCCCGCCATCCATTCCCGGACGTCGTCATAGCCTCCGATCTGATCCTCCGGAAGCTCGTCTGCGGGACTGTCCAGCACGGTATCGTCCTTCAGCGCGATCCCCTCCGAAAGCCGGATCGTTCCGCTTCCTATGGTATAGGTGTCGTACGCGTCGTCCATGAGAATGCTCCGGAACGCGTCCTCATCCTCCGAATACAAAAGGGAGATCCCGTACTCCTCGCATCCGCCGTTGATCTCCACGCCGGTCAGCGCTCCGTCGCTGCCGGTCCGCCGCTCCAGCGACTGGACCGTATAGACCTCTCCGTTGTGCTCGATCTGTCCGCCCTCCTCCAGCGCCTCGATATCCTGAACCGCGTAGCGGTCGTACTCGTAAAATTCCATATGGAGATAAAGGCTTCCGTCCTCCTCCGTCAGGTCCGCGCCGCCGTCGAAGGACACATGGTATGTGCCGTCCGGCATCTCGTCCGACGCCTGCCCGGCGGCCGGAAGCGGCTTCACTGCGTCCGCCGCATCCGCCCCGCCGGTTGTCTCCGTCCCGTCCGCCGTATTGGTCTCATTTGCGGCGTCCGTATTCTGCGCGCTGCTTCCGCAGCCTGCCAAAACCAGAACTGCGGCCAGCGTCAGCGCCGCAAACCATCCTTTTCTTCTCATTTTCTTCAACTCCTCCTCTTTCATTTTGATATGCCCGAAGGCACGGACAGCAGACGCCCGTGCCTCAGCGCTTCCCGAACAGCAGAAACCGGAGCGGCCCGATCCGGTCGATCAGATAGATCAGCACCGCCGTGATCAGACTCATGACCGCGAACGCGGCGGCCGCGTAGGCCAGTCCCGGCGCGCTCCAGAAGACGTAAGCCCGCCCCGACGGGTTCAGGATCGCGGCGAACTGATAGTGGAGCACATAGATCTCCAGCGTGTACTGCCCCAGCGCCGCCAGACGCGTCTTCAGACGGCAGCTCTTCCAGTCCAGCACCATGCCGACGACCCAGAGACAGCCGAGGAAAGACGCCAGCGTCTGGACGCCAAGCATGAAAAATCCCGTCACGGTCACCAGATCCAGCGCAAACGCCATGACGAGAAACACGACGCCCGACGCCCATGTCAGCAGGCGGCGCCGCCGGGAAAGGAGACGGCCTTCCCGGGCAAATGCCTCCGGATGGAGCCCGACAAAGTAAGCCGCCGTATAGTACGGCAGATAGATGATCAGGATCGAGGGACTCAGAAACGTCACACCGGCCAGATAAGCCGCCAGCACCGCCGCGCACCCGGCGAACCACACAATCCAGAAGAGGCTTTCCCTGCCGGACCGCGCCTGCGCCAGCTGGGCCGTATAGGCCAGCAGAGTGAACAGAAAAAGCGCCATCAGAAACCACAGCCCGTAGTCCAGCTGAAACAACACGGTCTCAAGCGCGCGCGGCACATAGGAGGCATGCTGGAACACAAGCCACGCAAAAAAGGGGATCAGATAGGCGCACGCCCTCTTTCCCACCCGGCTTCCATACTGGGCGAGGCTTCGCACCTTCGTCCCCGCCCCGGCCAGATAGCCGCTGATCAAAAAGAACAGCGGCATCTGAAGCGATTTGATCACATCATATAAATAAGGATCGGTCATGTGATTGTGCACCTGCACGTGTCCGAACATGACCAGCAGGATCGCGACTCCCTTCAGGCAGTCCAGATCTTCACTGCGTTCTCTCATAAACAGTTACCTCAGTTTTCTTCCTCACAGGGCCGCGCCTTTCCATGAGACAAAAGCTCCTCCCGCCGGGCGACGCTTTGTCCGGACCCGCGCTCTTGCGCGCCGATCCGCCAAACATCATCCCGGCAGGAGGAGCTCAGCTTGCATTGATCACCGGACAGGATTATTCGTCCATATCCTCCTCGTCCTCATCGTCGAAGAAATCGTCCTCAAAATCATCGTCGAAGTCTTCGTCAAAGTCTTCCAGATAATCCGGCGTAAAGAAACGATATACTGCATACGCAATACCCGCGACCGCGATCACCGCGCCGATCGTGACCAGCACCCACATCATCGCGTTCTGTTTCTTCTCTTCTTCCTTCTTGATATGAAGCAGTTCTCCAAGCATCTCATTGGTCTTCGCTGCATTGATCAGGTCTTCTACACGGCCCATGGCAGATACCTCTTTTCTTTTTTAGTGATTTCCAGTATAGCATACTTCCATAGGATTTGCAATGACCGGCGATTTCATACTTTTTTCAGCTTCGCAAAGGACGCGAACATTTTTTTGACGCCGAACCGGTCAAAATCCACCTTCACCTCATAATCCCGGCCGCCCTCCGCGATCTCCAGCACCGTGCCCTCGCCGAATTTCACATGGGACACCCGGTCTCCCGCCGCGTAGTCCAGCCGGTCGGCCTTGACGACCCGAAACTGCGCCGGGTCGAACGTCTTCGCCTTAAAGTTCTCCTTCGCCTTTCGGTAGACGTCCTCGGCCGGAACGGGCTGCGCCTTCGGCTCGGGCGGGACCGTGCCTCTGCGGCCCAGAAGCTCCTCCGGGATCTCTCTCACAAACCGGGAGATCGTGTTGAAATGATTCTCCCCCCGCACCATGCGGCAGCGGGCGCAGGTCAGCGTCAGCTCCCGCATGGCCCTCGTAATGCCCACATAGCACAGGCGACGCTCCTCCTCGATCTCCTCCGTCGGGTTGTCCGCCGCGATGCTCATATAGCTTGGAAACAGCCCGTCCTCCATTCCCGCCAGATACACATACGGAAATTCCAGTCCCTTGGCGCTGTGGAGGGTCATGAGCAGCACCCGGTTGTCGCCCTCCTCCACGCTGTCAATATCGGCCACCAGCGCCACCTCCTCGAGAAATCCGCCAAGCTCCGGCTGCTCCGCCGTCTCCTCGTAAGCCGCGGCCTTGCTGATCAGCTCGTCGATATTTTCCAGACGCGCGTTGGCCTCGTCCGTCTCCTCGTCCTTCAGCTCCTGCGCGTAGCCTGTCCTGTCCAGAATCTCCTCGATCAGCTTCTCCACGCCCAGCTCGGACAGGCGCAGGCGCATCTCATGGATCAGATGCACGAACGGCTGCAGCTTGAGCGCGGCCTTTCCAAGCCCCGGGATCCGGTCCGCCTCCTCCAGCGCCTCGAAAAAACTCAGGCCCGCGGCGTCCGCATGAGCCTGCACCTTGGAAAGCGTCACGTTTCCGATCCCCCGCTTCGGCACGTTGATGATCCGCCGGACGGCCAGATCGTCCTTTCCGTTGTCCACGGTCTTCAAGTAGGCCAGCACGTCCTTGATCTCCCTGCGGGAGTAGAAATTGACGCCGCCCACCAGCCGGTAGGGAATGTTCGCCATGAGAAATTTTTCCTCAAAGAGGCGGGACTGGGCGTTGGTCCGGTACAGCACCGCCAGATCCCGGTATTCGGCCTTCCCGGATCTCACCTTTCGGCTCACCTCTCCGGCCACATACTCCGCCTCCTCGTACGCGTTCTGAAACTGCTGGAAGCCGATGGGCGCGCCGGCCTCGTTCTCCGTCCAGAGCGCCTTTTCCTTCCGGCCCCGGTTGTGGGAGATGACGCCGTTGGCCGCGTTCAGAATGTTCTGGGTGGACCGGTAGTTCTGCTCCAGCTTCACCACCTTCGCGTCCGGAAATACCTGTTCGAACTCCAGAATGTTGCGGATATTTGCCCCGCGGAATTTGTAGATGGACTGGTCGTCGTCGCCCACCACGCACAGGTTCCGGTAGTGTCTCGCCAGTCTGCTGACAAATTTAAACTGCACCGTGTTGGTGTCCTGATACTCGTCCACCATAATATACCGGAACCGTTCCTGATACTGCTCCAGCACGTCCGGACAGCTGTCGAAGAGCTCCACGGTCTTCACGATCAGGTCGTCAAAGTCCAGCGCGTTGTTCTTTTTCAGCTCTTTCTGATATTCTATGTAAGCCTCCGCGATCTTCTCCTGCCGGAAGTCCCCTTTGGCCGCCAGCCGGAACTCGTCAGGCGAGATATACTCGTCCTTGGCGTGAGAGATCGCATTCAGAAGCATTCTTTCCTTGTAAACCTTCGTATCCAGCTGGAGCCGCTGGCAGACGCCCTTCATGACCGTCTTTTGATCCTCCGTGTCGTAGATCGTAAACCGTGTGTCGTATCCGAGTCTGTCGATATGCCGCCTGAGGATCCGCACGCAGGTGGAATGGAACGTGCTGACCCACACGCTCTCCGCTCCCCAGCCCACGATCCTGTCGACGCGCTCCCGCATCTCTCCGGCCGCCTTGTTGGTAAAAGTGATGGCCAGAATGTTCCACGGCTGCACTCCGCACTCGCCGATGAGATGGGCGATCCGGTAGGTCAGCACTCTGGTCTTTCCCGATCCGGCTCCCGCCAGAATCAGAAGCGGCCCCTCCGTATGCAGCGCCGCCTCCTGCTGTTCTCGATTCAAAAGTTCCAGATCGCTCATGATTTTCCTGCTCCTCTTTTTTATTTCCGCCAGTCCCGGACAGCAACGAATTGTTACTATTTTACCACAGGAACAGGTGTTTGACAATTGCTTTCCCCTCCGCGAGAGCTTATAATGGTATCAGCCGGGCCGGCATGGCGGCCTGTATAAAACAGAAAGGACGCTCCTATGTACCAGAAAATAAAACGCATACTGGCCCTCGCGGCCGTCGTCATCATCCTGCTTCTCTACGCCGCCACGTTCGTGCTGTCCTTCCTGCCGGGCGAGCAGGGAGAGACGCTCCTGATGATCTCCATCGTGGCTACCGTCGTCATCCCGGTGCTGATCTACATTTACCTCTGGCTGTTCCGGCTGTTCGGCGGCAAGGACAAGGACGGGAAAACGGGCGGCGGTGAGTGACCGCCCGGCAGTCCGCATGTTCACGGTTGTACGATCTTTTCATTTCTAAATTCACCCCTCCGCCCTCCCTGCATATACTGCATTATAATATTTCCCAAAGGAATGAAGAAATGAAAAAATTCATCTGTATGCTTCTGATTGCTTCTCTCTGCCTGCTGCCCGGCTGCGGGGATGGCGCGGACGGCTCCGGGGCGGCGTCCGGCGATGCGGCTCTGACGGAGGTCACGCTGAACGAAGTGGCCCACTCCATCTTCTACGCTCCCCAGTACGTCGCCATCGAAAACGGCTATTTTGCCGAGGAGGGCATCGACCTGACGCTCGTCACCGGCTTCGGGGCCGACAAGGTGGCGGCGGCCGTCGTCTCCGGCGAGGCCGACATCGGGTTTATGGGCAGCGAATCCTCCATCTACATCTACCACCAGAATCCCGACGACTATCTGATCAATTTCGCCCAGCTCACCCAGCGCGCCGGTAATTTTCTCGTGGCCCGCGAGCCTATGGACGATTTTGAATGGTCGGATCTGAAGGGGAGCACCGTGCTCGGTGGACGGAAGGGCGGCATGCCCCAGATGGTCTTCGAGTTTATCCTGAAGAAAAACGGCATCGACCCGGAGACGGATCTCTCCATCGACCAGAGCATCGATTTCGGTTCGACGGCCGCGGCGTTTACGGGGAACGATTCCGATTTCACAGTCGAATTCGAGCCGTCCGCCACCGCGCTGGAGCAGGAGGGCGCCGGATATGTGGTCGCCTCTCTGGGCGAGGCGTCCGGTTACGTACCCTACACGGCCTACTGCGTGAAGCAGAGCTACCTGACGGAAAACCCGGAGATCCTTCAGGCGTTCACCAACGCGCTCCAGAAAGGTATGGATTACGTCCGGACCCACACGCCGGAGGAGATCGCCCGGGTGATCCAGCCTCAGTTTGAGGAGACGGAGCTGGACACGATCACGACCATCGTCGCCCGCTACCACGGGCAGGATACGTGGAAATCCGATCTCATCTTCGAGCAGGAGAGCTTCGATCTGCTCCAGAACATTCTGCAGGAGGCGGGCGAGCTTCCCGCGTGGACGCCCTATGAAGATCTGGTCGACACCAGTTTTGCACAGGCGGCGGCAGAAAAATAGTGCAGGAAACTATTCTATCTGGTTTTTAATACTATTTCTATTGACATCAGATGCCGTGTGGACTATAATTACTTTGATTTTCAAAATAATTACAGGAGAACAGCATATGAAACCATTGCGGATTGGAAATAAAACAGCAGCGCTCCCCCTGATCCAAGGGGGAATGGGCGTGGGCGTCAGCCTGTCGGGACTGGCCGGGGCCGTGGCAAAGGCAGGCGGCGTGGGTGTCATCTCCACGGCGCAGATCGGATACGAGGAGCCGGACTTCGACCGGAATCCCAAAGGGGCAAACCTGCGGGCCATGGTCTCGCACCTTGAGCGGGCCCGCGCCATCGCCGCCGGAGGCGGACCATGCGGCGGGCTTCTGGGATACAATATCATGGTCGCCACCAGAGATTACGAAGACTATGTGCGCACAGCCGCCAAAGCCAGGGCCGACGTCGTCATCTCGGGAGCCGGACTCCCGACCGCGCTTCCGGAATATGTGGAAGGCACGGAGACGATGATCGCTCCCATCGTCTCCTCAGAGAAGGCCGCCCGCGTTATTTTAAAATTGTGGGATCGCCGCTATCACCGGACCGCCGACCTTGTGGTCATCGAAAACGCCCACGCTGGAGGTCATCTGGGATTTTCAAGAGAAACCCTCTCCCGCCTGTACGACCCGGTCTACGAGGCCGGCTACGACGAGGAGATCCGACGCATCATCGCCTGCGTCCGCGAGTACGGAGAAAAATACGGCGTCCCGGTTCCCGTCGTTCTCGCCGGTGGCATCATGGACGCCGGGCAGGCGGCGCACGCCTTCTCCCTCGGCGCGGACGGCGTGCAGGTGGCGACGCCCTTCGTGGTCACCGAGGAATGCGACGCGTCTCCCGCCTTCAAGCAGGCGTACATACGCGCAAAAAAAGAAGACATCGAGATCGCCACAAGCCCCGTCGGTATGCCGGGGCGGGCGATCCACAACGCCTTTCTCGAAAGGGTCAGGCTGCAGAAGGAGCGCATCACCAACTGCCGCCGCTGTCTTGAAAAATGCAATCCCGCCGAAGCTCCCTACTGCATCACACAGGCGCTGATCCGCGCGGTCCGGGGCGACGTAGAGAACGGCCTCGTCTTCTGCGGAGACAACGCGCAGTATCTGGACCGGATCTCCACCGTGCCGGAAGTGATCCGCGCTCTGTTTCCTGCCGCCGCTGTGTAGGGCGGAGGATGGACTCCCTGCCAAAAAGAGGCGGAACCCACGCCTCGGCATCCTTCTGATCTGCCGCGGCGTGGGTTCCGCCTCTTTTGCGCTCACCGCATATCCGTCTTCTATCTCTGCCTTTCGATCCGCTCGGCCAGATCCGTCAGATACAGGTACCGCTCCATCTTCTCCTCCAGCAGCGCCTCCTGCTCCTCCTTCTGCGCCGTCAGCTCGTTCAGCTTCACGAAATCCGTGGCCGAGCGCTCGATCTGCCGGTCAAGCTCCCGGAGCTTCTCCTCGATCCCCTCGATCTCTTCCTCGATGGTCTCGTAGTCCCGCTGCTCCTGCCATGTGAATTTCAGTTTGGTCTGCCGGGTCCGCTCCGTCTTCTCCGAGGCCGCCTTTTTCGGCTTCGCCCGGCCCGGATCCGGCTGCTCCCACTGCTTTTTCGCTTCCAGGTAGTCCGAATAGCCGCCCTCGTACTGGCGGAGCCTGCCGCCCTCCTCGAAGGCAAACAGGCGGTCCGCCACCTTATCCAGAAAATACCGGTCATGGGAGACCGTGATCAGGATTCCCGGAAACCGTTCCAGATAATCCTCCAGAATGGCCAGCGTCTGGATGTCCAGATCGTTGGTGGGCTCGTCCAGGATCAGGATGTTCGGCGCTTCCATCAGCACCTTCAAAAGATACAGCCGCCGCTTTTCACCGCCGGACAGCTTCCCGATCAGGGAATACTGAAGCGCGCCGTCAAACAAAAACCGCTCCAGCATGACCGACGCCGACACGACTCCGTCCTCCGTCCGGACAAACTCCGCCGTATCGCGGATATAGTCGATGACCCGCTGCTTCGGATCCAGAGACTCGTTCTCCTGCGAGAAATATCCAAGCTTCACGGTAGGGCCGAGGATCACCTCTCCTTGATCCGGCTTCTCGACGCCCATGATGATCTTCATCAGCGTCGTCTTGCCGCAGCCGTTGGCCCCCACGAAGCCGATCCGGTCCTGCTTCCGGAACGCGTAGCTGAAATGGTCGATCAGCAGACGTTCTCCGTAGCTCTTGCAGATCCCGGAGAGCTCCAGCGTCTTCTTTCCCAGCCTCGAGGAGACCGTGCCAAGTTCCACCTTTCCGTCCGCAACCGGCGCTTTCGTCGTATTTTTCAGCTCCTCGTACCGCTGGATATGGGCTTTTTGCTTTGTGGAACGCGCCCGTGCGCCCCGCCGCATCCACTCCAGCTCGATCCTCAGGATATTTTTATTTTTCCGGTAGGTCGCCAGCTCCGCGTCCTCTCTGGCCGCCTTGGCTTCCAGAAAGCCCGCGAAATTGGTCTGATAGCTGTAAAGCTTTCCCTTGTCCATTTCCACAATGCGGCTGCACACCCGATCCAGAAAATACCTGTCGTGAGTCACCATGACAAGCGCGCCCTTCCGCCGGATCAGCGCGTTCTCCAGCCACAGGATCATGTCGCTGTTCAGGTGGTTGGTGGGCTCGTCCAGCAAAAGAATGTCGCAGGGAGCCATCAGAGCCGCGGCCAGCGCCGCTTTTTTCCGCTGTCCGCCCGAGAGGTGGTCCACAGGCTCATTTTCGTCCGAAAATCCCATCTGGTTTAGGATCGCCTTCCCGTCGCCCGCGATGCTCCACTCGTTGTCCTCGGTCCGGTTGGCCGTCACCACATAATCGTAGACCGTCATTCCCTCCGGAAATTCCGGGTTCTGCGAAAGGTAGCGGACATACACCTTGTTCCCTTTGACGATCTCGCCCTCGTCCGGCTCCTCGAGCCCGGCCAGCAGCCGGAGAAGCGTGGATTTCCCGGTGCCATTGATCCCGACGATCCCGATCTTGTCCCCCTCCTCGATGCTGAAATCTGCCTTTGTGAAAAGCTCCTTGTCCGTATAATGCTTGCTGATTTCTTTTGCCGTCAATAAATTCATATCGTTTCCGCCGCCTTACTCAAAATCCTCTTCCCGCAAAAGCCGACGGCCCTCATGGTCTATATTTTTCTTCATGATCTTCGCGAACAGATGCCGGACGCTCCGTTTCTCTCCGCGGGCGATAGCGTCGTCCACCACGTCCTTCACCTCGGCCACCGACACCACATGGTCGTTGGTCTGGCTGTTTCCGATGCGGTCGTAGAGCGCCAGCACCGCAAATTCGTCGAAGGCGTATCCCAGCTCGGAAGCGTAGGATTTCGCAAATGTCACCAGCTCGTCGTTTGTGAAGATCGGAATGTCTATCGTAAAATCAAATTTGGATGCAAAGTTCTTGTTTTTGAGGAACAGACGGCGGATCTCCGACGACGTATCCTCCAGAATGATCAGCAGTCCGCCCGTATCGCCCTCCATGGCAAGGCTCAGCGCCATCATAGACGCGTCGGACATCTCCCCCGCCCGCTCCACGATCAGCGCGCCGCCCTTCAGACGGGTCAGCACCTCGTAAATATCCTTGGAATTGAGCTTCTGTCCACTGATCTTCGCAAGCTTTCTTCCCTCGATCCGCTTCTGGCGCTGAAGCGCCTTCACGATGTCGATGGCGAGGGTCGTCTTGCCGTTTCCGGGCGTCCCGGTCACGACCAGATTGCCCCGGGAGGAATTGGTCCGCTCCGTGGCCGTCTGCCCCTTGAACAGACGGGAAAGCTGCTCGCTCATTCCCTTCACCGAAATGAAATAGGCGAACATCCTGGCCTGTTCCTTGGTCAGATGACCGGCGTTGACCGCCATCTCCGACACCTCTCTCGCCAGAGACCGCTCCAGCTCCTGGATCATATTCATGGACGTGGTGTCTCTGGACACCTTCGACGGTCCCTGTACGGCCGGGCTCTTCTCTTTTCCCATACCCTGCGGCGTCTTCTGTTCCGAGGGCGCCGCCGGTTCCGGCAGGATCTCCAGCTCCTCGATGGTCAGATCCTCCGCCGGATCGTCCACATCTCTCGGGAGGTCGTCCTCCGTCACCAGCGGCTCCGGCTTCTTCGCCTCGTCCGCTTCCTTCAGGATCTGCTGTACGTCCTCCGGGATTTCTTCGGACGTGCCCGAGATCAGCCGCACCAGCTCCGCCGTCTCCTGACGCACCTTCTCCTTGCGGGCCTCCTCCTGTCTGGACGTCGCCTCCAGGATCGCTCTGGCTTCCGCTTTTTTATTCTCCCACTCCAGCAGGATGTCGTCGATCGTGAGCTGGCCGGTGATCTGCTTTTCCACCGCCTCCTCCGGCGCGACCTCTCCGTCCTGCGCGGACGCAGGTTCCTCCGCTGGCAGACTCTCCTGCGCGCAGGCTGCGGCGCTCTCCTCCGGAAGTGACGACTCCGGCTCCTCCATCGGGAGGGACAGCTCCTCAAGCTCCGGTTCCAGTTCCGACACCGGCGCGACTTCCAAAGTCTCCGCCGCGCTCTCGTCCGGCAGCGTCAGTTCCTCAAGCTCCAATTCCAGTCCAGTTATCGGCTCGATTTCCGGCTCCTCTACGGCGTTCTCAACCGGCAGCTCCAGTTCCTCGAGTTCCGGCTCCTGTCCAATCACCGGAGCGGCTTCCGGCTTCTCCGCCGCACCTTCGTCCGGCAGCGTCAGTTCCTCAAGCTCCAGTTCCAGCCCAGTCACCGGCTCGGCTTCCGGCTTCTCCGCCGCACCTTCGTCCGGCAGCGTCAGTTCCTCAAGCTCCAGTTCCAGCCCAGTCACCGGCTCGGTTTTCGGCTCCTCTACGACGTTCTCAACCGGCAGCTCCAACTCTTCGATCTCCGGTTCCTGTCCAATCGCCGGCCCGGCTTCCGGCTTCTCCGCCTCGTTCTCGTCCGGCAGCGTCAGTTCCTCAAGCTCCAGTTCCAGTCCGGACGCCGGCTCAGCTTCCGCTTCCACCGCATTTTCATCCGACAAAGACAACTCTTCAAGCTCCAGCTCCTGTCCAGTCACCGGAGCGGCTTCCGCTTCCGCCGCGTTCTCACCCGGCAGCGTCAGATCCTCGAGCTCCAGCTCGGTTTCCGGCTCCTCAGTTTCGGTCGATGGTATCCCCATGGAGACAGGCTCCAGCTCCGGGATCTCGATATCCGCATCCTCCTGCAGCAGCTCTCCCAGATTCGCCGCAAGCTCCGCCTGCAGATTGATGGTACTGAACTTATCGGAGCTGAACTTCACCTCCGTCTCCTCATAATCGTCCTCATGGACATGGGCCTGTCCTCCGGAGCGGAAAAACTGATCGTATTTCTCCTGCTGAGCGGCGGTCAGCGGCTCGTAGAGCTTCTTCAGATCCATGGCCTTCAGCACGTATTCCCCTTCGCTGAACCAGAGGATCAGCTCGTCGCACTCCCTGACGCAGTCCTCCGTCAGACCGGCGTCCGCATAGCGGCAGGCCAGCTCGTATGCCCATTTTTCCTGATATTCGTGGGTTTTATATTCCTGCAGGATCCTGATCTGATCCTCCAGGCCGGAGCCTCTCTCCCGATAGATCTGGTATTTCAGAATATATCTGCTCTGGTCATGGGGAGCCGCTTTCACAAACTCCCGGTACAAGCTGATGGCGTCGGAGAAATTATGCGTCTTTGTGGCGATCTCCGTCATCTTATAGAGGATCATGCGCCCCACCGGGGCGCGGTCATAGGCGATGTTCAGGATCTCCATACAATCCTCATAACGCTCCATCGCCTCATAAATATCCGCCACGATATAGAGCATATTCAGGTTCTTGACCCGACGCCAGTCGATCGTGTCGGCGATCTTGACCGCCGTGGCATAATCCTTCTTCTTTACCAGCTTTTCAATCTGTTCCGCTTTCAGGCGGTACTCATACTTATCCACCGAACCTACACCCTCATTTCCTTATACTTCCGCGATCCGCGAGCACGCGGCGGCCAGCGAGCCGTCGCCGATGTGACAGGCGATGCTCAGGGACAGCTCGTTGACAATGATCTCCGGAAATCCCGGAAACTCCGCCTCCAGCTCCCTCTTAAATTCCATGGCGGCCTCTTCGTTGTTGGTGTGCGCGATGGCAAGGCGCATGGGACAGCCTGCAAATCGTCCCTCCAGATCGCTCCTGAGAGCGTCGATCATCGTCTTTTTTGCCGCGCTCATCGTGCGCACTTTGGAAAATGCGTCCAGTTTTTCTCCCTGGATCTGCAGCACCGGCTTTAAGCGCAGCATCGTGCCGAGCGCAGCGGCGGCCGGCGTGATCCTTCCGCCCTTTTTCAAATATTTCAGCGTCGTCACCGTGACGTAAATGCTGGACCAGAGCGCCTCTCTCTCCAGCGTTTCCTTGATCTGGGCGGCATTCATGCCTTTTTTCACCATCTCCAGCGCGTCCATCACCGCGTGGACCAGCGTGACAGAGATGCGCTGATTGTTGACCACCTGCACCCTTCCGTCATAATCCTCCGACAGCATCATGGCCGTCTGGCAGCTTCCGCTCAGTCCGCTGGACATGGGGATATGCACGATCTCGTCGTACTCCTTCAGAAGCCTGTCCCACAGCGTCAGCACCGAGTCCGGGGACGGTTGGGACGTGGAGACGTCCGCATCGCTGGCCAGATACTCGTAAAACTGGTTCGGAAACAGGTTGATCCCGTCCAGAAATTCCTTTCCGTCAATTAAAAACGGCATCGGGAGCACGTAGATCCCCATCTCTTCCGCCTGCTTCTGGCTGATGCCGCTGTTGCTGTCCGTTACAATCGCTATCTTACTCATAATCCATCCTCTTTTATAATTTTTCCCAACAAAAATAACAGTGGTAATGTTCCCGGCTCCCTGCGGGAATAAAATTCTGCGCGCCGCAGTAGCCGCACTTGATCCGTTCCATCCCTTCGGGCGTCACCAGGTCAAAATCCCCCTGACGTCCCACCTGGTCCGGCCGTCCTTTGGAATAGGCCGCCTCATAGTGGCACGACTCCCTGGACGATCTCGTGCGGATCCGTATGGCCTCCTCTTCCCTGCTCCGGCTCGCGCTGCGCGGCTTGTTCGGGACCGCGGTGGGGGCTGACCTTTTCACAGCCGGTCCAAGCGGCCTGTCCGGTTTCCGTTCCCCGGATTTTCTTTGTCTGCCGATCAGCGGCAGCAGAACGATCAGAAGGATCAACCATATCTTCATATACTTCCTCCCAAAGTGCGCGCGGCTCAAAAACCGCATTTCATTTTATTATAGCAAAACTGTCCGGAGAAAACAAGAATGGCAGAAACCTTTTTACAGGTTTCTGCCATTTGTAAGAAGCAGTAGATAGGGGAATCGAACCCCTGTTTCCGCCGTGAGAGGGCGGCGTCTTAACCCCTTGACCAATCTACCATCTTGTCTGATCGGCTTGCTGTTCCCGCCGACTCGATTAATATACCACAAGTCTTTTTAAATTGCAAGCCCTATTTTAAATTTTTTTGCATATTTTTTGATCCGCCTGCAAACACTGTCCAAAAGGAGTGATTTTATGGACTATCTCAACACTTTCTGGGTCGGCGGGCTGATCTGCGCCCTCGTCCAGATCCTGATGGAAAAGACCAAACTGATGCCCGGACGGATCATGGTCCTTCTGGTATGCGCCGGCGCCGTCCTCGGCGCGGCGGGACTCTACGGGCCCTTCCTTGACTTTGCGAAGGCCGGCGCCAGCGTCCCGCTTCTCGGCTTCGGAAACGTCCTGTGGGAGGGCGTCAGGGAAGCCGTGGACAAAGAGGGACTTCTGGGAGTCTTCAAGGGCGGCTTCACGGCCGGCTCCGCCGGGACATGCGCCGCGCTGGTGTTCGGTTATCTGGCGAGCCTGCTCTTCGACTCCAAGATGAAGCGGTAGACGACTCCGTCACTGCGCCGTATAGCTTCCCTTTCCGAACAGCACGTTCCGGTAGCGGCTCAGAACGCAGAGCAGAAACGTTCCTATGATTCCTGCGGTGAGAATCTCTCCGACTCCCACCGTCCCCATGAGGAACGGGATCGGCAGAGGCTCGCCGTAGCCCAGCTTCAGCACCCACGGCACGATCACGATGTTGGCCGCGATGGGCGGAATGGACGCCAGATATTTGCTCCGTCTCCGGAGCGCGTAGGTCCCGACCGCTCCGATCAGCGTGGCGAGGCTTCCGCAGATCACGTCCAGCATGATCCCGCCGCCCAGCAGATTTGCGATCAGGCAGCCGACAAACAGTCCCGGTATGGCCGCCGGCGTGAAATACGGCAGCACCGTCAGCGCCTCGGCGATACGGGTCTGGATGGCTCCGTAGCTGATCGGCTCAAACACGAGGCAGAGCACTACATAGATGGCGGCGATCATAGCCGCCTGCGTCATAAATTGTACCTTGGTTGTCTTCATATTTTGTTCTCCTTTAGTTTTGTTTTAGGTCAGGAAGGTCTCGAACTGACCGATTGCGCAAGTATAACACGTTTTCTCCCGTTTTGCAATTTGAACTTTTCGGCGGTCGTTCACACACTGTTCAGACTTTTTTAAGGATTCTTTGGTTTTCCTTCTATTGTGTTCCGCCGACTCATGTGCTATCATACCCAAAAGCAGCAAGTGTTACTGTAAAGCGGCCCTCCGGATGCGTGGGGCCGGCCGTATCGGAGGTTACTGCATGACTGAGAAAGTCAGAAGCTTTTTGCAAAAATACCCTTATGCATGGGTTGTTTCTTATTTTATATTTTATCTGGCATGGTTTGTGTGGGTGGAGAGCCGCGCCAGCAAGCCTTACCATGTGATCCATTTTCCGCTGGACGACTACATCCCGTTCTGCGAGTATTTCATCGTTCCGTATCTGCTCTGGTTCGTCTACATCGGGGCGGTGTATGTGTGGCTGTTTCTGAAGGACAGGGAGCGCTTTTTCCGCTACATCGCCGTGCTGTACACCGGGATGACGCTGTTCCTCATCGTCTCCACCGTCTATCCGAACGGCCACCTGCTGCGGCCCACGGAATTTGACAGCGACAGCATCTTCATCCGGCTGGTATGCTTCATCTACTGGGCGGACACGTCCACGAACATCCTGCCGAGCATCCACGTGTTCAACTCCATCGCGGCCCACACGGCGGTCATGCGCACGCCTGGTCTGCGCGACAAAAAGTGGACAGTCTGGGGCTCCCGCATCCTGTGCGTGTCCATCATCCTGTCCACCATGTTTTTAAAGCAGCATTCCTGCGTCGATGTGATCAGCGGCATCCTGCTGGCCGCCGCCATGAACTACGCCGTCTACCGGACCGGCTTTTTAGTTAAAGCCCATGACCTTGTTGGCAAGCTTGTAGGCCATCACCGATACTTTTCTCCCGCCTTTTCCCGGAAGATTCATCGCGCGGCCAAAGATGCCGAAATATAATCTGTAATAAAGACCTGCATCCTTCTTTCTGAGGTACTGCCACAGGTCTTTTTTCTTTTCCAGACTTTCCTCCGTGCCCGAACGGATCAGCATGATCGAGGACACCGTCATCATAATGTCCAGATAGCTGATCATATATTTTCGCAGCTTCGGATTCTGGATCGAACGCAGATCGTACTGATCGATCATGATCTTGTTGACCTTGATCTGCTGATCCACCCGCCCGATCATGACCTGCTCGTTGACGGACTGATCCGCCCTTCCGATAAAATAATGATACAGATCCACATCCATATAGTAGAGCGTCTTCACATAGGGCAGCGGATAGTAGACGAAAATGTTGTCCACATAGAACGTGTGCTTCGGCAGCTCCAGTCCGCAGTCCTGAAGCATCTGCGTCCGGTAGATCACCGAATGCATCAAAATGTACTGTCCCAGGTGAAAATGCTTCACATCCTTCCACGTGAAGACCTCGTTCTCCGGAAACGCGGTCGTGTAGCGGACGGTCTTCTTGCGCTTCGCTCCCTGCTTGTCATAAATGTAATTGCAGATCATCAGATCCACGATATTTCCCTGCCGGACCAGCTCCGCCAGCTTCGCCAGCACGACCGGATAATTTTCCTTATCGACCCAGTCGTCGCTGTCCACCACTTTAAAATACAGTCCCGTGGCGTTTTTAAGCCCCGTGTTCACCGCCTGCCCGTGACCGCCGTTCTCCTGATGGACGACCTTGACGATCCCCGGATATTTCGCCGCGTACTCGTCCGCGATCTCGGGCGTCCGGTCCTTCGTGGAGCCGTCGTCCACGATGATGATCTCCACGTCGTCCCCGCCGGGAAGCAGCGATTCAATACAGTTTCTCATGTACCCTTCGGAATTGTAACAGGGCACTGCCACCGATAAAAGCTTCATCCTACACCTCTTTATCTCTCTTGATCTGTTCCGTCAGCTCCAGCGCTCTGAGCACCATCGCGTCGATATTGTAATATTTATACTCCGCCAGCCTTCCCAGCGGCCGCACGCGCGGATACTCGTCCAGAAGGGCCCGGTATCTCTCGTAGAGCGCCTGATTGGCGTCGTTGGCGATGGAATAATAGGGGATCTCGCCCTCCGCTCCCGTGTACGCGAACGGATACTCCTTCACGATGGTCGTGCCCGGCGCCTTCTGTCCGGTCAGATATTTAAACTCCGTGATCCTCGTAAACTCCTCGCTCACCGTATAGTTTACCACACTGTGTCCCTGATAATCCTCCCTGTCAAAATATTCAAAATCAAAGCGCAGGGAGCGGTAGGGCAGCCGCCCGAACCGGCAGCCGAACAGCTCGTCCAGCGGTCCTGTGTAGATCACCTCTCCGTCAAAGGCTTCTCCGTCCAACTCCACGCGGCCCTCCCGGAACGTCATCCGCTCCCCCGCGTCCGCGCCGGTCTGCACGGTGATGGCCGCATGATCCAGCATCGCCTCGAACATGGGCGTATATCCCTCAAGCGGCATCCCCTGCCATGGCTCCTGAAAATACCGGTTGTCCCGGGAGATCAGCACCGGGACGCGCCCGGTCACCGCCGGATCGATCTCCTCGGGCTTCTGTCCCCACTGCTTCATCGTATAATGAAGGAAAATATTTTCGTATACATAGTCGGCGATCTCGCGGATCTGCGGATCCTCATGCTCCCGAAGCTTCAGGATCGGGACGCGGCTCTCCAGTCCGAACGCGTCGATCAGCTTCTTCTCCAGCTCGTCCGCCTTGTCCTGATCGTACACCATATGGAGGGTGTTCAGGTTGAACGGCACGGGGATCAGCTTTCCGTGGACGTTTGCCACCACCTCGTGGCCAAACTCGCGCCATTTCGTAAAGCGGGACAGATAATCATATGCCGCCCTTTCCTTCGTGTGGAAAATATGGGGGCCGTACTTGTGGATCAGGATCCCATGCTCATCCGGCTCATCGTAGCAGTTTCCGCCGATGTGCTCCCTCTTCTCCAGCACGAGAACCTTCCGTCCGGCCTCCGCCAGCTCTCTGGCCGCCACGCAGCCCGCCACGCCGGCTCCGATGATCACACTGTCAAACATATCTCCTCTTACCTCTCTTATCTTTCCTGCCCCTGTGCGGGCATGTCTTGTTGCTGTTCACAGGTCCTTCGTCCGCCCTGTCCGGTTTTATAGGCGCGGACTTCCCGCCCGCCCTGTCCGAGCGCGATGTCCAGGTATTCCGCGTAAGCCGCAAAGGCGGACGGGATCGGATAACGCTTCTCCGTCTCGGCCACGTCCACGAACAAAAGCCCGCTCTCCTCCATCTCCCCGGTCTCCTCGAGGCTCACGGCGTAGCCTGTCATATGCCATTCCACATGACTGAAAATATGCTTCGCGCCCTGAAGCGGAAGGATCCGAAGCGGGGACAGCCCCCACTCCCGCACCGCCGCCAGCACCTGTCTCTCGCCGAGCTGCCCGTCCAGACTGGGAAGCTCGTAGAGTCCGGCCAGCAATCCCTTCGGCGGGCGCTTCCGGATGGCCACCCGGTCCCCCTCCTTCAGGATCAGCACAGTCCGTTCCTCGATCCTGCGCTCCTTCTTCGCTTTCTTCTTCGGGAGCTCGTCCACGACGCCGAGCGCCTTCGCCCGGCACAGAAACGCCAGCGGGCACTCTTCGCACCGGGCCTTCCCGTTGGGCACGCAGACGATGGCTCCGATCTCGATCAGCGCCTGATTAAAATCCCCGGCTCTTCCGGCGGGAATGATCCTGCGGATCCGGTTCTCCATGTCCGTCTTCACCGACTGCTTTAAAATGTCCTCGTAGCTCGCCTCCACCCGGGACAGCACCCGCAGCACGTTGCCGTCCACCGCCGGGACCTGCAGCCCGAAGGCGATGGAGCCGATGGCTCCCGCCGTGTAGCTTCCCACGCCCGGCAGACGCAAAAGCAGGTCAAAATCGGCCGGAAACGCTCCGCCGTACTCCTCTGCGACGATCCGGGCCGCCTTCTGCATGTTGCGCACCCGGTTATAATATCCAAGCCCTTCCCACAGCTTCAAAAGCTGATCTTCCGGGCAGTCCGCCAGCGCCTGCACGTCCGGCAGCGCCTTTAAAAAACGCTCGAAAAAGGGCTTCACAGCCTCCACCCGGGTCTGCTGCAGCATGATCTCCGACACCCACACCCGGTACGGCGAAGGATCCTCTCTCCACGGAAGCACGCGGGCATGTTTATCATACCACGAAAGAAGCGGGGTTACAATCTGTTCCGTCATGTCAGTCTCACCTCGATCCGTCTGTCCGCCCGGATAGAATCCGGCGTCACGGCGCAGTCCACGGCCATGATCTCCACGCCCGCGTCCTCTGCCTGCCGAAGCGCCTCTCCAAACTCCGGATGGGTGCGGTCGTTCGGCTCCAGATATCGGATCCCTTTCATCTGGATCACAAACAGGATTCCCGCCTCGTATCCTTCCGCCCGGCAGCGCATCAGCTCCCGGATGTGCTTCACGCCCCGCTCGGTCGGCGCGTCCGGAAAACGGGCCACGCCGTCCTCCTCCAGCGTCACGCCCTTCACTTCCAGAAACATGCGCCTTTCGCCCTCCTCGATGTACAGGTCGATGCGCGAATCCCCGTACCGGGTCTCCGGGCGCAGCAGCGCCGCCTCCGTAAAAAGATTTCCCTCCCGGATCCACTCTGCGGCCACCCGGTTCGGGATCTGGGAATCCATATTGATCAGATTACCGTTCTTCTCCACCGCGATCAGGTCGAGCGCGGTCTTCCTCGCAGGGCTTTCATTTCTCTGCACCCAGACGCGTGCGCCCGGCACGAGGAGCTCCCTGCATCTCCCCGTATTTTTCACATGGCAGATCTCCTCGCCCCGTCCCGTCGTCACCTGCGCGACGAACCGGTTCGGCCGCGCCCGGAAGACCGCCTCTTCAATTCTCTCGTATCTCATGGAAATAGTATAGCATAAGTTCTTGATTTCTCCCAATGTTTTCTTTATGATAGATGGGAAGTAGAGCGAATGCCGCGGGCTGAACTGCCGCAAAGCGGCGACGAGTGCGCATGGGGGCGGAGGGCTTGAACCGTAGCACAGACAAATCACAGGAGGTCACATATGAACACAGACGGTATCATTTTGGATATAGACGGAACCTTATGGAATTCCACGCCCATCGTGGCGAAGGCGTGGAACGAGATTTTGGAGACAAGAAGCGATATTCCGTTCCGCTTCACGGCGGAACAGCTCGCCGGGCTCTTCGGGCGTCCCCTGCCGGTCATCGCGGACATGGCGTTTCCGTTTCTCCCGGAGGCGGATCGCTACGCGCTGATCGACGAGTGCTGCCGCCGGGAGCACGAGCTGCTGCGGGCGTCCTCCGAGGACATCCTCTATCCGGGCGTGGACCGGACGATCCGGACGCTGTCCCGCAGTGTCCCGCTCTTCATCGTCAGCAACTGCCAGTGCGGCTACATCGAGCTTTTCCTTGAGAAGACCGGTCTTGGGGCGTTCATCACCGACTCGGAATGCGCCGGGAACACCGGTCTTCCAAAAGGGCCGAACATCCGGATGACGGCGGAGCGGAACCATCTCTCCCGCCCGGTCTATGTGGGCGACATCGACGGCGACCGGATCGCCGCCGAGGAAGCGGACGTGCGGTTCTGCCATGCGTCCTACGGCTTCGGCGCCGCGGCGCGAGCCGACTGGGTCATCCGGCGCTTCGATGAGCTCTTAGAGCTCTTCGCATAAGGACAGGGCGCTTTTCCCGCCCGGTCAGCGCCGCCGGAACACCGCTCTGACACGGTCCTCCGCACGCCGCAGGACCACGTCGTCGGCTCCGGCTCTTTGCAGATACCGGTACTCGTCCTGCGTCCCCTTTCCGTGGGGGACCAGATAGGCCCCGGCGTCGCTTCCAAGCCCCACGCAGGCCCCGTACGCCAGCGCCTTTCTCACATTCTCCGTCTGTCGGTCCAGATTTTTTCCAAGCTCCTCATCCGGAAACCGCCCGCATCCAATCAGATTTCCCACCGGGGCGAAGGTGGGCATCCACGGCGTTCCCCTCTCGGCCAGCAGGTGAAGCGTCTCCTCCTCCATGAAAAATCCGTGCTCCAGACTGTCCACTCCGGCCTCCAGCGTATCGAAACACGTCCGGTCGCCGTTGCAGTGAGCCATCACCGCCAGCCCCGCGTCGTGAGCCGTCCCGATCATCCGCCGGATCGCCTCCCGGTCGAGCCCCGGTTCCGTCAGCGTGCCCGCCCGGGCAAGATCGAGGATCCCGCTGACCATGATCTTGATAAAATCCGCTCCCGCTTCCGCCGCGCCGCGCACCAGCGCCTCATACTCGTCCCAGTCGGAGAAAGCCCTCCCGACGATCCCGCCGTAATGCCCCTTCCGGTGGATCGCATAGACCGGCGTCCGGTAATCGATCCCGTACTCCGCCGCCAGCTCCTTCGCCAGACAGGTGACGCCTCTGGCGTCCCCGCCGTCCCTCACGAAGCGGATCCCCGCCGCGCGGCACTCCTCCAGATGCGCGCGCACCGCCGCCTCGCACACGCCGTCCCGGTGCAGCGCCACCGCCTTTTGATAGTTGACTCCGTCCATGATCATGTGGGCATGACATTCCCCAAACATTGCGTTCGCTTCCTTTCCTGCCGCCCGCAAGCCGCGGCCCCGGGCATTTTTTCTTATTGTAGCAGGCGGAGGCCTGTTTGAAAAGCCGCCGTCAGACACAGGCGCGCGGCCGTCTGCGGTTTCCCGCGTTCGGCCGCGCGCCTGTGTTTCTCTCATTTCCGGTCAGGGCAGGAGCTCCGTGAGCCGCTCCTTCATGATGTCATAGTAGACGCCCGCCTCGAGGATCGTCTCCCCCAGCACGCCTTCGTCCCACTCCCCGTCATCGGGGATCCCGATGCTGTGGCGGAACTGTACGCGTCTGCCCTGTACGCCGCCCTGCAGGTCCGTCGTATCTGCATAGAAAAATGTTCCGAGGGCAATCTCCTGATTCATCTGGTTCACCGTCCTCAGGATCTCAAGCTCGTCCACTCCGGTCAGATCCACCAAGACCTGGGCGTACAGCATGAAATACTTCGTAAGCTGATCCTCCGACTCTGCATCCAGCTGGATCAGATAGCCCGCCGCCACGTGAAGATCGTTCGGCAGCTCCTCCAGCGGCTTGTCCCAGTCGATGTCCTCCTCCGTGGGAAGCCCGATCAGCAGGCTGCTCTGGTCAAACATCCCGCCCGCCGTCATCACCTCCGCCGGAAGCTCCAATCCGTTGAGGAGCTCGCTGATATGCTCCAGCTCCTCCTGTCTTTCTTTTTCTGTCAATAATGGCATTTTTCTTTACCCGTTTCCTTCCTGCGAAAATGCGGCGGCAAGCGAACTTACCATCTCCTGCTTGCTGGCAGCGGTCATAAGCGGAGCTATACTCACGTCCAGCGTTGTGAGGACGGAGCTCAGATTAGAGACTCTTCCCTCCGCCGAGGCGAGAACCTTGTCACTCATCTGATCATAGACGAACGTTCCGTCAGCCTTCAGTACACTATCCTCACCCCGTGTAAGCCCCTTGATGGATTCGTACAGCGTCTCCGCCATCTCATTTCTGATAAACTCTTTATCGGCGCTGTGCCCGCTGCGCTCCGACCATGCTGCATATCCGGCGCTGACTCCTTTTCGTATCAGAGAGCTGGCCGCTATGCCTATTTTCATGACTCTTCCCACGCCTACCGTTCCTGTGGCGAACACCTGCGCGATATCGGTCAAGTTGGCAACCATGGTCGCCCCCTCCGCGACAGCATCTGCGATCGTGTGTCCCCTCATCTTCTTTTGACGGCTCTCCGCCTGATCCGACGTGTAATACTGTTCTATCAGCTCCAGCGCTTCCATGAGGCGCACCCGCTTCTTGTACTTTGAACGCTCTTCCCCTGTCAGACCTGACTGTCCTCCCGCCCATTTTTTCTCCGCCATAATTTTGTCGGAAAGCGTCGTATAATCCGATCCATAGCTTTTCTTTACGTCGCGGTGTTTCCCGGTCAAAGCCTTCTCGGATGCTATCTTCTTTTGCTCCTCCCCCGTCTTAAATTCATCTCCGGCAAGCTTTGCCCGAAGCGCATCTCTCTTGTTCTTTATCTCACCGACACTCGGACTCTCACTCACACTGTACGCCGCCGCCAGTTCCGTATCTTTCTCCTTCACATACTTTTCTCTCTTGGCTCGTATCCTTTTCCACAGCTCCCGCTTGCGCATTTCCACGCCTTGGATCCTTCCGGTGCTGTCCCCGATCGTAACAAGCTGTTCCAGCAGCGCCAAGCCATTTCCAATAATTCCCAAAACCTCTTTCACAGGTGTGACAAGAAACGATGCAACTATGTCAAGCACAGACGTCCCCACCGAAACTGCCTCCTTGATACATTTCCTATGACGCTGCCACGCTGTATGTGAATCGTCCTCTTCATTGCGCAATAATCTCCTCTTGCGCTCTTTATTCATTTCCAGAATAGTTTGTACGGCCCGATAGATCGCAACCAGACCGTTGATACAGCTAACCGTGGCCCCGGCAATGCCGCTCGGATCCGTATTGCTGCCGTCCGGAGCTTTTCCATTCAAGCCATACTCGTGTATATCCATCGACGTCTCCGTAATGTCTTTTATATCTCCCGAGTGACCCGTGACGGCATCTGTGACATCTGCTGGAGTGTCTTTCCACGACAGCTCGTCCGCAAAGCCAAAAAATCTTCTTGCCGTATCGCCCATAGCAGACAGAAATACTTTCCACTTGCTCTGAGGCACACCGCTCTGCACTTGTACCTGTGGATCCTGTGCATTCTGACC
>JAUNHB010000003.1:0-22836 GCA_030524125.1 Eubacteriales bacterium | reverse complement strand
CTGTTTGCGATGCCTGTCCTGTTTGTGCTGTTTGTTCTGCCTGTGCTGCCCGTACTGCCTGCGATGTATCTGAAGTCCGGGCAATCTTTGACAGCATCTTTTGTACAATGGTCTTTCCAGCTACCCTCTCCAGTCTTTTTCTGATGGGGGCGTACTTTTGCACATGCCTGCTTGCAGGCTCATAGTTTTTCTCTGCAGCCTCCTTCCTTTTCGCCAGCAACGCCATCGTCATGTCATAACTGGATCTCCGATCCTGTTTCAGATCATAAAAGGAAGATTGCAGTGAGTCATACGCCTCATTTGCTGCTGCCATATTAATTCCCTGAATTTCCATATCATGCCTGTGCTGGTCTGTATGGCTGCGCTTACTCTCTTCTACGGTCTTACTGGTTTGTTCCACCGTCCTATAGAGGTCTGAGACCATGTCCACCTTGTTCTGAAAATCAGAACGCTTTTCCTGTAAATTTTCATAACTTTGCGCCCGCTCTTTTTCCATCATCTCACGGTTGGCAGCTCTCGCTTTTGCATCGACGGCTTCTCTCTCTGCGCTCTTTTTCCGCGCTTCCTCCTCCATCATCCTGCGATTCGCTTCTTTCGCCACCTTCTCAGTGGCATTCTCCTTCATCCGCTTGATCCGCTCCTGAATGTCCCGCTCTTCCTCGCTTTTCTCCCCCGCAGACGGCGGCTCCTGCACAGCCGCGCTCTCCTCAGCCTGATCCGGCGTGTTCTTCCCCTTTTTCCTGAACACCTTGGAGAAAAATCCATCCTTCTTCTGTTTTTCCTTCCCGCTCTCTTTCTTTCCAAACAGCCCCATAGCAACGTTTCCCTCCTTTACTCCATAAGATAATAGTATTTTCCAAAATCGCTGGCGATCATCTGTTTTCCGTCTTTGAGCTGCTCACGCTTCAGCGCGGTCAGCACATGCCGCATGGCGAGGCCTGTCCGCTCTCCCGCCGCCAGAAAGGAGGCGGCCAGCGCGATATTTTTGATCTGGCTTCCGGAGAGCTTGTACTCCTCCGCCAGCCAGTCCACATCGATGGGCTCCTCCAGCTCCACCGCGTCCGGAAATACCTGCGCCCAGATGGACCGCCTGCTCTCCGGATCCGGAAACGGAAACTCAATGATAAATTTAAACCGCCTGCGAAACGCGTTGTCAAAATTCTGGAGGAAATTGGTGGCGAGGATCAGGATCCCCTCGTACTCCTCCACCTTCTGCAGGAGATACGCCGTGCTCGCGTTGGCGTATTTGTCCTGCGCGTCCTTCGTCTCCGAGCGCTTGCCGAACAGCACGTCCGCCTCGTCGAAGAAGAGAATGCTCTGGCTCCGCTTTCCCTGCTCGAAAATCTGATCCAGCTTTTTCTCCGAATCTCCCACATACCGGGACATCACCCCGGCCATGTTGACCTTGTAGAGCTCCAGATTCAGCTGATTTGCCATCACCTGCGCCCCCATCGTCTTGCCCGTGCCCGGCGGCCCGTAGAAGATCATGGACACGCCCCTGCCGTAAGCCACCTTCCGCTGAAAGCCCCAGTCCCGGTAGATCTGGTTCTGATATTCCACCTGATGGCAGGCGTCCATCAGGAGTCCCTTCTGGCTCTCCGGAAGGATCAGATCCTCCCACCGGTAGGGGCTGTGCACCCGCAGCGCGTCGTTTCCCAGCTTGTGCACCAGCTGCCGCTGGCAGGATTCAAACAAAAGCCCGGCGGTCAGGCTCTCCCGGCCCTCCACGATCGCCTTCTGTCTGGCCTCCTCCACGCTTCGCCGGATCCCGCCCGGCGGAAGCATGTATTTCCCCGCGATCTGCGCCGGCGTCACGTCTCCGGGCCATTCGCTCTCCCCGAGGAACGACGACCAGAGGATCTCCCTCTCCCGGCTGTCCGCGGCGGGCATGTGAAATTCCAGACAACGGCTCCCTCTCGTCTCCGCCGCGCCGCTCCAGCGCGCCCGGGAGGTGAAGATCGGGATCCCCTGATAATCCCGCAAAAGCCACAGGAGCTCCTCAAATTCCCTCGCCGGCTCCGACGCCTCCTCCGGAAACGGCACGTCCGCGAAGCAGATCCACGCGTTTCCTTTCAGATAGCTCTCCCGGATCAGATCCCGCACCCTGTCCGCGGCCTCCTCCTGCCCGAGCAGCCTCTCCGTGTTGACCAGCAGAAGCGGCCTGCCCGTCTCCCTGCAGAAATGGCGCGCCAGAAACTTTTTCCCGATGTCCCGGCTCCCGGACAGAAACAAAAACCGCCTCCCCTCCGTCTGCTCCACGAGCCTTGAGAGCGCCTGCACGTTTTCCTCTCTGATGTAAAACGGCTCCATCTGGCTCCCCGGCATACTCAGCTCCACAAAATCCTTCAGGCCCTCGTCCATGCCGGTGATGTCCCGGAGAAATAAGAGGATCCTACCGTTCAGCTTCAGCGGCGTGGACAGAAGGCTGGACTTGACCTTTCCCTGCTCCGAGAGCGCCTCCTGTATACCGTCGAAAAACTCGCCCAGCACGCCGAAACGCTCCACGATGCTCTGCTGGAGCTCCAGCCTCTCCTGCGGATCCAGCGTCAGCACCTGAATGCACAGATCGAGCGTGGGCATTTTCAGGCTGTAATCGTCCTGCAGCAGGCAGAATACCCGCTCAAACTGGGCGTCCATCTCCGGCGCCAGCGCCATGGACAAAAGGTGCCGCTCCAGAGCGCCCAGCCCGAACATCCTGCACACGTACTCAAAGGCCAGCATATTTCCCCCGCCCATATATTCCAGCGCCTTTTCCTGCAGCCGCTTTTCCCTTCCGAGGATCTCGTCCATCTCTTCCCGGTAAGCCCGGATCTCCTCCCCGGAAAAGGGCTCGACGCAGAGCCGCTCCAGCTCCCTCTTGAACAAAAGCTTTCCCCGGATCCGCTGCAGCGCCCCGTCCTCGTCGACAGATACCGCCGTCCTGCAATACAGATCCAGTTTTTCCTTTGTGATATCCAAAAGCTCCTGATAATACTCCTGCTCCGTCGCGTATCCTGCCATACCCGGTTGTCCTCGTCTTCCTCATCCGCTGTTCTGAACCAATACAGACTCTCCCAGTCTTTATTGTTTTATTGTAGCAGACGGACGCAGGAACGCACTCCCCGAACGGGTAGTCTTACCTACGGATACATGGAGAAATCCACCGTCCGCTCGTAGTCCTCCGCAGCCGGGTCCCTGATCTCATAGATCCTCCTCCACTCCTTCGTCTCATCGTCGCGCGCCGTCTCCGACCGGTTGCGCCCGAGAAAACCCACGATCTGATAGCAGTCGATCCAGATCTCACCGTCCCCGTCCTTCTGGGATTCGTCGAAAATGATCTGCATCCCGAAGTGAAGATGGGTCCGGTCGATGTTGTTGGTGTCCTCCGTCGTGCTGTATCCGGTATGTCCCATATAGCCGATCACGTCCCCGGCCAGCACGACCGAACCCTCTTTGAGCTCCGGCTGGTAGGGAAAGCCCTGCCGCAGATGCGCGTAGTAGTAATAGCGCTTCCTGTCAAAGCTGCGCACGCCGATGCGCCAGCCTCCGTACTGATTCCATCCAAGAGCCTCCACATAGCCGGATTCCACGGCGATGATCGGCGTTCCCGTCTGTCCCATCATATCGTGCCCCAGATGGTTGCGCTGATAGCCGTACGTCCGGGAGACCCCGAAGTCGTCGTAATCTGTATACGGAAAGCCCTTTGCGATCGGGTGGTACGCCTTCAGGCCGTATTTCGGAGTCATGTCCGTCTGTCCGTCCGCCCCACCGTCCGGCTCCTCCGCCTCATACTCGCCCACCATGCCGCCCAGCACCGCCTCATATACTTCCTGATAGTAGGAAAATCCGGTCAGGTCTTTGACCAGCCGCTCCAGCTCTTTTCCCGAAGCGATCTCCTCTTCCAGCTCCTCCATCGCCCCGCACACGGCCCGGTCGTCTCCAAACACACCGCCCGTGCGCGCCGCCGTCCACGCCAGCAGGTCGATCCACCGAATGTGCGCCTGCGTGCCGTAGGTGTCCCGGTCGTACTCGTACGCCTGCGACAGCGCAAATTTCGACACATTGAAATCCACCCAGCGGATGTAGTCCTCCCCATCGTCCGAAGCCGCCGTCTCCCGGACGTCCTCCTGTTCCTTTATCCCGATCGCGGCCACCGCCGTCTCCAGACGGCCCTTTTGTCCCGACCAGTAGCAAAGGCTGGCAAATACCGCTATGATCATGAAATTTACAAACAAAATCCGCCTCACATATCCCCCGCATTTCGTGTATTATTATCCACTATATGTACAAGCGGACTGTTTCATGTCCCTCCATTTTCTATTTGACACTATTCCCAATCTGTGGTAGTCTAAGAATGTGCTCTTAGGGCATGTATTTATTTTAAGGAGGTACCATAATGAACAAAGGTACAGTAAAGTGGTTCAACAACCAGAAGGGCTACGGATTCATCTCCGACGAGCAGGGCAACGACGTATTCGTTCACTACTCTGGTCTGAACATGGAAGGCTTCAAGTCTCTGGAAGAGGGACAGGCTGTTGAATTTGAAGTTGTAAACGGTGCAAAAGGACCGCAGGCTACGAACGTAACCAAACTCTAATCTGAACATTTCAACAGATTCTTATGTTAAAATAAATATAAGTACAACGTTCTTATATGTTGTTTCAATTGAGAATTATGCAAAATGCTGGGACTGGAAAATAAAGGGGAGACGCGCAGGCGTCTCCTTTTTATGTTGGAAAGAGTTACGATTCACAGCCGATATGGAGCTGCGGACAGACTCGTTATGCTCGCATGTAAGAGGCTGGAGGCGGAACATTACGGAGTAATTTCCTATAACCCCAAAAAACGGTCGATGCCGTCCGCCATGCCTTCTGCCATCTGGTACTGGAAGTCCTCCGAGGCCATCCTGAGATCCTCCTCCGCGTTCGTCATATACCCCATCTCGATGATCGTCACCGGCACGGAAGCCCAGTTGATGCCGCTCATGGTGTCGGTTTCCCACACTCTCTCCCGCCGCGCGCCGGTCTTTTCCACAAAGCAGTCCAGAACTGCGTCGGAAAGCTCCCGGCTCTGCTCATAGAACTCCCCGTTGTAGGGGTTCGAGGCTGTCTGGCAGATGGTCATCGCCCCGTTTACGCTGCTGTCTCCGGAGCCGTTGGCATGGATCCGGATAAACGCGTCGGCCCCCGCCTCGTTGGCCATGACCGCCCGCTCGCTGTTGCTGATGTCCACATCGTTGGCGGTGCGGCACATCAGGACCTCATAGCCGCGCTCCTCGAGGATTTCCTGAAGCTTCAGCGCCACCGACAGCGTCAGCTCATATTCCTTCAGGCTGCTGGCCGCGCCGGACGTGCCTCCGGCCACCTTTGCCTTTGTCTCCGCCGCCCCCGGCCCCACGGGCTCCTGATCGGAATTTCCCTTCTGCTGGTGCCCGGCGTCGATCGCCACAAGAAAGCCGTTCTCTCCGGTCCGCTCCGGCTTCGCCTCCAGATACGCGCTGGCCACGTAGCGCGTCTCTCCGTCTATAAGCACCGTGCTCCACTCCCCGTCGTCCGCTACGCGCTGCGCCGTCTGGCGCACGCCCAGCCTTCCGCAGATCTCCCCGTCCATGGACGGCGCGGTCCGGATATTGACCCGCGCGGTCGCATAGACCGTCTCAGACGCTGCTTCGGACGCGGATGGCGCGCCGTCTCCGGCTTCATCTCCCGCTGCCCCGGCCCCGCCGGACGTGTTCGCGCCGGACACCGCGCCGTCTCCTCCGGACGTTCTCTCCGCCTCATCCTCCGCTCCGGCCATGTCCGACGCGTCGTTTCCGGCCTCCGCTCCCGCAGATCCGATCCCGGCGGACGCATCCGCCCCGGACTCACTGTTCCCGGCGGCGCTTCCGCATCCTCCGGCCGCTGCCAGCAGACAGACCGCCAGCGCGATCAGAATTTTCTTATTCATTTCCTTCTCCTCTCCGGGACAGCGGCGTTCCCGCCTGCATGGCCATCCGCTCTTTCATGAGCTCCATGGCCAGCTCCCGCACCGTCCAGTCCATATTGTGCAGCGTCACCACCGCCTTTAACCCCACCGGCTCGATGCCTGCCGCGCGGTACTCCTTGAGAAAGGTGTCCAGAAGGCCGTCCGGGAAGCCCGAAAAGATCAGAAGCTCCGGAAGCTCCAGCTCCTCCGGCAGAGCCTCTCTCTCCTCTCCCTGCATCCTTCCCCCGCCCGGCTGCGGCACTCCCGCCAGCACGCCGATCCTGCTGCTCTCATCCGCAGGCTTCAGCTCTCTCAGACGGATGCCCAGCCTCTTGCAGAGCCCCGCGATCCGCTTTCCCTTCCGGAAATCCCGTATGTAATAGATCATAAGCGCCGATCCGCTCATATTCTCCTCCTTGTTTTCAATTTCTTATGAAAGTTTAGAAATCCTTTATCTGCGCGCCACATTTTCGTCACAATTCCTTGCTATGATAATACACGTAACAGGAACACATCAGTATTTCATTCATAACACTCGGGGGCTCCGAGGAGCCCCCACTCCCTCGAAAATTCCGGAACCGCTTTTTTGGCGGTTCCGTTTTTATACATTTACTGTTTGCTCTCGTATTCCTTCAGGCAGGACACAGCCTTGCCCGACAGCATCACGATCGCCGCCATATTGAAGATCGTCATCAGTCCGATGCCGACGTCTCCCAGCTCCCACACGAACGTATACGCCGCCATTCCTCCTATGAACAGCATGACCAGCGCCACCACCTTGTACGCGGTCTGCGCGGCCCAGCTGTCCCCGAACAGGTACGCCACGTTGGGCCTTGCGTAAAACAGGATACCGATGAAGGTGGAGAAGCTGAACATCCAGAGCGTCAGCGCGATGAACACGACTCCGAACTGGCCCATATGATAATCCATGGCGGCCTGCAGAAGTCCCATTCCCTCCAGCCCGGCCAGATTTTCCGCCGGGGCCAGCAACATGATCATCGCCGTGCAGCTGCATATGACGATCGTGTCGATAAAGACGCCGAACGCCTGCAGAAGTCCGGCCTCCGCCGGGTGGCTCACGTCCGCGGCGGCGGCCGCGCAGGGGGCCGAGCCGGAACCGGCCTCGTTGGAGAAGAGCCCTCTCTTGACGCCGTTCATCAGCACGGCTCCAAAGCCCCCTCCCACCGCCTGGCGAAGGCCGAAGGCTTCCTCAAAAATTCTGGAAAACACTGCCGGAAGCTGCCCGGCGTTTTTGCAGATGATCACGATGGTGATCAGGAAATAACATCCGGCCATGATCGGGACCAGCACGTCGAGCACCTTCACCGTGGCGTTCTTGCGCAGGACGATGACGGCCGACAGCGCCACAAGGACGACGGTCGTCCAGAGGGGCGGGATCCGGAACGCCGTCTCAAAGGCCGACGATACGGAATTGCTGATCACCTGGCTGATCCCGCACCAGCAGATCAGCCCGGACAGGGCGAACAGGATCGCGGGGATCGTCCGTTTTCCTGGCCGTTTTTTCCCGCCGAAGCAGGCGTCGATGTAGCGGGCCGGCGTGCCGCGGTAGCCTCCGTAGAGCGGATCCTTTTCCTTGTACATCTGCACCAGCGCAGCCTCCGCAAACGCGGTGGCCGCCCCCAGGATCGCCATCACCCACATCCAGAACACGGCGCCCGCCCCTCCGACAGAAATGGCCGCCACCACGCCCACCAGGTTGCCCATGCCGACTCTGGTCGCCGTGGCGATGATCAGCGTCTGAAGTCCCGAGAGAGATCCTTTCACCGATCCTCCCTTTTTCCGGATCGCGGCCCTCGCCATGTCCGGAAGCAGCCGGAGCTGCACGAACCGGAGACGGATCGAGAAAAAGATCCCCGCCGGAATGAGAAGGATGACGAGAAACGACAGACCGACCGTGCCGCCTCCCGGCAGCGGCAAAGTGATCAGATCCCCCCACAAAAGGTTATAAACCCACCCTATAATTTCCATTTTACAATAATCCCCCTGCTCTCTGATTTGCGTCCGGATCGTTTGCCAGACGCATTATAGTTTTTAATTATTTTATTATAATATATCCTTATATTAAAAGCAAGGAGTATAAGTAATTCCTATGATACGGCGCATAGAAAAAGCGTTATGCCCCGCTTCCGCAGATCACAACGCTGTTATTGTTAGTCGAGGTACGGCCCCCGCTTGCGCGCTTACGGATCACCGCCCCCATTTTGGAAAGCTCTCCGACGCCGCCCGTCTGCTCCGTTCCTTGTCAGCGAACAGCTCCGTCAGAACTTTTATGAGTAATAATTTACCAGAAAGATATGTCTAAAATATGGGGAAACCGTAAAAAAATTATAAATTTCCCATCGCCGCCTTCACAAAAAATTTCGTTTTATCCGACCATCTCTTTCAGCTCTCTCAGAAGCTCCAGATCGGACGACCGGACCCGGATATTGGTCTTCACCGGGTTCTGTCCCGGCCTCGTGACCGTAAGCTCCAGCACGGTCCCCTCCTCCAGCTCCTCCGAGAAAACCTTTTTCAGAAAAGCCGCGAACTTCGGGTGATTTGCGGTAAATTTCTTCTTCGCGCTCATAAATTTCATCAGTGATGCAGGGTTCATCTGTGGCGTCTCCTCCTCTGTCATTGGACGCTCCGTCCGGCGTCCGTGAGCATTATACCATCTCCCTGCCCCTCTTGTACAGTCTGACGTGCGGATTCCCGCCGCTGCAGCGGATAGGGAAGGCATGCCTCACGCCCCGCCTTCTCCACGTACGTGCGGCAGATCCTCTCTCCGTAGAGCTCATACAGATACTCCTCCCCGAGAAGCCTCCCGCTTTTGTCGACCTCAAGCCTTCCCTGCCGGTCCAGGACGGCGACGGTCCCTCCCAGCATCAGCGCGTGATCCGGCATGTGGGTCGTCAGGATGATCCCGTAGTCCCGTCCGGCCAGCTTCTTCAAAAGCCTCAGGATCCGGATCTGGTTTCCGTAATCCAGATGGTTGACCGGCTCGTCCAGAAGGATGATCCGGGACTGCTGCACGAGCACCCGCGCGATCAGCACCTGCTGGCACTCGCCTCCGCTGATCCGCGTATAAAACTGATCCGCCAGACGGCTGATGCCCAGCTCCTCCATCACCTGATCCACCAGCGCGTAGTCCGTCCTGGACGGCGATTTTCCAAAGCCCAGATAGGGCGCGCGTCCCATGGCGATGTATTCCCGCACCGAAAAATCGTAGGTTTTCGCCTGCATCTGCGGCACGACGCCGATCCAGCGGGCAAGCTCTCTGGAGGAATACTCCCGGATCCCCCTGCCTCCCACGGACACCTCTCCCGACGACAGCGGAAAATAACCGCTGATACAGGAGAGAAGCGTGGATTTCCCGGCTCCGTTCGGGCCGAGGATCGTAAAGATCTCTCCCTGATGCAGTTCAAAATTCACATCGGAGAACAGCGGTTTTCCTTTTTTATAGGAAAATCCGGCTCCCTCCACCTTCAAAATCGTCTCTGCCATATGGATCCCTCACAATCTGGATTTCTGCGCGATCAGAAGCGCAAGGAACGCAGGCGCTCCCACAAACCCGGTGAGAATGCTGAGCGGGATCTCCGAACCGGCCAGATTTCTCGCAAAGGTATCGATCAGCATCAGAAAAGACGCGCCGATCAGGAGGCTGACCGGAAACAGCCGTTTGTTGTCGGCTCCCACTAAAAGCCGCCCCAGATGGGGAACCACAAGGCCGATCCAGCCCACCGTGCCCGACACGCAGATGGACAGCGCGGTCAGCACAGTGGCGCACAGGATCGAGACGCCGCGCAGCCTGGAGATGTTTACCCCCAGAGAGTGCGCTTCCCGCTCTCCCACTGCCAACAGATTGATCCTCCAGCGGAGACACAGAAGCGCCCCCGCGCTCACGACCATGCCCGGCAGGATCGCCAGCACGTCGGAAGCCCCCACCTTCGCAAGGCTTCCCATCGTCCAGAAGGTGATCAGCGCCAGCTGCGTGTCCGGATCGGCCACATATTTCAAAAGCCCCTGCGCGGAGGTGAAAAATCCGCTCACGATGATCCCCGCCAGCACCAGCATCAGATTTCCCCGGTTCCGGAACAGGCAGGGGATCAGGTTCGTGAGCAGCACGGCCAGAAGCCCGCCGCCCAGCGCCAGAAGCTGGATCATCCAGCCGGGCCATCCGTTCAGGATCGCGATCGACGCTCCCACGCACGCCCCTGCGCTCACGCCCAGAAGGTCGGGCGACACCAGAGGATTCTGAAAGATCCCCTGATAGGTCGCGCCGGACAAAGACAGCGCCGCTCCGACCAGAAACGCGCCGCACATGCGGGGCAGGCGCACCGCCCACACCACGTTGTCCGCGTTCTGCGACCATGTCGCCGGGATGTCCGCAAACCGGGACGCCAGAATGACCATCAGCTCCCGGAGCGTCAGCCGGTACCTCCCGGCGCACATGCCCGCGCAGAACAGCACGACGCAGATTCCCGCGAGAAGCGGCAGGATCCCTCTTCTCTTTTCCTTCATATCGTCTACTGCGCCGCCGGATCCATGTGGTTCAGAATGTTCTGCACATTCTCGTCGCTCAGCTCATAACCGTAGAACGTCTCATAATAATATTTGATCTCGTCCTCCATGTTCAGATCCTCAAACAGATCCGGATGGATGTTCTTCGCCAGATACAGCATCAAAAGCACGCTCTCTCCGCTGTAATCCCAGTTGAACACGCCGCTGGGACTTAAATACACCTTTCCTTCCTTCACTGCGCTGATCCCGCTCCACGCCTCGTTGTCCGTGATGATGGACGTGTCGTTCATGCGTCCCATGAAGATGATCTGCGGATCCCACTCCATGATCTGCTCGATGGTCAGCGTGCTGTTCATCTCCTCCGGCGTATCCTTGGCCACATAGTTGCCTCCCGCCATCTCCACCAGATACTGCGGATAGGAATTCTGCGAGAACGTCACAAGTCCCTCGTCCGAGCGGGCGTAGTACACGCGCGGGCGCTCCTCGTCCGTCAGATCATCCGTGCGCTCCCGCACGTAGGACACTTTCTCGTCAAAGTAATCGCACCATGCCGCCGCCCGCTCCAGGGCGTCGCCTCCGAAGGCCTCCGCGATCGCGTTGATCTCCGTCTTCTGGAACGCGAGGAATCCTTCCAGATCGCTGTACGGCAGCTCCCCGCTGCACTGGGTGATGACATAGGGGATCTGAAGCTCGTCAAGCTGCGCGTTCAGCTCCGCGTAGTCATGGCAGATCACAAATTCCGCTCCGAGACTCATCATCTCCTCCACGTTGGGCGTCGTGGAGCTGTCGAAAATGACCAGATCGCTGATCTCCGGATGGATCAGCTCCGCCCAGCTTGTCCTGCAGGATTTGAGGATCCCGCCCACCCGGTCGGTCACTCCCAGTATCATCGTCTTTTCGTAGGCCGGGCCCGGAAGCAGCACCACATGGCTTGCGTTGGCCGGAACCTCCACCTGACGCCCGGTCACGTCCGTGACCTCGTTGACCTGCGCCGTCTCTCCGGCATCGCCGGTCTCCTCCGGCTGCGCGTCCTGCTCCTCTGCACCGGCTTCCTCAGAAGCCTCCTGCTCTACGGCGTCGGCCGCCGCTCCGGCTCCCCCCTCCGCAGCCCGCAGCCTGCGCCGCCAGCGCGGCGCACAACATGACACTTACGATCTTCTTTTTCATTCTGTCTCTCTCCTTCTTGTCTTTTGATGATCTCGCCGCAAAAAAAATGCCTTACTCCGGCAAACGGCGCAGCGGAATAAAAGCATCTCTCATAACACAAAACTTCGTCTATTTATATCTATTTTCATGACCCGTGAAAATAAATACAAAATAAAAGCAGGTCTCCTGACTCGGACTTTTCCTTCTTCTCCAGCCTTCCCGCGTTTCGCAGTGGCCCGCCTTCCCAAAGAAAGGCGCCGGACAAGAAAACATCCTCACAGTGGCGGCACCGTATGGGCTTTTACCCATTTCCCTATTCTTCTGTATTGCTACAGACACTTTTATTTATTCCTCGATCATCTTACAATGATTCTACTGTCTTGTCAACCGATTCGCGCGGCGGCTCCGGATCCCGAAAAAACCAGCCCCAGACCGCACGAAAAGGCAGCGGAAACATGCCGCTGCCTCTCTCTCTTTTACAAAAGCTCTTTCAAAATCTGATTCACCATGCCGGGGTTGGCTTTTCCCTTCATGGCCTTCATGGTCTGGCCGACGAGGAATCCGAGGGCCTTCTCCTTGCCGTTCCGGTAGTCCTCCACGGACTGGGGATTGTCGGCGATGACCTGCTCGACGGTGCTCCGGAGAGCTCCCTCGTCGTTGACGGTCTTCAGGCCGTGCTCTTCCACGTACTTGTCGGGATCGATGTCCTCCAGGAAGATTTTCTCGAACACTTCCTTCGCCACGGAGCTGTTGACGGTTCCGGCCTCGGCCAGCTCGATGAGCTTCGCCAGATTTTCCGGCGAGAAGGTCAGGTCGTCCGCCTCCATGTCGTGCTCCTTCATCAGGCGCATGGTCTCCACCATGAGCCAGTTGGACACCTTCTTCGGTTTCCCGCAGATGGCCGTGGTGGCCTCGAAAATGTCCGCCATCTTCTTGGCGGAGGTGATGATCTGCGCGTCGTAGTCCGGAATGTCAAAATCCTTCTTGTAGCGGATCAGCTTCTCGGTCCGAAGCTCCGGCTGACGGGCGCGGATGGCGGCGAGCCACTCGTCGCTGATGATGATGGGCACCAGATCCGGCTCCGGGAAATACCGGTAGTCCTGCGCGTCCTCCTTGGAGCGCATGGCGTGGGACGCCTCTTTGTTGTCGTCCCAGCGTCTCGTCTCCTGGATGACCGGACGCCCCATCTCCAGAAGCTCGATCTGGCGCTCCCGCTCGCCCTCGATGGCGTGGGCGATGGCCTTGAAGGAGTTCAGGTTCTTCATCTCCGTTCTGGTTCCCAGCTTGTCGCTTCCCGCCTCGCGGACCGACAGGTTCACGTCCGCGCGCATGGATCCCTCCTGAAGCTTGCAGTCCGAAGCGCCCAGATACTGGATGATCAGACGCAGCTTCTCAAGGTACGCGATGACCTCGTCCGCATTTCTCATGTCCGGCTCGGACACGATCTCGATCAGCGGCACGCCGGAGCGGTTGAAGTCCACAAGGGAGCAGTCCTCCCACTCGTCGTGGATCAGCTTTCCGGCGTCCTCCTCCATGTGGATCTCGTGGATGCCGATCTTCTTCGGGCCCGCCGGGGTGTCCACCTCCACGTAGCCGTTGCGGCAGATGGGGTAGTAGAGCTGGGAGATCTGATAGTTCTGCGGGTTGTCCGGGTAAAAATAATTTTTCCGGTCAAACTTGCAGTTCTGGGTGATCGTACAGTTGGTGGCAAGCCCCACGGCCGCCGCGTACTCCACCACCTGTCTGTTCAGGACCGGCAGGGAACCGGGCATACCGGTGCACACCGGGCAGGTGTGGCTGTTGGGCGCTCCTCCAAATTCGGTGCTGCAGGAGCAGAAGATCTTGGTCTTGGTGGCAAGCTCCACATGAACCTCCAGACCGATGACGGTTTCATACTGTTTGCTCATCTTCTCTCTCCTCCTTTAATCCTGCGCCTTCGCCGCCGCGCAGCGCTCGTAGGCTCTCGTCTGCTCATACGCGTAGGCCGCCCGGATGATGTTGTGCTCCTGAAAGCAGTCGCCGATGAGCTGCAGGCCGATGGGCAGGCCGTTCTTGTCCGTGCCGCAGGGCACGCTGATGCCGGGCAGACCCGCCAGATTGACGGAAATGGTGTAAATATCGCCCAGATACATCTTGATGGGGTCGCTTAAAGACTCTCCGAGCTTCGGCGCGGTGGTAGGCGCGGCCGGCCCGAGGATCACGTCGTATTTCGCAAATGCGCGGTCGAACGCCTGCTTGATCAGCGCCTTCGTCCTAAGCGCCTTCAGATAGTAAGCGTCGTAATAGCCGGAGCTTAAGACAAAGGAGCCCAGCATGATGCGGCGCTTCACCTCGGGGCCGAAGCCCTCGCTTCTGGATTTTTTATACATGTTGTGAAGGCCGGTGTACTCCTGCGTCCGATAGCCGTATTTCACGCCGTCGAAGCGGGCCAGATTGGAGCTGGCCTCCGCCGAGGCGATGACGTAGTAGGCGGGGATCGCGTACTCCACGAGGCTTAAGTCGAACTCCTCGATCACGGCTCCCTTCTCCTCCAGCGTCTTCGCCGCCGCCAGAATGTGCTCTCTGACCTCCGGATCCAGCCCTTCCCCGAGATAATCCCGCGGAATACCGATGCGCAGTCCCTTCACGTTGTCCACCAGCGCAGAGGTGAAATCATAGGACTCCCGCTTCACAGACGTGCTGTCCTTCGGGTCGTAGGAGGCGATGGCCTCCAGCACCGTGGCGCAGTCGGTCACATCCTTGCAGACCGGCCCGATCTGATCCAGCGAGGAACCGTAGGCGATCAGTCCGTAACGGGACACCGTTCCGTAGGTGGGCTTGATGCCCGTCACGCCGCAGAAGGAGCTGGGCTGACGGATGGAGCCGCCGGTGTCGGAGCCCAGCGCGAAGGCGCACTCCTCCGCCGCCACGGCCGCGCAGCTTCCTCCCGAGGAGCCGCCGGGCACATGCTCCGGGTTCCACGGATTTTTCGTGGGGCCGAAGTGCGACGTCTCGGTGGTGCTTCCCATGGCGAACTCGTCCATGTTGGTCTTGCCGATGACGACGGCTCCGGCTTTTTTCAGGTTCAGCACGGCCTCCGCCGTGTAGGTCGGCCTGAAATTGTACAGGATCTTTGAGCTGCAGGTGGTCAGCGTCCCTTCCGTGCACATATTATCCTTGACGGCCACGGGCACTCCGGCCAGCGGGCCGGTCAGCTCGCCTGCGTCGATTCTTTTCTGGACCTCCTCCGCCTCCCGGAGCGCGGCCTCCTCGTCCACCGTCACATAGCAGTTGTATTCGCCGTCCAGCTTTTTGATCTGCTCCAGCGCCGCCTTCGCCGCGTCCACGGCGGTGACTTCACCGGCTTTGATCTTTTTTCCCAGCTCTACGGCAGTCAGACTCATCAGATTCATGGTTTGCCGCCCTCCTTACTCTACGGTCTTCGGCACCTTGAACGCGTCTTCCTTGCGCGCCGGTGCGTTGGCCAGTGTCTTCTCGTGTCCGTCCCCGTTGGTCACCACGTCCTCCCGGAACACGTTGTGCACCGGAAATACGTGGGACATGGGCTCCACGCCTTCTGTGTCCAGCTGATTCAGCATGTCGATATAGTCCAGCATATTTCCCATATCCTTCTTGGCCTGCTCTTTCTCTTCGGAAGAAAGCTCCAGCTTCGCAAGGATGCCTACATACTCGATGGTTTCATCAGAAATGATATTTGCCATGGTCTCTCTCCTTCTCTCGTTGCGTTACGGCTCCAGTCTCGACAGGTCCCTCGGATACAGCGTGGTCTCGCGGACGTTGTCCTCGCCCACCAGCTTCATGGTCAGTCGCTCCAGACCGATGCCCAGTCCGCCGTGGGGCGGCATTCCATAGCGGAACGTATCCAGATACTGCTCCAGTCCTTCCTCGTCCATGCCCCGCTCCGCGATCTTGTCCCGCAGCGCCTGATAGTCGTGGATACGCTGTCCGCCCGTGGTGATCTCCAGACCGTGATACAGAAGGTCGAAACTCAGCGTGAAACGGGTATCCTCCGGATCGTCCATGGCGTAGAAGGGACGCTTCTTGGTCGGATAGTGGGTGACGAACACGAAATCCGCGTCGTACTCTTCCTTGAAATACTGCCCGATCAGCGCCTCCTCCTCCGGCTCCAGATCGAAGGGGTTGCGGATCTTGCGGTTGTATTTCTCCGCCACCAGCTCCTTCGCCCTGTCGAAGCGCACAGCCGGGATCCGGTCGGTCTTCGGCAGCGTGATGTTCAGGATCTTCAGCTCCTTCGCGTATTCGGTCTCCAGAAGCTTCATGGTGTACTGGAGAAATCCGGTCTCCATGGCCATGATATCCTCAAAGCTGTCGATGTAGCCCATCTCGAAGTCCAGCGACGTGTACTCGTTCAGGTGACGCTTCGTGTTGTGCTTCTCGGCGCGGAACACCGGCGCGGTCTCGAAGACCCGGTCGAACACGCCCACCATCATCTGCTTGTACAGCTGGGGGGACTGCTGGAGCACCGCCGGACGATGGAAATATTCCAGCTTGAACAGGTTCGCTCCTCCCTCCGCGCTCTTGGCCCCGATCTTCGGCGTGTGGATCTCGGTGAAGCCCTCCTGATAGAGGAAATCCCGGAATCCCTTGACGATGCCCTCCTGAAGCTTGAATTTCGCCCGCTCGCGCACGTTTCTGAGGGAGACGGAGCGCATGTTCAGCTTGGCGTCCAGCGACGTGTTGAGCTTCCATTTCGCGATAGGAAGCGGCATGGGCGCGCTGGGCTGGGAGAGGATCTTCAGCGCGCGGATCCGGATCTCGATCCCGCCCGGAGCACGCTGCTCTTCGTTCAGGATGCCCTCGATCTCCACCGTGGAGGCCTCCTTTAAGTCCTTCAGGTCAAATCCTGCCTTTCCCTCCTCGTAGACGCACTGCACCAGTCCGTCCCGCTTTCTGAGCACCACAAAGGCCACGTCGCCCATGTCGCGGATCGTGTGGACCGCGCCGTTGACCTTCACGCTCTGGCCGATGAGCGCCCTGTCCTGAAGCCCGGCGAGCTCCAGAACGTCGGTTTTCTTTACTCCTGTCATAAATTCCATGGTTGCATTCCTCCTGTTTTTCTCGTGCTGATCCGGATACTCCGCCGGGTCGCTTAAGCGACATCATTCCGATCCGCCGCAGTGCGATCCCGCGGATCTTTTTTTATCGTAAGGCGCACCCTATGATACAAAAAAAGCCTCCCGCCGCGGAGTATATCGACTACTCCGGGACGGGACGCCTGTGCTTTCGGTTCCCGCGGTACCACCCGCATTGAACGCCTTCCCCGCTTGGGCGGAAGGGTTCCTCTCATTCCTGCATGTAACGTATGCCACGGGTCTGACCTACTCTTCCTTCGGCCAGCCGGCTCCCAAGTGTTCCCTTCGTCCGCTCCTCCAAACAGCGCTCTCAGTCGGCGGCGCTGTATTCCTGTCGGTCTCTGCAGGACAAGAGTCTTGTTCTCCGCCTTTTCTTATGTATGACTCATCCTAGCATAACTTTTCCGCAAATGCAAGGGGTTTCTTCTGGTTTTCGTAACAGTTCGTAACCGTTCAGCCCGCGCCATTCGCAAAGCCGCGCTGACGCGCTCCCCGCCGCTTACGCGGCTACCTTATTACGATTCACAGCTCTCCGCCCGCATGCGCACTCGTCGCCTCTGCGAGGCTCCAGTTCCGCTCCTTCGGAGCTAAGACTGCTTATGTGGGCGGAGTTCCTGCTTCGCAGGCTCGATATGGCTCTGCCGCCAGCCTCTTACATGCAAGCATGACGAGTCTGTCCACAGATCCATATCGGCTGTGAATCGTAACATTATCTTTGCTCATGATCCGGCGCTCCCTCAGCCGGGAGCAACAGGCCACAATTCGTGCAAGCACGATTCTGGCCTGTCACTCCCGGCTGGCTGAACTGTTACTCTTCATACACCGCAAACGCCAGATCCACGCCGGTCTGCTCGCTCTCCTCCTGCGTCCCGTCCGGCGACGCGTACAGCGCGCCGTCCGCATACATATCCCACGCGCTCTGATAATAGAGAAAATCCGTCCGGATCGCGCAGTCCGGATTCTGAAGCGAAACTCTGATCGTGTAGGTCTGCTCCCGCTCCGGCTCCACCCGGCTAAAGGACAGCGACACCGCCTCCATGCACGGAGCCTCGGCCCCGATGATGGTTCCCTCCGCCACGGTCGCTCCCGACTCGTCGAGGATCTCCACCGCATAGACCGAATCGTTTGCCGCCCCGTCCCAGTTCGCCACCCACAGATCCACATGATCGAACGCCCGATCCGTCCGGAAGGTCTGGGAAAAGCTGTCATTGAGCGTCAGCAGGTTGCTTGTCTCCTGATCCTGGAGCACCGCATAGTCCCGCACCGGAAGACGCGCGCGGCCCACGGCCAGCACCGTTCCCAGCAATACGAGGACCGCTCCTCCGGCTCCCACCGCCACGACCGCGTCCACCGGCGGGAGCGACCGGACCAGATGGCGGAAGTCCGCCTCCAGAAGCGCGATCCCCTCCGCCGCCCAGACAAGCAGCATCAGCATGAACGGAATACTGTACGCCTGATCCACCTCCCAGATCAGATAGAACAGATATCCGCCGCAGATGTTGACGGCCAGCACGTCCAGAAAACTTCTCCCTCCCCGAAACGCCCTCCACAAAAACGCCAGCAGGATCATCCCCGTCAGCATCCCGTGATAGCTGTGCAGATAGAGGGCCAGATAGTCGCTCCGGCCGCCGTTGATGTAGGCCTGAAGCGGGGACGTCTCCTGCATCGTCCGAAAGAGCGCGTAGTAATCGTCGGTCCCGTCGGAAAAAGCCACGCGCATCTTGTTGCGGAACAGGGTCAGAAGTCCGCCGGGCCCCATGTCGGCGATCCGCTCCCTGAGTCTCTGCCAGTCCGCCGCGCTCCTCTCCTCCTTCGTATCAAAAGAGCCGGTGTAAGCGTCGTCGGTGCTGTTGTACTGCCCCTCTCCCTGCGCGCTCATCATGACCCAGTGCACGGCAGGGTATCCGGTCTCCCCCGGATCAAAGCCCGCGTATTGTTTCTCCGCCGCTCCGTATGCGCCGACGGTCAGCAGAAATCCCGCCGTCACGGCCAGCGCCGAGAGCATTCCCCGGGAGACGCGCGGCTTCCTGACCTGAAGCAGACCGTAGACCGCCAGCGACACCAGCGTCAGGATCACCGTGGCCCGGATCTCATATCCCGCCGCCAGCAGGATTCCCACACAGAAATAGGAGAGATATTTTCCAAGTCCCGGATCGGCCCTCCGCGCCCTGTCAAAGAGCGCGATCCCTCCCATGGAAAAGGCCAGCGAGATCGTGGACGTATAGTACATCTGTCCCAGCAGATACCACAGCGGATTGACCATGACCAGCAGGAGAAATCCGATCCCCATCCGCCTGGAACGGTACCGGCACACAAGGCGGAACGCGCACCAGAGCCCCACGTTCATGAAAGCCAGATTGACAAGCTTTATAAAGTCCATCCAGAACGTCCGCGGGATCCCCGCCGCGGACGCAAGCTTCAGCCAGCCGCAGGTGAAAAGGCACATCGGAATGTTGTTGGGATATTTCATGAAATAGCTTTTGAAATGCGTGTCCGCGACCGTACCGCCGTCCAGCAGCGACACGGCCGTGTCGAAGATCTTCAGATGATCCTGCCTGAGAGACGTGCGCACCGTCAGTACAAAAACGACCTGAACCGCCAGCATGATCGCGAAGGCGGCGGGAACCGCCGCTCCCCAGCGAGCCTTCACAAACGGCTTCACTTTGCGGAACAGGCCGAGAAATAAAATGCAGAACAAAAAAGAGGTTCCCAGCAAAAATACAGGAACCAGCTTCCCCTGCAGGATCTCCTGCAGAGCGCCGGCATAGCGCAGCGTATCCAGCGCCCCGTAGAAAATGTAGCCGCTTACGGGAATCAATATGGCAAACAAAATAACGTAGATCGTCTTCTTCCCTTTGTTCCAGAGCTCTGTCATCTTTCCTTCCGGCCTCCGTCTATTCCATGCCGTCCGGCAGCCGGATCTCTCCGTCGAACACTGTCGCCGCCGGGCCCGTCATGTAGACGCAGCCGTCCTCTTCCTTCCATTCGATCTTCAGATCTCCGCCCAGCAGCCGCACCGTGACCTCCCGGCCGCACAGGCCGTTCAGCGCCGCCGCCACCGCCGTGGCGCACGCTCCGGTCCCGCAGGCCAGCGTCTCGCCCGCTCCCCGCTCCCAGACTCTCATCTCGATCGTGCTCTCATCCAGCACTCTGGCAAACTCCGTGTTGATCCTCCTCGGAAACCGGGAATGATTTTCAAAGGAAGGGCCGAACTCCTCCAGAGCAAACTCTCTCACCGGCGTGTCGATAAATACGACCGCATGAGGATTTCCCATGGACACGCAGGTCATCTCCCACTGCCGTCCGCACGCCTCCAGCGGTTCCCTCACCGCCTGATCGCCGTCTGCCAGCACCGGGATCTCCTCCGGCTTCAGCACCGGCTTTCCCATATTGACCCGGACCGACGTCACCTTGCCGTCCTCCACGGTCAGCTTCAGGTATTTGATCCCGGCCAGCGTCTCCACGCTGATCTCGTCTCTGTCCGTCAGGCCGTGATCGTACACATATTTGGCTACGCAGCGGATGCCGTTCCCGCACATCTCGCCTCTGGAGCCGTCCGCATTATACATATCCATCCGAAAATCGGCGCAGTCCGAGCTTCGGATCAGGATCAGCCCGTCCGATCCGATCCCGAAATGTCGGTCGCTCACATAACGCGCCGCCGCGGACGCGTCCTTCAGCCCCTCCTTCGTGCAGTCCACATAGACATAGTCGTTTCCCGCGCCCTGCATCTTTGTAAATCTCATACTCCGACCCCTCCTTCAATGTCTTTACTATACCAAAAAGAGCGGCCGCGTACAAGCCATATCTTGTGACAGTTCAGCCCGCGCCATTCGAGGAGCCGCGCTGACGCGCTCCCGGCTGGCTGAACTGTTACTATATCTTCGTCATGCTGATGACCATTCTGGCAGTCTCCGCAAGGGAGGTCCCGCTGTCCATGCTGCACTTCTGGATATAGCGGTGCGCTTCCTCCTCCGTCATATGATTCCGCTCCATGAGGATCTCCTTTGCCTCCCACAGGACCTTCGTCTCCTCCTCTGATCGCTGCCTCGGCCCGGTTCTCTTCTTTTTCCTGCGTCTGGCCTGATTCATGCACATCATTTCCAGCGTGTTCATCAGATCCTGCACCTTCAGCGGCATCGGAACGCAGACAATCCCCGGGTCCGAACATTCGGCGCACACGCGGGCCGACGCCAGCAGAAGCATATCGAACCCCTGCGGGAGCGCGTTTTTCAAATCAAAGTAATACATGTCCGAAAATTTATAGCCGCAGACGATCACGCCGTCGTTCATCATGTCGATACAGTTGAGCGCCTGAGATCCAAGCGTGCACACAGCCGTCACGTCGTAGCCGTGCCGCGTCAGCAGATTGCGGATGCTTTTTCCGTCTTCCGTCTTGGGAAAGACCACAATGATACTGTTCAATCTATCATGCCCCTTTCTGTCCCGTCGTCACTTCCCGCAGGCAAAACAAGAGCCGTTCAGCCCGCGTCGTTCGGGGAGCTGAGCCATTCGAGGAGCCGCGCTGACGCGCTATCCGCCGCTGCGCGGCTATCTTTGCTCATGATATGGCGCTCCCTCAGCCGGGAGCAGCAGGACAAAATCCGTGCAGGCACGATTTTATCCTGTCACTCCCGGCTGGCTGAACTGTCGGGTCAGATTCGCAGAAGATAGTTGTCAAGCTCCCACTGGGACACTTGCTCGTTGTAGGCCTCCCATTCCTTTTTCTTGGCCTCGGCATATTTCCGACACACGTCCTCCCCCAGCGTCTCCGCCATCAGCGGATCCTTCCGGAACGCCTCCACCGCCTCCTTGAGGTTTCTCGGAAGGCAGCGGATCCCCCGCGACGCCAGCTCCTCGCCGGACACGGCGTTCATGTCGCCCTCCATCGGCTCTGGGGGCAGTATCTTGTTTTTGATGCCGTCCAGTCCGGCCGCCAGGCAGAGCGCCAGCGCCAGATACGGATTGCAGGACGGATCCGGGCTCCTGAGTTCCAGACGCGTATCCTCCCCTCTCGTACCCGGAATGCGCACGAGCGGCGTCCGGTTTCTGGCCGACCACGCAATACAGGATGGCGCTTCATATCCCGGCACCAGACGCTTGTAGGAGTTGACGATGGGATTCAGGATCAGCGTCATGGCCTCCACATGCCGGATCAGTCCTCCGAGAAAATAGTAAGCCTCCTGACTGAGTCCGTTTTTGTCCTTCGCATCCTGGAAAATATTTCTTCCGTCTCGGGACAGGGACATGTTGATGTGCATGCCGGAGCCGTCCACGCCGTTTTTCGGCTTGGGCATGAACGTGGCGTGCAGTCCGTGGCGCTTGGCGATGGTCTTGACCGCCAGTTTGAAGGTCATGATATTGTCGGCGGTGGCCAGCGCCTCGTCGTATTTAAAATCGATCTCATGCTGCGCCGGGGAATTTTCATGGTGGGACGCCTCCACCTCAAATCCCATGTCCTCCAGCGTCATGACCATATCCCGTCTGGCGTTCTCTCCGAAGTCCAGCGGCCCCATGTCAAAATACCCTGCCTGCTCGTGGGTGATGTTGGTGGGTAGACCATCGTCGTCCATGTGATAGAGGAAAAATTCGCACTCCGGCCCCACGTTGAACGTGTAGCCCAGAGCGGCGGCCTCGCTGACCACCTTCTTTAAAATGTATCTGGGATCTCCCTCGTAGCACGTCCCGTCGGGCCGGTACACGTCGCAGATCAGACGCGCCACCTTGCCCTGCTGGGGTCTCCACGGGAACGTGACGAACGTGCTGTAATCCGGGTACAGATACATGTCGCTCTCCTCCACGCGCACGAAGCCCTCCACGGAGGAGCCGTCGAACATGACCTTGTTGTCCAGCGCCTTTCTCAGATGGCTGGCCGTGATCGCCAGATTTTTCATATTTCCAAACAGGTCGGTAAACTGAAGCCGGATAAACTCCACATCCTCGTCTTCCACCATTTCCAGAATGTCCTTCTTTGTATATCTGCTCATCTTTTTCGCTCCTTTTTTCTGCATTTTTACCGCCGGACAGCATCGGACAGGGGAAGATTTTCTTCCCCTATCCGCCGCGATACCACAGCCGGCTCACAGCAAAGCTGTTCGCTGTCCGTTGCCCTGCAAATGGCTGCCCGTGCGAG
>JAUNHB010000066.1 GCA_030524125.1 Eubacteriales bacterium | reverse complement strand
ACGGGCAGCCATTTGCAGGGCAACGGACAGCGAACAGCTTTGCTGTGAGCTGGCGATCCTTGCGGAGCATCTATGTGTCATAGGGCACGCCTTTAGTAACAGTCCAGCCCGCGCCATTCGCAAAGCCGCGCTGACGCGCTCCCGGCTGGCTGAACTGTTGCCCCAAAAACGGCGGCCCCCGAGGGGGCCGCCGTCTCCCGGCCGCGTTACCAGCCGATCAGCCAGGAATAGATTCCTTCATATTTGTATCTGGAAGCATCCCACGAGAAGTCCTTCTTCATCCCTCTCGCCACCAGCTCATCCCACTCCTTGCGATGCACGAAATAGGTGTACTTGGCGTAGTTGATGACCTCCATCATATCCCACGGATTGTAGTTGTCGAAGGAGAAGCCGTCTCCTTTTCCCTCATACTCATTGTAGGGCTCCACTGTGTCCTTGAGGCCTCCGGTCTCCCGCACGATGGGCACCGTGCCGTAGCGGAACGAGATCAGCTGCGTCAGGCCGCACGGCTCGAAGGCCGACGGCATGAGGAACGCGTCCGCCGCCGCATAGAGCTTGTGGGACAGCTCATCCGCATAATAAATATTAGCGGATACCTTATCCGGATATTTCCATGCATAATGGCGGAACATATTTTCATACCGCTCGTCGCCGGTGCCGATGACCACCAGCTGCGTGTTGTCGTCCACGATCTGCTCCATGACCTCGGCGATCAGATCCAGACCTTTCTGATCCGTCAGCCGTGAAATCAGGCCGATCATCATCTTGTTCTCATCCACCGTCAGGCCCAGCGCCTCCTGCAGCGCCTTCTTGTTGGCCGCCTTGCCTTTCTTAAAGTTCTTTTCGCTGTATTTGGCGTCAATCTTTCCGTCGGTCTTCGGGTTCCAGATGTCGTAGTCGATGCCGTTGACGATGCCCCGCAGATCCATGTGCCTTGCGCTGAGCAGGCCGTCCAGCCCCTCGCCGTACTGGGGCGTCTGAATCTCGTAGGCGTACGTCTCGCTGACCGTCGTGATGTAGTCCGCATACACAAGTCCGCCCTTGAGCATGTTGGCGTCCCGCTTGTACTCCAGCTTGTCGGGCGTGAACACATAATCCGGAAGTCCGGTCAGGCCCTGCATCGTCTCAATGTCCCAGATGCCCTGGAATCTCAGGTTGTGGATCGTCATGATCGTCTTGATGCCGCGATAAAATTCACCCGCCGCGAACTCCGTCTTCAGATAGACCGGGATCAGTCCCGTCTGCCAGTCGTGGCAGTGGATCAGATCCGGGCGGAAGCCCACGATCGGAAGGATCGACAGCACCGCCTTGTCAAAAAACGCAAACTTCTCAATATCCGAGCGGAAATCCCCGTAGGGCTTGGATCCGCCGAAATACACCAGATTGTCGATAAAGTAGTAGGTGACTCCTTCGTATTCATAAGTCATCACGCCCACGTGGGCTCCCGGATTGTAGGTTCCCGTACCCATGTAAAAATGCGTGATGTACTTGAAATTGTTCCTGAACTGATCGGGGATGCAGGTGTAGTTGGGCATGACCACGCGCACGTCCCACTCGTCCTTGTTGAATCCCTTCGGCAGCGCGCCGCACACATCCGCAAGTCCCCCCGTCTTGACAAACGGCACGCACTCTGAGGCTGCAAACAATATTTTTCTCATAAATGAGTTCCTCCCATAAGAATAAGAAGTATTTGATGTCTCTATCATATCATAATCCGGCGCATTTCTAAAGCATATTTTTCATTATTTTCTTGAAAATCAGGCTTGTTTATGTATAATGGTAGACGTGGCTTATAAAACAAGAATTACAGCGATATGAGGTTTGAATATGATCAGTGCGAACAATGTAACTTTACGGATCGGAAAAAAAGCCCTCTTTGAGGACGTCAATATTAAATTTACGGAAGGGAACTGCTACGGGCTGATCGGAGCCAACGGCGCGGGAAAATCCACGTTTCTGAAGATCCTGTCGGGCGAGCTGGAGTCCACCAGCGGCGAGATCGCCATCACGCCGGGACAGCGCCTCTCCTTTTTAAAGCAGGATCACTTCCAGTATGACGAGTACACGGTGCTCGACACGGTCATCATGGGAAATGCGCGGCTCTACGAGATCATGAAGGAGAAGGACGCCATCTACGCCAAGGAGGATTTCTCCGACGAGGACGGCATCCGGGCCAGCGAGCTGGAGGCCGAATTTGCGGACATGGACGGCTGGGAGGCCGAGTCCGACGCCGCCACGCTGCTGAACGGCCTCGGCATCGAGACGGATCTCCACTACACGCTCATGAAGGATCTGACCGGCGCCCAGAAAGTGAAGGTGCTGCTGGCGCAGGCGCTGTTCGGAAACCCGGACATCCTGCTTCTGGACGAGCCCACCAACCATCTGGATCTGGACGCCATCGCATGGCTGGAGGAGTTCCTGATCAATTTTGAGAACACGGTGATCGTGGTCTCCCACGACCGCTATTTCCTGAACAAGGTATGTACCCACACGGCGGACATCGACTACGGCAAGATCCAGCTCTACGCCGGAAACTACGATTTCTGGTACGAGTCCAGCCAGCTTCTGATCCGCCAGATGAAGGAGGCCAACAAGAAGAAGGAGGAAAAGATCAAGGAGCTGCAGGAATTTATCTCCCGCTTCTCGGCCAACGCTTCCAAATCCAAGCAGGCGACCTCCAGAAAGAAGGCGCTGGAGAAGATCCAGCTGGACGAGATCCGTCCCTCCAGCCGGAAATATCCGTACATCGACTTCCGCCCCAACCGCGAGATCGGAAACGAGGTGCTGACGGTGGAGGGGATCTCCAAAACCATCGACGGCGTGAAGGTGCTGGACAACGTCTCCTTCATCCTCGGACATGACGACAAGGTGGCCTTTGTAGGCAGCAACGAGTTCGCCAAGACGACGCTGTTCCGCATCCTCGCAGGCGAACTGGAGCCGGACGAGGGAACGTACAAGTGGGGCGTGACCACCTCCCAGTCCTATTTCCCGAAGGACAACACGAAAGAGTTTGACAACGACGATATCATCGTGGACTGGCTGACCCAGTATTCCGAGATCAAGGACGTGACCTACGTCCGCGGCTTCCTTGGCCGGATGCTCTTCGCGGGCGAGGACGGCGTCAAGAAGGTGCGCGTCCTGTCCGGAGGCGAGAAGGTGCGCTGTATGCTGTCGAAGCTTATGATCTCCGGCGCCAACGTGCTGATCCTGGACGAGCCCACGGACCATCTGGACATGGAGTCCATCACGGCGCTGAACAACGGGCTGATCAAGTTCCCGGGAGTGCTTCTGTTCTCCTCCCGCGACCACCAGATCGTCCAGACCACGGCCAACCGGATCATCGAGATCCTGCCGAACGGCTCCATCATCGACAAGATCACCACCTACGACGAGTATCTGGAGAGCGACGCGATGGCCAGAAAGCGTACCGTTTACAGCAGCAACAAGGACGCTGAGGACGACAACTAAAGCATATCCGCGATACCACAGCCAGCTCACAGCAAGGCATATCGTAGCCAGCTCACAGCAGAGCTGTTCGCTGTCCGTTGCCCCGCAAATGGCTGCCCGTGCGAGCACGGCAGCCGCTTGCAGGGCGTATCGCAGCCAGCTCACAGCAAGGCTGTTCGCTGTCCGTTGCCCCGCAAATGGCTGCTCGTGCGAGCACGGCAGCCGCTTGCAGGGCGTATCGCACAAAAAAGCAGGAGTTTCGCGGATCTCCTGCTTTTTTCTTCAGCCCATATGCACTTCCTTCTCTTTTGTCCTGCGGATTTCCTCCAGCGCCTCCTGCATGACCCGATCTCCTTTGGCCATGCCGTAGTCTCTGGTATCCACGGCGACGACCGGGATCCTTGCCGGTACCCGCTCTCTGATGTTGGCCAGCGCGCAGCGCACCTGAGGCCCCACCAGCACGATATCCGCGTCCTCCCTGTCGTCGTCCAGACCAGCCAGAGAGGAGACGATCACATCCGCCTCTATGAGATTCGCTCTGGCCCATGCCAGCATCCGGTCTCTGAGGATGCTGGCCGAGCTCCCGGAATAACACACCAAAACAATCTTCATTCTTTCCGTATCCCTCATATCCCGTTTCAGCAGCCGTCCGCTCTATTCCGGATCGTTGTAGCCGTTCGGGTTCTGCGTCTGCCATCTCCACGAGTCCGCGCACATCTCGTCGATGCCGTACTGCGCTTCCCATCCAAGCTCCGCTTTCGCCTTGGACGGATCGCAGTAGCAGGTGGCGATGTCGCCCGCGCGGCGCGGCTTGATCTCGTACGGGATCTCCTTGCCGCACGCCTTTCCGAACGCCTGGATGACCTGAAGCACGCTGTATCCGTTGCCGGTTCCCAGGTTGTAGATCAGCACGCCTTTATTTTCCCGGAATTTCTCCAGCGCCTTCACATGGCCGCGGGCCAGATCCACCACATGGATATAATCGCGCACGCCCGTGCCGTCCGGCGTATCGTAGTCGTTTCCGAAGACGCCCACGCATTTGAGCTTTCCGATGGCCACCTGCGCCACATACGGCAGCAGATTGTTCGGAATGCCCTTCGGGTCTTCGCCGATCAGTCCCGACTTGTGGGCGCCGATCGGATTGAAATAACGAAGAAGCGTCACGTTCCACTCCGGATCCGCCCGGTGAATGTCCATGAGCACCTGCTCCAGCATCGTCTTCGTCTGTCCGTAGGGATTGGTCGGGCTCTGCTTCGGGCAGTTCTCCGTGATGGGGATCTCCAGAGGATCTCCGTAGACCGTGGCGGAGGAGCTGAAGATGATATTTTTCACGCCGTGCCTGCGCATCGTGTCGCACAAAAGCAGCGTGCCGGTCATATTGTTGTGGTAGTATTCGATCGGCTTTACCACCGACTCTCCCACTGCCTTGTAGCCTGCAAAATGGATGACCGCGTCGGGCTTCTCCGCCTCGAAAATGCGCTCCATGGCCGGCTGATCCAGCATATCCGCCTCATAAAATGTTACGGCCTTTCCCGTGATCTGCTGCACCCGATCCAGCGCCTTCGGACTGGCGTTGTACAGGTTATCCATGACGACGACCTCATAGCCCTCGTTCAGCAGCTCCACACAGGTGTGGCTTCCAATATACCCTGCTCCTCCAGTTACTAAAATCTTCATGGTCTTCACCTCTCTGAGATTATATTTGTCCTGAGGCTGGCAGAGTGTATGCTTCGTCCCGGACACGTCTCCCTGCGGCGCGATCCCGCCTGCATTGTATCCAGTGTACCACACTTCCCTGATAATAGCAAATGACGGATCCTTTACTCCTTGTCTTCGCGTACGCTTTCATTTTCCTTCTTTTGCTTTTTCAGCTTCTGTACCCGGATCAGCCACAATAGCAGCCCTGCCGCCGCCACGGCCGCCGCGCTTCCGGTCACCGAGATCCATGTGTCCACCCGGTCCAGCACGACGATATAGCCGCTTCCTCCCACGACAGTGTCCGCGGACAGGTAGCCGCCGATCTTTTCCGCCTTCTGCACGTCTCCGACAGTCTCAAACCCGTCGTCCATCGTCATGATGCAGTCCGCGAGAAAGGCGTCGTCCAGCACCCGCACCGTCACGCCGCTTAAAAGCTCCTCTTCCTGCGTCAGCTCGTAATGGTACGCCTTCTTCACATAGTAGTGGGAGAACAGACCCGACAGATGCAGGTTTTCCTCCACGCTCTGAAGCTCCTCCTGCGTGGTCTCCCGCACGGAAAGCTCCGTGTCCGGATAGAAGCTGCCTCCCATCAGCACCGCCGCTTTTCCGTCCTCCGCCCCGGAACCGAGGGCAGGACGATAGGTCCGGTAGACCGCATGGACGGTCACGTTCCGGTGCACCGGGCTTAAATCCTTCTGTTCCCAGTACACGTACCCGTCGTCCGACTCCGGAAGTTCGGGATAATCCGCCTCCGAAAGCTCGTCGCCGTAGGCAAATGTCTCCTGCCACACCACCTCGTCGCCGTCCATGAACCGGATCGTGAACTGTCTGAAATTCAGCGGCATCGTCTTAAGCTCCAGCATGGACGCGTAGTCCACGGCCGTCGCCTGACTTTCCCTCGTCACGCCGTCCACGGCCCCGAAGCCGTTGTCCACAAAATAATTTCCAGACACGGTCCCTTTCGCCTTTCCGGCCACCGCGCCGCCGGACTCCACATAGCGGTCGATGTCCAGATAGGAGCACACATAGCTGTCCGAAATATCCTCGCCGCGCCCGGCCACGCCGCCCACATAGGCGTCCGCGCTGACGCCGCTTAAGACGTAGCAGTCCCTGATGATATGGTCGGACCGCCCCGCGATGCCGCCCGCGTAGCGCCCTCCGTCGGCCAGCACGTCGCCGTAATTCTCGCTGGAGACGATCATGCCGAAGTCCGCTCTGCCGACTACGCCGCCGGCATAGTCCCCTTTCACGGTGACGCCGCCGGTGTTGACGCAGGAGAACACGGCCGCCGTCACATGACGCGTGAAGCTGTCCTTCTCCTCCTCGTCTTCGTCCTCCTCGTCGTCCGAGCCAATGCCCAGATCGAGAATCCGCCTTCCGGCTTCCGCCAGATCCTCTTTCACGATGCTTCCGATGATGCCGCCGCCCTGACTGTCGGCGTACAGCTCGCCGGAGTTGTCGCAGCCGATGACCTTTCCGTCTCCCACCGTGCTGTCGGCCAGCTCGGACACATCCACATAGACCGTTCCGTCCTCGATCCGGTCCTTCAGTTCGTCAAAGCCGTCGAGAATGGTTCCCCGGATGCCGTCGAACTGATCCTTCATCCGGTCCAGACAGTCTGAGATCCGGTCCCAGTCGCTCTCCAGCTGGTCTCCCGTTGCCTCCAGACGGTCGTACACCCGGTCGCCTTTCTGGCGCAGGTCGTTCGTCATGGTATCCATCTCGTCCTCGACGTCGTCCAGAACGTCTCCCAGCTCTCCTGTAATGGTGTTTAAGCTGTTTCCGATGGATTTGATGTCCGACGCCAGCTTGCTGGTCTGCACCGGAAGCTGGCTTAAAATCCCGGCCGCATTGGCCATCTCCTGCCGGATGTCGGCGCTAAGCTCCGCCAGACGCTGCAGCGCCTGCGCCAGCTCCTGCTGCTGATCCGGCGTCAGCCCCTGCGCAGGATCACCGGACTGCTGTCCGTCTCCTTCTTGCGTCTCCGCAGAACCCGCGGCGGACACGGTCGTGTAGGACATGAGCGCCATCGCACCGCCGCGGCTGTCGGTCACGGAGCCGGTATCTGCGCTCTCACCAATCCCACCAGTCGCGCCGCCGGTATCTGTGCCTTCATCGGTACGGCCGCCGGTTCCGGAGCCGGTAGCTGCGCCTTCATCGGTACGGCTGCCGGTCTCGGAGTCTGCGGTCCCATCCGCCGCTTCCCCGCTTTCCGGACCGGAGGACGCGCTTTCGTCTCCGTCCGTCTCCTCCGTCCGGTCCGCGCCGGACTGCCCGTCAGAGGATCTTTCCTCCCCGGCGGCGTCCGTCTCCTGACCGGCGGTTTCTTCCGCCTCCTCGTTCTCCGCTGCATCGTCGCCCGGATATTCCGCCGGAAGACGGTCGCGGACGCTCTCCAGCTCCTGAAGCTGCTCCTGCATTTCCGTCACCAGATCGTTGTAGGACTGAAGGATTCCGTCGGTCCCGGTCCCCGACTGGCCCAGCAGCTCCTGAAGCCTCTGCAGAAGCGCCGTCATCTCGTTGATGTCCGACGCGATCTTCTGGATGCTTTCGTTCAGCCTCGTCACATTCACATCGTAGTTCATGCCGTTGATCGTGCTGCGGATGTCGCCCACATTTTTCTCAATGGAGTCCTTGCCGTCTTCGGCCATATCGCCGTAATCGTCCATGTAGATGCGGATGGAGTTTTTCAGGGACTCCAGCTGCTCTTTCAGCGCGTCCGCATTGCCGGACAGATGGTCTCCCATCTCGCCGCCCAGATCGGACAGCTCATCCGTCAGGCTGCTCAGCGCGTCCATCTGGTCTCTCAGCTGCTGCCCGTAATCCTTGTCGTAGGCTGTGGCCTCGTAGGGCTCGAAGATTCCCACGACGCCGCCTACGCTCTTATGCCCGTACACGGCCCCGCTGTTGGTGGAGTAGGCAAGGCTGCCGCTCTGGCGTCCCACGATCCCGCCCGTCGCGGAGCCGAGACGCTCGTGCCCCACCGTCGCCTCGTTGGAGCAGTAGAGCACGGAGCCCGTGGAATAACCCGCGATCCCGCCCGTGTCGTTGGCTCTCTCGTCGGAGGTCAGCCCGGTCACCGCGTTGGGGATTGAGATGCTGATGCCGCCGCTTCCGGACGAGTCCTTTTTCACCTGCTGGCTTGTGTTGACCGCGCCTCTGTTGACGCAGTCCGTCACCGTTCCCTCGTTGACGCCGACCACGCCGCCGGTGGACTGCTTTCCGTCCACCAGCGCCTCATTGACCGACCGGGAGACGGTCCCGGTCTCCTCGTTCCTGCCCGCGAGCGCCCCTGTACCCGACTGGCCGTTCAGCGTTCCTCTGACCGTACAGCCGGAGATGGTCCCCGCGTTGCTCCCTGCCAGGATCCCGATATTTTCCTGCTCTTTGCCTCCTGTGACCTCGCCCTCCACGGTGAGGTTCCGGACGGTCCCGTTCTGCCCCACATAGCGGAACAGCCCGTAGTCCGACATCTCCTCCGTGAGCGTAAGTCCCGTGATCGTGTGCCCGCCTCCCTCAAAGGTACCGTCCATGACCGGCACGAACAGGTTTTCATACTCCGAAAGATCCAGATCCGCCGTCAGCCGGAACGTCTTTCCGGTGGAATAGGTCTGGGTCCTGCACCGGTCCGCCAGAAGCGCCAGCTCCTCCGCGCTGCCCACCAGGATCTCCTCCTGATCCGCCAGCGCGGGAAGTCCCGGCTGAGCGGCCGCCAGAACGGCCGCAAGGAGAAGGGCTCCGCCTCGTCTCATCCATGCTTTCCATTTTCTCATGCCTGCTCTCCTCCTTTCTCATCCCTGCTCCGATTGTCCAGCGACAGCTTCTTTTTAAAATAGGTCTTCATGATCACGCCGTCGAACATATACAGAAGCTGCGGCAGCACCAGCATGACCAGGATGATCGAGGTCAGCGTGCCGGTTCCCAGCGTAGTTCCCAGTGATGCGATCACCGGGTTCGACGTGATCTGTCCAATGACGAAGCCCGCCGAAGTCATGATCGTTCCCGATGTGATGATCGTCGCGAAGCTCTGATCCAGCGTCCTGACGATCGCCTCCCGCTTATCCGGGATCACCCTTCTAAGTTCTGTGTACCGGCTCGTGATGACGATGGCATAGTCGATGGTCGCTCCCATCTGGATGGAACTGACGATCAGATAGCTCAGGAAAAACATACTGTTGTCCGTCACCGCCGGTATCGTAAAGTTGATGAAAATACTCGTCTGGATCGTCGCCACCAGGATCACCGGCAGACTGTAATTGCGGAACGTAAACAGCAGGATCACCGCCACGAACAGCGCCGTCAGGATGGTGATCATCATATTGTCCTGCGTGAAGGATTTGCTCAGGTCATAGTCGCTGGTGGAGTCGCCCACCACGTACGCCTCGTGGTAATACTGAAGCGCAATGTCCCGGAGCCGGTCGATGGTCTCGAAGGTCTCTTCTCCCTCCACCGGGCCGGAGACGTTTAAGATCATGCGGGAATATTCCTCTCCCTCCAGCTGCTCCCTCGCGTCGGAAACGGTCCTGTGCATATCCTGAATGTCCGAGGAGAGATCCTCGTCAAAGTCGAAGGTCTCGTTCTCCTCCTCGCCGTAGATAAAATCGATCATGGACAGGAGCGGGATCCTAAATTCGTCAATGGAGTTTAAAAACGCTCCGTATTTTTCCTCCTTCCACGCATAGAAGCGATAGAGCAGACGGATCGTGTCGATGTCCATATCCGTGATGTCGGCCAGCTCCTGCGGCGTCAGCGAATCCGTCAGCACGTACTCCTCGTTCTCGTCCACCGTCACGTTGGCCAGCCCCATGGCCGACGACACATTTTCGATCTGCTCCGCCTCGGCTAAGATGGCCGCTTCGCTGTCGTAGTCTCCCTTCGGCACCACGAGCGCCAGCGTGTTGTCCATCTCGAACACCTTGGAGATCTCCCGTTTGGACGTGAGAAATTCGTTCATTCTGGCGGACTCCACCGAATTGGTATCATATATGTAGGTGCTCGTGTTGGACAGGTATCCGCACACCACCATCAGCACGAGAAAGACCGGCACGGTCACCCGGCGGATGGCCACCACGATCTTCCCCCAGAACTCGATCTTCGGGACAAAGCTCTTATGCATCGTCCGGTTGATCTGCTGCTCCCAGAGCATGACAAGCCCCGGCATAAAGCCGAACACGGACAGCATGCTCAGAAGGATCGCCTTCACCATGACGCGCCCCAGATCCAGTCCGATCCCGAACTGCATGAACATCAGCGCCACCATGCCCGCCATGGTCGTCAGCGAGCTGGACGAGATCTCCACGATCCCCTTTTCCAGCGCCCGCACCAGAGCCTCCCGCGTGTCCACCGAACCCTTTTCTTCCATAAAACGGTGGAACAGGATGATCGCGTAGTCGATGGCCATGGCCAGCTGCAGCACCGTGGCCACCGCGTTGGTTACAAATGAGATCTCTCCGAAAATAAAATTTGTTCCCATATTCAGGATCGCCGCCATCGTGAACACCAGCATGAAGATCGCGATCTCCATGTAGGTTCCCGACGTAAACCAGAGCACGGCAAAGATGATGATGGCCGCGATCACAAGGATGACCTTCATGTCCTCCTGGAGATCCGCGCTGTCGTCCTTATCCACCGTCGTATAAAACCAGGTGTCGTAGTCCGCCAGCGCCTCCCGCACGTCCGCGATGGCCGCCTGCGCTTCTCCGTCCTCCTCCGGCGTGTCGAAGGTGATGGTCAAAAGCGCCGCCAGGTCCCGGTAGGAATCCCGGAGCGCCTCCCCGTCCGTGATCTCCTGCTCGTCTTCGTCGTCCTCCTCATAGAACTCCACCGCAGACACGCCCTTGATCTCTTTCAGATCGTCGGCGATCTGCCGCGCCTGCTCGTAGGTCACGTTCTGGATCATGACCTTGGCCGTCCCGAAGGTCGTGAACTCCCGGTCCATGATATCCAGTCCCTGCCGCGTCTCCGTATCGTCCGGCAGGTAATCGCTCAGCTCCTGGATCACCGTGACGTGGGACGACATGATCATGCTGCCCACCGCCGCCGCGATGAAGATGATCAGCAGCAGATTCCGTTTATCCACTATAAATTCCGCCAGTCTTCTCAAGTCTTCTCCTCCTCGTCTTGGCTGTCTCTTCTCCAACCTGATTCCTTCGAGCAATGATAATATAAGGTAAAAAAAATCACAAGAAGCCCCGGGCCTATTGTGACATTTTTTTTCATTCTGTTCTTTGGACCGCCGACGCCATGCGGCTTAAAAACCCAGCAACTGGCCTCCCGTCCCCTCCGCCAGATACCGGGCGATCTCCTCCGGCGTCTCCTTCAGATCCCGCTCCACCCAGCGCATCAGAAGAAGGCTGAAACGCCCGGCCTCCTCGTAGATCCGGTAATCCGTCCGGGCGGAGCTCATATCCATCCCAAACACATGCTCCGCCAGATAGCTGCAGTATTCGATCAGGCATCTCATGACCATCTCGTAGAGCTCCGCCCGCAGGATCGCCTTCAGGAGCCGCTCGTTCTGCCCCACCGTCTGGAAGATCAGCAGAGCAAACTGATACCGGTCTATATTCTCCGTCTGCTTGATCGTGTCCAGAAGATTTTCAAACACATCGTTGAAATACTGGATCAGGATATCGTCCTTGGACCGGTACAGCCGGTAGTAGGACATTCTGGACACGCCCGCCTTCTTTGCGATGTCCGTGATCGTGATCTCCGCGTACGGCTTTTTCTCCATCAGAATCAAAAGGGCCGTGAAAATGCACTCCCGCGTCATCGTATTTTTTTTCTGTGTCTTTCCCTGATCCATAGATTTGCAGCTCCTCCGTCTTCCTTATTGGACAGGCGCCAGCAGCACTTTCCCGCTTCCGCGGTACACGTTGACCAGCCCCTCTCCCGAAGCGGCCGAGCCGATCAGCGTCTTGCCCGAACGCTCCACGGTAAAATTCAGGCTTCCGCTCCACGCGACCGCCATGTTTCCGTCCACCTTCAGCACGTCGTCGTCCAGCAGGATCTCCACAAGCTCCTCCCGCGGACAGCCGGACTCCAGGCAGACCACGCCGTTTCCTGTCAGTCCCAGATTGAACAGGCCTTCCCCTCCTGCCACCGCGGACGAGAAGTTGGACCGCATGACCGCCTTATGCTTCAGGCTGGACTCGCAGGCAAGGAAAAGCCCGTCGTCCAGAACGATGGAGCCGCCCCACTCCTTCAGATCCTCCAAAAGCAGATATTTGTAGGTGGGCTCCAGCACCAGCGTGCCGTCCCCGGTGTACTCCGGCTTGATGGCGGACTCTCCCGTCACCTTTCCCCTCACCGCTTTTCCGAACAGGTCTCCCACGCCCTTGATACCGGTGGTGGCGTTGACATTTCCCACCATCCACTGCATGGCGCCCGACTGGATCGTCACCCGCGCCTTGCCAAGCTCGCAGATCACCTGACGCTTACGGACGTTCATCTCATTGCAGAAATAGGCGTTCTGCGCGCTCTCCGGCGTCACGCTCAGATCTCTGATGTATTCGACCACCGTGAACGCGCCCTTCTGTTCCAATATGCGGATATCGTCGTTCTCTGTAAAATTTTTTATCTGGTACATAATCCTTCCCCTTCCCCCGGCTCTCCCCGCCGTTCTCTGTCAGTATAGGCTATCGCCCCGGAAAAGGCAAGCCAAACCGTCGGAAAAGACTTCCTTTTTTTGGTCCTGTGTGCTATTTTTGAAGCAGATAAAAAGGAGGATCTCTCTATGACGCAAGCAGCTTCCAACAACTATGAACGGCTCTGTCTGGACTGGCAGAAGCGCATTCTCACTCTGGATCCCGAAGAGCTTTTAAAAAAGCTTCCGGAGCTCCGGGAAGAAAACGGCCTGTTCGTCCTGTCCCACTTCGGATCTTTGTACGGCGTCCGCCGGGATACGGGCGAGATCGTGTCTCTGGATCCTGACCGCTCCCTCTCCATGAACGCGAGGCTCAATATTTACACGCTGCTCTGGTACTGCTCCCCCGACGCGCGCTTTCTTGGCGACTGGGTCCCGTTCCGCAGCCTGAAGGACGCCTCTCCCTTCGCTCCGGCCTTTCAGCGCGGCGATATCGACGTCTTTTCCCAAACCTTCTCCGGCCATATAAAGCTTTTGAAATCTGCCTGCGAAAAACTGGGCGGAACGCCTATCCCCCATTCCGACGCGGGGTATGAGCTCCACGCCTTCGCGTGCATCCCGGTGCGCTTTCTGTTCTGGGACGGGGACGATGAATTTCCGGCCCAGTCCAACATCCTGTTCGACCGGGGCGCCACCGGATTTATCCATGTGGAGAGCATGGTCTCCATCGCCTCCGAGGGAATCGCCCGTCTGGCCGAAGCCGCCGGGCTCCCCATGTCCGGGCACTCCTATTAAAAGCTTTTTAAAATCTCATTTCTCTATTGCATATTCCACAGTGATATGCTATCATCCTCATGTGAACATATATTCAAATGTTCTCACAAGCCGATTTCCGGCCAGACGGGCCGCGGATCGGCTGCAGTGACAAAGAAACACCCGGAAGGGGTTCTGAGCGGAGGCTAATATATGAGCAAAGAATTGCATGAACACGAGCATGAGACGGCAGAGAACGCCTGCGCGCTTTCGCAGGCGCAGGAGCACGGGCATCATCACCACGATGCGGACGGATGCGGATGCGGGCATGACCACGAACACGAGCATCACCATCATGAGGACGACGAGTGCGGGTGCGGGCACGATCATCATCACGAGCATGAGCATGAGCACCACCACCATGAAGACGACGAGTGCGGATGCGGGCACGACCAT
>JAUNHB010000065.1 GCA_030524125.1 Eubacteriales bacterium | reverse complement strand
AGGTGTGAGCGGGCTCCTTTTGCGAAGCAAAACTTTAAAATGAGCCCGCGAATGTTCCCGTTCACAGGGAACCTGTGAACGGGAACGCGCGTCAGCGCGGCTTTGAGAATGGCGCGGGCTGAACGTCCTGTATTTGCTATACGACTCTTACCCGTGATCGAGAAAGCTGCGCGCAAGCAGCTGAGAGCGCGGCTCCTCGAATGGGCGCGGGCTGAACGTCCTGCGTTTGCTATACGACTCTTACCCGTGATCGAGAAAGCTGCGCGCAAGCAGCTGAGAGCACGGCTCTTCGAATGGCGCGGGCTGAACGTCCTGTATTTGCTATACGACTCTTACCCGTGATCAAAAAAGCTGCACGCAAACAGCTGAGAGCGCGGCTCCTCGAATGGGCGCGGGCTGAACGTCCTGCGTTTGCCATACCCTCTCACCTCGCCGCCTCCAGCGAGATATGGGTCGTCTCATCGGTATAATTTTCCATATGCAGCGTCCCGGACTTGTCCGCCAGATCGCTCTCCAGCTGCTTGAGCCTCGACACCTTCTCGTCCAGATGCTCGCCCTGGCCGAGCGCCACCCGCACGTCCCCCATCTGCAGATACAGCTCGCCCGCCGTCCCGAAGCGTATCTCGTCGGGCTTCAGGTCGTATTTGGTCAGGAGCTGCGTGATGCTCAGGATCGTGCTGAAGATGTCCGGATCCTCCACGCTCAGAGGCTGATGCATGGTCAGCTGGTCAAAGGACAGTCCGCTGATCCTCGGCACGCCGTCCAACTCCTCGGCCGAGCTCTCCACCACGATGCCGTCCTTGTCAAAGTAGACGTTCTGCCCCAGATAGCGCACATAGCCCACGATGCTTTTCTCATACACCCGGATCCGGAGGCTCTGCCAGGAATCCATCGTCACTTCAAAATCATCCACGAACGGGATGACCGGATGATCCATATACTGGTACTTCAGATAGGCCAGCAGCGTATTGCTCAGGTTCTCCTCGTCCAGGAGGAGCGCCACGATCTCTTCCTTTGTATAGTAGACGTTTCCCGTGACCGTCACCTGGCGGACACGAAAGACGCCCACGAAGGACAGCGCCAGCACAAGCGCCGCAGCCAGCGCGGCCAGCGCCGCGATCCATTTTCTCAATCCGCGTTTTTTTCTTTCCTGCTTCCACATGGTATCAGTATAGCACGATTCCAAGCCTTTTCAAATCCCCATTTATATCTTCGTAGCCTCTCCGCACATATTCCATTCCCCGGATCCGGCTCTCTCCCTCCGCGGCCAGCGCCGCCATGATCAGCGCCGCTCCTCCGCGAAGCTCCTTTGCCTCCACCGTACAGCCGGACAGGCGGCTCCGCCCCTCGATCAGCGCAAAGTCTTCCTGACTGGCGATGGACGCCCCCATTTTCTGAAGCTCGGACACGATCTGGAAGCGGGCCTCAAACATTTTTTCCTCCAGAAAGCTGATGCCGTCGGCCGTGGCCAGCGCCGCCATCAGCGCCGACTGAAGATCCGTGGGGAACCCCGGAAAGGGCGCCGTCATCACATGGGGGACCGCCCGGCACCGCCCCTCCATCCGCACATGGATCCAGTCCTCCCTTGCCCGCACCTGCGCGCCCATGCGCTCCAGAAGCTCCGGCAGCGTCCCCAGATGGGACAGCGGCACATGGAGGAGCCGCGTCTCCCCGCCGGTCATGACCGTCCCGAAGAGGTAGGTTCCCGCCACGATCCGGTCCGAGGGAATGATATATTCCGCCGCGTGGAGGCGGCAGACGCCCTCCACACAGATGCAGGACGTGCCGTCTCCGCGGATCCGCGCCCCCATGGCCCGCAGAAAATCCGCCAGCGCCGTGATCTCCGGCTCTCTGGCCGCTCCCCGGATCACCGTCTCCCCCTTTGCCAGCACCGCCGCCAGAAGAAGGTTTTCCGTGGCTCCCACGCTCGGAAAGGTCAGGCAGACGGAGGCTCCCCTCAGGCAGTCCGCCCGCCCATACAGCGTGCTCTCCCGCTCTCCGAACACGGCTCCCAGACGGCTCAGCCCTTCCAGATGCAGGTCGATGGGGCGCTTTCCGATGGTGCAGCCGCCCGGATAAGGGATCTCCACCTGATGAAATCTTCCCAGCAGACTGCCCAGAAGCGTCACCGTCGAGCGCATTTTCCCGGCCCCCTCCCCGGACACCCGGAAATTTCCGGCTCCTCTCGTATCCACGATCAGCATGTGCCCCTCCCGGCTCACGAGGCATCCGGCGTCCTCCAGAAGCTCCAGCATGTGCTCCACGTCCGAGATGCGGGGGCAGTGATGCAGGATAAACACGCCCTCCCCCAGAAGAGTGGCCGCCAGAATGGGCAGCGCCGCATTTTTCGATCCCTGTATCAACAATTCTCCCCGCATTTTCCGGGGACCTCTGATGCATAATTCATTTCCGTCCAAATCGGTTCCCTCCCAACCCGCCGTCAGGTCAGACGCTATATACCAGTATATGCAGGAGGGCCCTGTCAATGTTCCTTTTTCACCTGCCGGGACACGCTCAGGATCAGGCCGATCTCCGCCAGCAGAAAGACGACGGACGTTCCTCCGTAGCTGATAAAGGGAAGGGTGATGCCGGTATTGGGAATGGTGTTGGTCACCACGGCGATATTCAGGACGACCTGGATCATAATATGTCCCATGACCCCCGCCGCCAGAAGCGCCCCCGAGAGCTCTTTTGTATGGGTGGCGATGACCATCAGCCTCCAGATCAGGAGGGCGAACAGGAGGATGACGCCGAACGCCCCGAAGAGCCCCAGCTCCTCGCAGATGATCGAAAAGATCATGTCGTTCTGCGCCTCCGGCACGAAGCCCAGCTTCTGCATGCTGCCGCCCAGACCCACGCCGAAGACCCCGCCCGAGCCGATGGCGTAGAGTCCCTGCATGGTCTGATAGCCCTTCTCGTAGAGCTCCGGATTGCGCCAGATGGCCAGACGCTCCAGCCGGTAGGATTCCACGCTCAGAAAGATGCCGATGAAGCCGGTCCCCAGCGCCCCCATCCATATAAAAGGAAGGAACTGCGGATTGGCGATGAAGATCAGGATGACCGCGATGCCAAGGATGATGATGGCCGTGCTCAGATTGTTGGAGCCCACCAGCCCGACGATGGGCAGGATCAGCAGAATGACGAGAAACATATAACGCCACGACTTCATGCGGGACGCCTGACGGCTCACGATGGAGGCCAGCAGGATCACCACCGCCAGCTTCGCGTACTCCGACGGCTGAAAGGAGAGCGGCCCGAGCGACAGCCAGCGTTTCGAGCCGTTGTACTCGTCCCCGATGAAGAGCACCGCCGTGGACAGAAGGAGCGCCAGACCGTACCCGGCCCATGCGAACCGGAGCCAGCTGCGGTAGTCCGCCTGGGACACCAGATACATGGCCATGAGCCCGATGCTGGTGGCGAAAAACTGTTTTTTAAAATAATAGGCAGGGTCCGCAAATTTGACCCTGCCATTGTAAGCGCTTGTGCTGTACAGTATCACAAGACCGAACGCCGCCAGGAGCAATACGAGAATCAGGAGTACGTAATCCACCGGTTCTTTCGTACTGACTTCCCTCTGCTGCCGGTCTGTCATACCATCAGATCCCTCACATATTTTTTAAATAATGTCCCGCGCTGCTCGAAACTCTCAAACATATCCCAACTGGCGCAGGCCGGAGACAGGAGCACCGCGTCTCCCGGGACGGCGCGCTTCGCGCACTCCCGGACCGCCTCCTCAAGAGAGGGAACGGTCACCACGGGCGAAAAGCCGTGGGCGCAGGCGCAGGATGCGATCTTCGGCGCCGTGGCTCCGATCAGGACCAGCGTCTTTACCTTCCCGTCAAAGGCTTCGATCCACTCGTCATATTCGGAGCCCTTGTCGTAGCCTCCTCCGATCAGATGTGTGGACCGGTCCATAGCCCGGATCCCCTTGATAGCCGCGTCGGGATTGGTCCCTTTGGAATCGTTGTAGTATGCCACGCCTCCGATCTCCTCCACGAACTCGATCCGGTGCTCCACCGCCCGGAAGGAAAGCAGCGCCCGGCGGATCACGTCGGACGGCACGCCCATCCGGTGCGCGACGGCGATGGCCGCCATGGCGTTCTCGTGATTGTGTCCGCCCAGAATATGAAGCTCCTCCGTGCGGCAGATCCGCTCCTCTGTCCCGCCGTCCCGGAGCACGAGCCAGCCGTCCTCCAGATCCACGCCCTGTTCCAGTCTATGCAGACGGCTGAAAAACAGAACGTCCGCCGGGCATTTTTCGGCGTACTCCCGCAGGACCGCGTCGTCGTAGTTCAGGACGCACGTATCCTCCTTCGTCTGATTTTCCGCGATCCGCTCCTTGGCCGCCACATAATTTTCCATCGTATGGTGCCGGTTCAGGTGATCCGGCGTCACGTTGAGGATCGCGCTGACCTTCGGACGGAATTTCACGATGCTCTCCAGCATAAAGCTGCTGATCTCCGCCGCCGTCACGGCGTCCTCCTCCATGCCGTCCGCCACGTCCGCGTAAGGCTTTCCGATGTTTCCGACCACGTACGTGTGAGGATAATAGCTTCCGAGGATCTCTCCCACAAGCGTAGTGGTCGTCGTCTTGCCGTTGGTCCCTGTGATGGCCGCCACGGGCCCTCTGCCGCACCGGTATCCCAGCTCGATCTCGCCCCAGACCGGGATCCCTCTCTCCAGAACCGCCTTCATCATGGGGATGTCCATGGGAACGCCGGGACTTGGAACGACGAGCGTCGTGCCGTCCAGCTCCCGCTCCCAGTCCCCGCCGATGCGGATCCGCGCGCGGCTTCCCGCCTTCAGCTTTCCGCGCACCTGCTCCCCGGTCAGCTTTTCATTGGCGTCGTACAGCGTCACCTGCGCGCCCTGCCGCTCCAGAAGCGACACGGCGGACAGTCCGCTGATACCCGTTCCGATGACCAGCGCCCTCGTCCCTGTAAAGTCCATAACCGCACCTCCTAGACAGCCGCCAGAGCGATCAGGCAGCAGAGCGCCTCCACGATGGAGAACACCGTCACGACCCGCGTCTCCGACCAGCCGCATTTCTCAAAATGATGATGGATGGGAGCCATCCTGAAAAACCGTTTTCCGTGAGTCGCCTTAAAGTAAGTGACCTGGATGATGACCGAGAGCACCTCCGCCGCGTAGATCAGTCCTACCAGCAGCAAAAACAGAGGCAGATTCATCATATAGGCCGCCGACGCCACGAAGCCGCCCAGCGCCAGCGATCCCGTGTCCCCCATGAACACGCTGGCCGGATAGACGTTGAACAGAAGGAATCCGAGAAGGCCGCCCGCCACCGCGCCGGTCACCGGCGCGATCCCGGCCCCGGTGCCGATCGCCACCACCGTAAAGAACACGGCCGCCATGACCGTCACGCTGGAGGCGAGTCCGTCCAGACCATCCGTGAAATTGGTGCCGTTGACCGTCCCGATCACCACAAAGAACAGAAGCGGGACCGCAAGCCATCCGATCTCTATATATTTTCCTCCGCTGAAAGGAACCAGAAGGCTCAGCCCCACGTCGGACACCTTCGCCATGTAGTAGGCGAACACCGCCGTGACCACCAGCTGCCCGGCCATCTTCTGTCCGGGCGTCAGTCCCTCGGACCGCTTCAGCACCACCTTGATGTAGTCGTCCAGAAATCCCACGATCCCAAAGCCCACCGTCATGAACAGGATCGGGATGATCTTCGGATAGTCTTTCATATAGAAGAGACAGGTCACCGCCACGCCCAGAAGAAAGATCAGGCCGCCCATGGTGGGCGTCCCGTTCTTCTTCAGATGAGTCTGCGGCCCGTCGTTCCTCACCGTCTGTCCGACCTTCAGTTTTCTCAGCACCGGGATGATCACCGGCCCCGCCGCCGCGCTGATCGCGAATGAAATGATCACCGGAGCGATCACGCCAAATTCCATCATTTTACGCACCTCTTGTTCCTTCGTTTTATCTTGTATCTTCTATTTTTGAAGTATAAGGCTTTCCGCGGAAATTGGCAACTGTTTTTCTGGTAACAGTTCAGCCAGCCGGGAGTGACAGGCCACAATCGTGCTTGCACGGATTGGGGGCTGTTGCTTCCGGCTGAGGGAGCGCCGGATCATGAGCAAAGATAGCCGCGAAGCGCGTAAGCGCGGCTTTGCGAATGGCACGGGCTGAACTGTCACTCATGGCTGGTAACAGTTCAGCCATGCATCTCGAAAGCCCGCTGCTTCGCAGCTCTGTCGGCGCTTGCGCGCCTGCTTTCTCGATTACGGCTAAGCGCCGTATGGCAAATCAGAGAATTACCTGCTTACATGCGAGCATGACGCAGGCATTTCTCTGATTTACCGCATGGCTGAATAGTTGCCAAATTTTCTCTTGCTTTTTTTTCGCCGCAGGTGTACAATAGCATACGTAGCGCAGGTATAGTTCATCGGTAGAACACCAGCTTCCCAAGCTGGGGAGGGGGGTTCGATTCCCCTTACCTGCTCTCGCGGCTCCTATTTTAGGAGCCTTTTTTGTTACTCCCGCTCCTCCCCTGCGTCCTCCGACACCTCCTTCTCGATCCCCAGATACGGCAGGATGTTCGCGAAGATGTTTTTCACAACGGGCGCGCAGACGGTTCCCCCATAGTAGACGCCCTGCGGGTCGTGCACGATGCAGACGGCCAGCACCTGCGGATCGTCCGCCGGGGCGAAGCCGAGGAAGGACGAGATATATTTGCGGGCGCTTCTTGGCAGTGTCTGGGAGGTGGCCGTCTTGCCGCCGATCCGGTACCCTTCCAGATACGCCTTGTTTCCGGAGCCCTCCGACACGACCTTTTCGAGGATCTCCCTCATCTGCGCCGACACCTCCTCCGTCACGATCCCGTCCCGGACCTCATAGTCAAATTCCCGCAGCACGTTTCCGTCCCGGTCCTGCACCGCCGCCGCAAAATGCGGCGTGATCCGTCTTCCGCCGTTGACGACGGAGCTTGCCATGACCGCCAGCTGGACCGGCGTGATCTGAAAGGACTGTCCGAAGGTCATGGTCGCTAGCTCCACTTCCCCGATAGCGTCCTTTTTGTGCATGATCGTGGACGCCTCCCCCGGGATGTCGATGCCGGTGGCGCTCAGAAGACCGTAGTCAGAAAAGGACTCGTAGAACCGGTCGGCGCCCATGCGAAGCCCCATCTCCATCAGGGCGGGGTTACAGCTGTTTTCCATGGCCTCCGTAAAATCCTCCGGGCCGTGCCCGCCCGCCTTGTGGCAGCGGATCCGCCGGTCCTCCACGATCCTGTAGCCAGGACAGTAAAACTGATCCGACAGGGAGGAGGTCCCCGACAGGAGCGCCGCCGAGGAGGTAAAGATCTTGAACGTGGAGCCCGGCTCGTACGTGTCGTTGACGCACTGGTTTCTCCACATGCGGTTCAGTGCGTCCTGCTTCTCCTGCTCCGTCATGGAGGAGACGTCCTCCGGCGTGTTCAGCGTGAACGGGTCGTTCAGATCGAACTCCGGCACGTTGACGCAGGCGTAGATCTCTCCGTTCTGCGGATTCATGATCAGAATCGAAACGTAATCGGCCTCCTTGGCCTCCAGCACCTTGAGCGCCTCCTGCTGCGCGTACGACTGGATGTTGTAGTCCAGACTGACTCTCAGGTCGTTTCCGGCCACCGGCTCCACCCGCTCCTCTTTGGCGTTCTCGATCTCGATGCCCCGGGCGTCCGTCAGCGTCAGGATCGTGCCGGGACTCCCCTCCAGATACTCGTCGTACCGGACCTCCAGTCCGATGATCCCCTGATTGTCGCTGCCGGTAAATCCCAACACCTTGGAGGCCAGCTCTCCGTACGGGTAGTAGCGCTTAAAATCCTCGTCCACCTTGACGCCCGCATAGCCGTACGCGCGGATGGCGTCCCCGGTCTCCTGATCCACGTTGGACTTGATCCTCTCGATGGAACTGACCTTCTCCACCCGCTTCCGGACTGTCTCCTCCTCCATGTCAAGCTCCCGGGACAACATCCCGATGACGCCCTCCGGATCCTCGATCTGACTGTGGATCACAGAGATCGTGCAGACGGTCCGGTTGTCTGCCAGCACGGTCCCGGTCCGGTCGATGATCCGCCCTCTGGCCGCCTTGATGCTCCGCTCCCGCTCATGCAGATCCTCCGCCAGCTTCTGGTAATATTCCGCCTCAAATACCATCAGGTAGACCAGCCGGCCGGCCAACGCCGCCATCATGAGCAGGCAGGCGGCGAACACGATCAATATTTTTTTTCTGTGAAAGGTCTTACAATGCAAAAAACACCTCACAAGAAGGATTTAATCCATCTTATGAGGCGTTTGCTCGCTTATGACACCGGAACGCTTCCCCGGCGCGTTTTCCTATTCTGTCGGATTCTCGTCCGGCTCCTGGGACGTGGCGTCCGCCGGCTGGACGTTGGTCAGGTTCTCATTGACCGGCGAATCTCCCAGCACGGAATCGTCGCTCTGATCCACGCTGTCCGGATCGGGCATCTGCACGCTCTCTCCGGTCTGCGGATCCACCACGGTCCCTTCGGGAACGCTGCTCTCGGTCTCCTCCTCCGGCTCCTGCTCTTCCTGTTCGCTCTGCGCCGCCTGCTCGGCCTCCACCTCGGCCTGCATATCCTCCGGGATCTCCTCGGTGGGATAGATGTTCAGATACGGAAGGGCTTCCTTCATGATATTTTTCCAGATCTCCATGGCGTAGGAGCTGCTGGACTGCTTCTCCGCGTTGGGCTCGTCCACCACCACGTAGAGCACGACCTCCGGGTTGTCCGCCGGGGCGAAGCCGATGAAGGATACCAGATAGTTGGTCTTGTCTCTCGGAATCTTCTCCGCCGTCCCCGTCTTTCCGCCCATGGCGTATCCAGCGACTCGCGCCGCCCGCCCGGTGGCGTTGTTTCCGTTGGCGTCCGTCGGTCCGTACATGGTGTTGTAGAGATACTGGCGGATCAGAGCCGACGTCTTGGTGGAGATCGGCGTGCGGAGGAGCACCGGATCCACCGTCCGGACCGTGCCGCCGTCGCTGTCCATGATCTTCTTCACCACATGGGGCTGATAATAATATCCGCCGTTGATGCAGGCGGAAAAGGCCGCCGCCATCTGCACCATCGTCACGTTGAAGTTCTGGCCGAAGGAGTTGGTGGCCAGATCCGTCGAGCCCATGGTCAGATTTTCGCTGGGCGCCGTGTCCTCCGAATAGTAGATCAGGCTGTCGGTCCTGGCCTCTCCGGGCAGGTCGATGCCCGTGCGCAGACCAAGATTAAACAGGTTCTGATATTTGGAATAATTCTCGGTTCCCAGCTTGTCCGCGATCTGCATCAGCGCGTCGTTGCAGGAAAATTTCAGCGATCCCTCCAGATCGATGACGCCGTGGCCAATCTTTTTGGAGCACCAGATCTGATGTCCTCCCACCTGCTGATTGCCGTCGCAGAGGAACGTATCCCCGTCGTGAACGACTCCGGTCTCCAGCGCGGCTGCCACCGTGATGGGCTTCGCCGTCGATCCGGGCTCATAGGTGTCGCTGATGCAGAAATTCCTCCACAGCTCGTTCAGCGCGTTCAGACGCTCCTCGTCGCTTAAATTTGCCGCTTCCTCCTCCGTGTACAGGCCGTTGGCCACCACGTCGTACGGGTTGTTCAGGTCGTAGGTCCGGTTGCTGGCCATGGCCAGGATCTCTCCCGTGTTGGGATCCATCATGATGGCCGCCGCGGTCTTGCTGCCGTCCCCCTCCCGGTAATTGTCTCTGTATTTCTCCTGAAAATCGCTGATGGCTTTCTCCACGATCTCCTGCAGCGTGATGTCGATGGTGGACATGACGGAATCTCCGTCCTGCGCGGCCCGGACCGTCTTCTCCTGCTCCAGATCCTCGTTCAGATAATTGTAGGTCCTGCCGTCCTCGCCGTTCAGCGTGTCCGTATACTCCTGCTCGATGCCGTACTGTCCCACGTTTCCGGACACGGTATAGCCGATCACGTTGCAGGCCAGCGAGTCGTACGGGTAGCGCCGGATGTAGGTGTCCTCCAGCCAAACGCCCTTGATCCGGCTGCCGTCCGCGTCCATGGCCTCCTCGAACTCCTCCACCTCGGACTTGGTCAGCTCCTTCTCGAGCACCACATAGTGGCTGCTCTTTTTCTCCTCCATGATCGTGTTGAGCTCCGACCGGTCCTGCCCGAAATAATCCACCAGCGCCTGCAGCGTCGGTTCCACGCAGTCCTTGTCCGCGTCGTCGCTCTTATTCTCCCAGAGCACGCCCGGATCCAGTATGAGGTTGTACACCTTCTCGCTGGTGGCCAGCACCGTTCCGTTCCGGTCGTAAATATCTCCTCTTTTGTAGGGCAGCGTGCGGCTTCCGGTGTCCTGCTGCGCCAGCACTCGCTTCGTATAGCGCTCACCGCTGACCCGGTTGATATAGACCAGCCGCACGATGATCCCAACTAAAATCAGCACTATCGCTACAAATAATAGTGCCAATTTCCGTTTCATCTTCAATGTGATCTGCTGTCTTTTTGACAGGCGTCTGCCATGTCTTGCCATGCAATACTCCTATCCGTTCATTCATGGCAGTCCAGCCCGCGCGCTTCGTGCAGGCGCGATCCCGCCTGTCACTCCCGGCCGGCTGAACTGCTGCCCAGAATCTGATCCGTCAGGGACTCGTCCCCGCTCTGCGGGATCTCCTGACTCTGTCTTACGTAATCCTTCGTACCCCCGTCATAAAAGATAACCTGATCCTCCTGTGCGTAAACCATCCCCAGCTCGTTGATGGCCACGTCCCGGATGTAATCCAGATCCACGGAAGTCATGATCCTGGTGTAGTCGTCGTCATTTTCCTTTTTCAGCTCCTCCAGCTTCGTCTCCAGCGAAGCGATATTTTTCACTCTGCTGGTGGTCTCCGCCTGAAGCTGGAGATAGTTGATGCAGGACCACAGCACCATACATGACGCCGCTGCCAGAAAGACCGTATACAGCACGTTGACATACTGCACCTTTTCATGGCGCTCCTGTCTGTGCGGCCGTCTCTCCCTGCGCTCCTGACGCCGGGGCTGCTCCTGCGGCTGAAGCTTACGCACCGTATTTCCTTCGATCGCCTGACGTCTTCTCCCTGTCGACATATCCGGCTTCCCCTTCCCGTTTCAGATTTTATCAAGTCCGCTCAAAAACCCGCAGCTTTGCGCTCTTGGAGCGGCTGTTCTCTTCCAGTTCTCCCTCTCCCGGCAGGATGGGCTTCTTTGTCACGACCCGTCCCTTCGGTATCCTGCCGCACACGCACACCGGAAAATCCGGAGGGCAAATGCACGGATGTTCATTTTTGCGAAACGCGTTCTTCACGATCCGGTCCTCCAGCGAATGGAAGGTGATGATGCACAGCCTTCCTCCCGGATGCAGAAAATCGATCATGTCGTCCAGCGAGTCTCTCAGCACCTCCAGCTCCCGGTTCAGCTCGATCCGGATCGCCTGAAAGGTCTGCTTGGCCGGATGCCCCTTCTGCATCCGGACTCTGGCGGGGACCGCTCTCTTTATGATCTCCACCAGCTCTCCCGTCGTCTCGATGGGAGCGCTCTCCCGCGCCTGCACGATGTGCTTCGCGATGTTTTTCGCAAATTTATCTTCCCCGTAGTCCCGTATGACCCGGTACAAGTCTGTTTCGCTGTAACCGTTGACAATGTCTCTGGCCGTCTTCTCCTGCCGCCTGTCCATCCTCATGTCCAGCGGCGCGTCCTCCCGGTAGGTAAATCCTCTCTCCGGCTCGTCCAGCTGATAGGAGGACACTCCCAGATCCAGCACGATGCCGTCCGCACCGGTCACTCCCCGGTCTTCCAGCTCCTGACACATCCGGCAGTAGTTGCTGCGGATGACCGTCGCCCGGTCCCCAAACGGCTCCAGACGCTTTCTGGCCGCTTCGATGGCCGCCTCGTCCTGATCGATCCCGTAAAAGCGGCCCCCGTCCGACAGACGGCTGCACACCTCCCATGCATGTCCGCCTCCGCCCAGCGTGCCGTCCACGTAGATCCCGTCCGGCCGGATATGAAGCTGATCAATGGTCTCCTCCCGCATGACGGAATAATGACTGAATTCCATATGACTGACCTCACTCTCTGCCGCTTAAATAGTTCAGATGGCTGGCGATGGCGTCCATATCGCCGAAATCCGCGTTCTCTTTCCAGCGCTCTTCGTTCCAGATCTCGATGTGATCCAGCATACCTGCCAGAAGCACGTCCTTCTCCAGCCCCGCAAACTCCCTGAGCGTGGCCGGCAGGAGGATCCTCCCCTGCTTGTCCAGCTCGCAGGTGTTCGCTCCGGCGATCAGGAATCTGGTGAAAAGTCTGGCGTTTTTGTCTGTAAGCGGAAGCTTTTTCAGCTCGTTCACGTAGGCGTCCCAGCTGTCCATCGGATAGACGAAAAGACAGCCATCCAGTCCTCTTGTCACAACGAACTCTGCGCCCAGCAGCTCGCGGAATTTTGAGGGAACGATCAGCCTGCCCTTGGGATCTACCGTATGCCTGTACTCGCCCATGAACATGCGTTTTCACCCTCTTTCGTGCTACCGGTTCCTCCACTTTTATTCACTTTGGAACCACTAACCACCACTTTTCTCCACTTACTCGTCTATCATACCCCGAAAAACAGGAAATTGCAATAGCGTTCTTAAGAAATTCTTTAGAAACCTGTTACGATCCACAGCCGATATGAAGCTGCGGACAGACTCGTCATGCTTGCATGTAAGAGGCTGGCTGCTGCTCCATATCGAGCCTGCGAAGCAACGGGCTTTCGAGATGCATGGCTGAATATCGAAAACTCCGCAAAAAAGGCAGCCTGCGCCTTCCGCGGGGATTGTTCCCCGACCGGAAGACACAGACTGCCTTTTCGCGGCGTCGCCGCCGTCATGCCATATTCTTTTTTTCGTAGGCCTCGATCAGCCCGTCCATTTTCTCCGCCTCACAAAGAAGCTCCGTCAGGTCGCGGGTCCTCTCCGCCATGGAGTCCAGCCGTTCCCGCTGCTCCTCAATCGCTCTCTTGATGTCCATTCTTCTGTGTCCGTTCCTCCACGCTCATATTTCTTCTGCCTCTTACGATCATGAACAGGGAAAAGAGAATCAGCACTCCGGCCAGCATCTGGGATACCGGAATCCCAGTGCTGCCGATCTGAAGCTGGTCGGTACGCAGTCCCTCGATCCAGACGCGCCCCAGACCGTACCCGAGCAGATACGTCAGGAACAGCTCGCCCTGGAATTTCTTCCGCTTGCGGTACCAGTACAGGAAACAGATGACTCCCAGGTTCCACAGCGATTCGTACAAAAATGTGGGGTGCACCTGTATGAATTGTTCTCCGCCTATGACCTGCACGTTGGCCCACATCTGCTCCGTGATCTCATGCGCCCGCACTGCGCTCACCGGGAGCCGCATGGCGAACAGACTGTCCGTGTAGCCGCCGAAAGCCTCTCTGTTGAAGAAATTTCCCCAGCGCCCGAGGATCTGTCCCGCCACCAGTCCGATGCAGGCCGTATCCAGAAGCAGCGTAAAGGACTTTTTTTTGACCTTGCTGTACACGTACACTGTCGCCACCGCTCCGATCACTGCTCCGTAGATCGCGATGCCTCCATGCCTCAGATTCAATATTTCCAGCAGATTATCCTTATAATTATCCCACGAGAAAATCACATAGTAGGCTCTGGCGCAGATGATGGAGACCACGATGGCGTAGATCACCAGATCCGTATAGGTGTCGGGGCTCTGCCCGGTCCTCTTCGCCTCCCGCTCCGCCAGATAAAGACCCAGCAGGATCGAGCAGCCCATAATGATCCCATAGTACGCGATCTCGAAACCGAATACCGAGATGGATTTTCCCACATGATCCAGATAAATTCCCAGATGTGGAAAGCTGATTGACATATTCATCGATGAAATTCCTTTCCGCACAAACCGTCCGGTACGGCTTGCATTTCTATTTTATTGCCCTTTCCGACATTTTTCAACCTGATGTTGTCGACGGGATTCGACATTTTAAAATTTGAGACGCCGGGCAAGCACCTCGGTGATAGGGCTTCGCCCAGTTTCCCGCCGGGCCGCCGTGCAGCACCTCGATTCCGCTTCGCTCCATCTCGGTGACAGGGCTTCGCCCGGTTTCCCGGAGGGCCGCCGTGCAGCACCTCGAT
>JAUNHB010000064.1 GCA_030524125.1 Eubacteriales bacterium | reverse complement strand
CGTTTCTCTGTGGAGAAACTCCAACGTACTCAACTGGGTCTATCCGACCCATAAATGAAAATAGCCAATGCAGTTAGTGCAAGCTAACCACATTGGCCATTATACCATTGCACGCATCCGTTTTGTGGCACAATCAGAATTTTAGATGGCACAAAACGAATCAATTCGCAAACGAGTTATACCATGCTGCAGGCCGTTCCAGCGATTCACCGGATTCCGTGCAGAAACTCGCCCGGCGTCAGTCCGAACCGTGTGTGAAACTGCCGGATAAAATACCCGGTATGGGCATAGCCGACCGCCCAAGCTACCTCGCCGACCTTGTACCGCCCCGATTGCAGAAGCGTATGCGCAGCCTGCATTCGACACTCCACAAGATATTCGTTGACCGTGCAGCCGAAGCAACGGCGGAAGCCCTGCTTCAGGAGGTTTTCATTGATAAGCGCCTCATGCGCAAGCAGGGCAATCGTCAATGGCTCTGCATACCGTGTGTCTATCATATCCCGTACCAGCAAAAGCGCCTCATAGTCACGTGAGGCCAACTCGCCGCCATATCGGCTGGCTGGAGTACGGCAAATCACACGGTCGCAGTAGAGGGCCAGCAGCTCCAGAATTTTTCCTTGCCAGTAGAGCTGCCGCAGACCTTCTTCCATCGGGCAGTCTATAATTTCCTGTAGAATCTGCCCAATCTGCGCATGAAACGGATAGACGCGCCCATCTTCCGCTCCGCCAATATCACACAACGCCTGCTTTGCCCGTACACGATGCAGAACATCTGCATATTTTTGTGGGTCAAGTGTAATGCTGATGCCGCGAAAGCGTATCCCGCCGTAAAAGGTACTGCGGCAATGCCATACCGGGCCAAGCCGGATCTGGCTATGCTGTGCACTTAACCAGAACCTCTGTGCTGGTGTAGAATCGTCCTCTTTCTGGTAAGTCCACTCGGCCAGCCCATTCAGGCAGAAGCTGAGTTGAAACACCTCCTGCCCCGCATAGGTCTCAGCAAAGGACGTGTCCTGTTCGGGTGTAAAATCCGATATAGTCAGCAGCATACCGGGGCACAGCTCTGTCGTGACCACCGTGCCATCCAGCACGGTTTTGGGGAGTTGTAGGCTTTTGGACTCGCCGGACGGCTTTTGTTTTTCCTTATGCCCGTCGGGAAGAACGACATCCATGGCCTGTGGCATAAGTGCCTGCGTTGAATACTGAATGTGCATGAGTTCTCCTTTCGTGCGGCTCTTTGATAATACGAATCGCAATTTTAATTTTTCCCATACGCACAGCCTGCTTTGTCACAGCAAAACTTATATCATCCCAAAATACTTCAATGCTTCCACAATCGCCGCTTCCTTCTCCGCCGGGCACTGCGGCACCTTTGCATCTCCCTTCTTTGGCAGGTTATAGCTCTGCCCCACATCCAGCCCACGTTTCCGCTTGACCTGGGAGATATACAGGGAAGATACCTTCAATCCCGTATGCTCCAGCACATACGCCTTGATTTGCTCATAGGTTGCGCCCTTCTGGAACCCGGACATATCCATGTCCTCCAGGGAGAACTCTACACGAATCTTCTTCGAATCGATTTCTCCCTTGGAAAGAAGGACAACCGTCTCCACATTCCCCGACCACGGAAACATATCCACGCAGCACGCCCGCTCCAGTCGGTAGCCCTGCTCCTGGAGGGGGATCAGGTCACGGGCGAGGCTGGTGGGCTTGCAGGAGATGTAGACCATGCGGTCCACGCCGTAGCGGATGATCTTCTGGAGCGCCTTGGGGTGGATGCCGTCGCGGGGTGGGTCAAGGACGATAAAGTCCGGGCGCTCCTCGATGACGTCCAGCATTTTCAGCACGTCCCCCGCCAGAAATTCACAGTTGGAGAGGCCGTTTAGGCGGGCGTTCTCGCCCGCGGCGGCCACAGCCTCCTCCACGATCTCGACGCCGATCACCTTTTTTGCCACCGGCGCCAGCATCTGGGCGATGGTGCCCGTGCCGCTGTACAGATCGAAGATCGTCTGATCCTTCGTCTCGCCCACATACGAGCGGGCCGTCTCATAGAGCACCTCCGCCCCCAGAGAATTTGTCTGGAAGAAGGAGAACGCCGAGATCCGGAAGCGCAGCCCCAAAAGCTCCTCGTAGAAATAATCCTGACCGTACAGGATCTCCGTCCCGTCGTTCTGCACCACGTCGGCCAGACTGTCGTTCTTCGTGTGCAGGATCCCGGCGAAGGTTCCCTCCAGCGGAAGCGCGAGAAGCATGTCCCTCCAGCCGGACAGATCCTCCTCAGACTGGGTCGTGGTCACGAGGGACACAAGGATCTCGCCGGTCTTCGCCGCCTTGCGCACCAGCAGATGGCGCAGATACCCGACGTGCGAAAGCTTCCGGTAAAACGGCGTGCCCTGGTCCCGGAAATAGTCCAGCGTCCCCTTCAGGATCTGCCGGAAATCACCGTCCGCCAGGCGGCATCCGTCCACCGTCACAATGTCGTAAAAGCTCCCCCGCCGGTGCATTCCCAGCGCCAGCGGCCCGTCCTTCACCTCGTCCCCGAAGGAAAATTCCATCTTGTTCCGGTAATCGTACCGGCGCGGGCTTTCCTTGATCCCCTCGAACCGGTACCCGTATCCGAAATCCTGAACCGCCCGGTCCAGAAGCTCCTTCACCTGCTGCTCCTTCAGCTGAAGCTGATCCTCATAGGAAAGATTCTGGTACGTACATCCGCCGCAATCGGAAAAATGCGGACATACCGGCTCGCATTCCCGGGGCGAGCGCTCCAACACCTCGAGGATCCGTCCCTCTGCCCGGCCGCTCCGCAGCTTATTGACGGAGAAGCGCACCTTCTGTCCCGGCACGCCGTTTTTCACGATGACCGTCCTTCCCTCCGCCTCGATATGACATTTATTTGGAAAAGATACCTTTGTGATCCATCCTTCACAGATCTGTCCTTTTTTCATAAAACTTCCTCGCATTTCCTTTTCTTTTTCCCGCTGCCTTCCAGTGTAACACAGCATTTGCCACGGGGCAAGGAATGTGTTACACTAAAACCCTACCGGAGGTTTAATCATGAAAGAAAAACTGCGGCGTTCGCCGCTCTATTCCCTGCTGGCGGGACTTTACCCCGCCCTTCACAAAGGCTTCCTCTGGGTCGTGTGGCAGATCTGCGCCTGCTTCCCTGTGGATCCGAAAAAAATCGTATTCAGCAACTTCAACGGCGGCGGCTTCGGGGACAATCCACGCTATATCGCCGGGGAGTGCATCCGCCGGAGGATCCCCTACAAGCTCTACTGGGTGTGCGAGCGGCCCGGCTGCACGTTCCCGCCGGAGTTGATCGTCATCCGCCCCAACACGGCCGCCTTTGTCTATCACATGTCCACGGCGGGCGTCTGGGTAGACAACACGCGGAAGCTCTACTATTTCAAAAAGAAAAAGACGCAGACCTACATCCATACCTGGCACGCCGGGCCCGGCCTGAAACGCATCGAGCGGGACGCCGGAAGCGGACTGACCGACCAGTACATCGCCTACGCCAAACGGGATTCCAGGGCCATCGACCTGCTGCTCTCCAACTGCCGCTTCTGGACGGAATGCTTCCGGAGCTGCTTTTGGTACGACGGGCCGATCATGGAGAAAGGACTCCCGAAAAACGATCTGTATTTTCAGGATCCCGCGCCTCTGCGGCGCATGATCCGGGATCATTTCGGTCTGCCCGCGGACGCGCGGCTCGTCCTCTACGTACCTACCTGGCGGGAAAACCGGAAGCTCCACGTCTATCATCTGGACTTTGAAGGCTGTCTTCGCGCCTTTGAAAAGCGTTTCGGCGGGACCTGGTACATGCTCGTGCGGATGCACCCCAACGTCAACGCGGCCGATTTTGACATCCGCTACACGGACCGGATCCTGAACGCGTCTCCCTATCCGAACGCGCAGGAGCTTCTGGCCGCCGGGGACGCGGTGATCACCGACTATTCCTCCTGCGGCTTCGACTACATCCAGCTTGACCGCCCCTCCTTCCTCTACGCCGAGGATTACGACCAGATGAAGAGGGACAAAGGCTATTATATGGAGCTTTCCGAGCTCCCCTCTCCCGTGGCCTTCCGCAACAGCCAGATGCTCAGGAACATTCTCGATTTTTCTGAGAAGGAATATGAGGCAAAGCGAACGCTTTTCATGAAGAAAATGGATTATCGGGACGACGGCCGCGCGTCGGCGGCCGTGGTAGATTATATTCTGGAGAGATCGGGAAGCTAACGCCTTCTCCTCACCCGGCCCGCCGCCGTCAGAGCCGCGAGGCTTCCAAATACCAGCACGGCCTGCGTCAGCCCCTCGCCGAAGCCCAGAAGAACCGCTCCGGTGCGCAGGAACATGAAGAGAAACATATGAAGACACAGGATCAGGAGCGTCTCCTGTCCGACCAGCCCGACCGCGCGGGATGCGGCCGGGCTGATTTTTTCCAGCCATGCGCCCGCGGCAAAGACGAGGAAGGAGCCCGCGCTCCCCACGAACAGGTAGGCCAGCATACTGCGCCCATAGTCTCCGCAGGACAGATTGACGCTGCCGCACAGATAGCCCAGCAACAGAAAACCGGCCGCGCACCCGGCCGTCAGGCGCGGATCGTCCAGAAGCGCCCGGACGCCTCCGCGGCCGCGCAGCCGCTCTCCCGCCGCAAAGAAGCAGGCGAAGTACGGAACCGCCTCAAGGCTCCACGGGAGCAGCAGCGGCGACGCATAGTGCCAGACTATCGAACACGCAAGCCCCGCTCCCAACAGCCCCCATTTCCATTTGCTCCGGCTGATCAGGCCGTACCACGCGTACACAAGGAACATGGCCGTCAGAAACCAGAGCGGGGCGTTCAGCACGTTCATCAGCACCGGGTTTTCTCCGGCGTACCCGACCGCCCACATCTGGTTGCGGGAGTAAAGGATGCCGAATAGGGACAGCGGCTTTACGTCCCCCGGATTTCCGGCGAGGAGCGAATCCTTCGCCCAGAAAAACAGCCACAGAAACGCGCTGGCGGCGGCGTAGGGGATCAGGAGCCGCTCCGCCTTCTTCCGGAGGAATCTCCCGTAGGGCTCCCCTTCCTTCCGGCGGAACGTGTAGCCTGCCGCCACAAAAAAGACGGGCATGTAGAACATGCCCCCGTAGAATGTCAGCGCTCCGAGGCTGCATCCCGCGTGGACTGCAAGCACCACGAGGATGCCGCAGGCCTTTCCGAAATCCAGCCATCCAAGCCTCTCTTTGCTATGCTCTTTTCCCTCTGACCAACCGTTCAAAAAACCGTTCTCCTTTCCCTCCCAGAGGCTCCACATACCGGACGGACAGCTCCGAGAGCGCCACCGTAATGAGACTGATCAGCGCCAGATTCAAAAGTCCGGTCAGATTGTACCCAAACTGCGGCTCGAACGTCAGCAGGAACCACGAGCCGAAGGTGGCGATCACGAGAAAATGGATCAGGTACAGCGAGTACGAGATCCGCCCCAGATACCGGAACACACCCAGCGATAAAAACCGCTGCGCCGCCTCCAGGTTCAGCACGGCGAACACGAAGCAGAGCACGCCTAAGATATGATAATAATTGACGAACACAAACGGGAGGATCCCCCACAGCGTCCCCTCGTAGCCGAAGCCCGCCGATGGATAGCACATGAAATAAAGCCCGGCCGCCAGCAGGGCCCAGTTGAGCGCCCGCTGTCCGCACAGCCGTTTTCTCCATGCCCAGTCCGTGTGCATGAAATCGCACAGCACGTAGCCGAGAAAGATCGCGAGGAAATCCGTCCGCACCAGCAGCGCCGCCGCAGCCGCGTAGACGATCCAGCGCCATCTCTTTCCGCCGAAGAGCGCCGCCATCCCATAGTCCAGATACGCGCCCAGAAACAGCATCTGGAGCGTCCAGAGCACCCCGTTGTAGTCGTTGGTCCCGAACAGGAAGCAGCCGTACAGCGATTCCTTCAGCATCTTGGCAAAGGACGGGGCGAACGCGTTGAAGCCCGCGAACCACTCCTGCGACCCGGCCAGCTCCGCCGCCGCGCCGTTCTGATAGAGCCCCAGCGTCATACAGAGCCAGATCAGCAGGTTGACCGCCAGCACCGGCGGCATCAGCCGCAGATACCGTCTGGCCGCGCTCCGTCCGAGCCGCCGCTTATCGCCGGTCAGGAAAAAGCCCCTGCACAGCAGGTAGCCGCTCAGCACCAGAAAGAGCCGCACCGCCGTGTTTCCGTTGAAAAATACGTTCAGCGGGGATTTTCCCACCGCGATGTCCAGACCGCCGGGCAGATGGCAGCTCGCCGGATCGTACCGGTACATCCCATAGTAAAACGCATAGACGAAATGGGTCAGGAAGACGGCCACGCATCCGATCCCCTTGAGTCCGTCCAGATATTCTAATTTTTCCGAGCGCACAGATCCACCACCTTCGCTTCCTTCAAAAGCCGCACGGCCAGACCGGTCAGGATCAGCAGCTGGAGCACGGAGAACACCCACATGGGCATCATGGACTCCCCGTTCACGCACTCCTGATACCCGGCGAACGCCGCGATCTGCAGAAGCGCCGGCGCCGGGAAGCACCGAAGATCCGCCGCAGCCCATACCACCGCCAGCGCGCAGAACAGGTACCCGTACGTCTGATCCATATACGGGAGGAAATATCCCGCCGCCAGTCCGAAGAACAGCAGAAGCTCCAGCTCCGCCCTGCCGGGCCGCCCGAAGCTCTCCCCCTGCGCGAGCGCCCACATGCCCAGAAGCAGAAGTCCCACGGCCACAAAGAGGCCCACCGTGGCCACCGGGTCGAAGAGCTGTCCCTGCATGGCTTCCCGGCCCACGATCTCGTAAATGTTGGGCCAGTGGAACGTGGTCAGCGTATAGTCCGCTCCCAGCCAGATCCGGTAGCTGTAAACAAAACGCGCCGCGGCCGCGGCCAGAAGGATCAGAAACTGCTCCGAACGGATCCGTCTCCACTGCCAGAGCACGGCGCACGCCGCGAACAGCCCCGCGTAGCGCACGTCCCACAGAAGCAGCGCCGCGGACACAGCCGTAAAGCACCAGACATGCCCGCTCTCCAGCAGGAGAAGCGCGCTGACGCAGAGAAGCGCGCCCACGCAGGAGCTTCCTCCCATGATTGTCCCGTCCATGATCACCGTCGGCAGGATCATCAGGATCCCATAGACAAACAGCCCTCTCCTGCCGTTCCCGGTGAGTCGGAAAGTCAAAATCCCGCAGGAGACCGCCAGATACCACTCCGCCAGCAGCATTTCCCAGCCGGGAACCCCGCTGTCCGGAAACGCCGTCCGGAGCGCAAAGCCGACAGCCGTGATGCACGCCGCCAGCAGCGCCTCCAGAACGTCCATCTTCACTTTTCCCACGCGGAAGCTCTGAAACAGGAGCCTCCGGAGCCTGTCGTCCGCACCCGTCACAGGATCGCCCTCCCTTCCTCTTGATCCGGCAAAAGCCGGTTGGCCGGATCGTGCAGATACCGCCAGACGTCCAGTCCGATCATCGTCAGAAGCAGAAGCTGGACAAACGCCAGCGCCCCGTAGGATACCAGCGGATCGTGCTTCGTCAGGTACTGGGCATAGCCCACCACCGTCAGAAAGGACGCGGCCACGAAGAGCGGAAATCTCCGGATGCGGGTCAGCGCATAGATCAGCAGGAACGCATCGGTCACATACAGATACCGCTCGTGCATGTGCGGGATAAAATAAGTCGTCAGCATCCCGAAGAACACGACCGTCAGGATGACGTACTCCTTCGTGATCCGCACCCTCTGGTACGCCATATAGCACATGACCAGCATCAGGATGCCGAGGATCAGGTACATGCCCGCGGTCACATATTCATCCAGAAAGAAATTATTGCCGATGATCTGATAAATATTCGGAAACTTGATAGACAGGGACCACCGGTCCTTCCCGCCCTGAAACGCGTAGATGCCCAGAAGCTCCCCGAAAGGCCGCCCCGCCAGATACGCCGGCAGGATCCCCGCCAGATACATGACCGGAAGCGTGACAAAATGCTTAAGATCCACCTTCCTGCGCACCCACAGAAGGATGAGGAACGGAAAGATGAACAGCGTCTGGAGCTTGACCGCGAACGCCGCCCCGTAGAACCACATGCCGGCCCACGTCCTGTTTTTCATCAGGCACCGGACGCAGCAGAGGAGCAGCACCGTGTAGAGGATGTCGCACTGGGACCAGACCGCCGCGTTTAAGATCACCGTCGGCAGGAACAAAAAGATCCCGTAGGCCAGCATCCCTCTCTTACGGCTTCCCGTGCACTCCGCCGTCATCGCGCCCACAAGTCCCGCCCCCGCAAAATCGAGGAGACAGCAGACCGCCTTGAAGGCCGTCATGGAGTTGACAGGAAGGAGAGTGATCAGGTACAGAAGGTACATGACCGGCGGCGCGTAGTCATAGAAATTTCCGGCCAGCGCCGAAAAGCCCTTTTCCTCCAGCTCTCCGAGCCACAGGCTCCAGTAATCGGTCCAGTCCTGCGCCACGAAGGTGCGCACCGCCGCGCGCGCCCACGCGGCCAGCGCCGTGACGAGAAGCAGAAAGAGGAGATCCGACACCCCGATCTGTCCCCGCCCGACCTTGATCTTTTTTTTCAGAAGATTTCTCACAGCTTGATCCATGCAATATCTCCCTGTCTACCTGAGCACTTTCTCGATGATATATTTCGGCCGCGCCTTGGCCTCCAGATAGATCTTGCCGATGTATTCGCCGATCACGCCGATAGCCAGAAGCTGCAGTCCCCCGATGGCCCAGATGGAGACGATCAGCGACGTCCAGCCGATGCTCGTATGTCCGAGGAAGTGCTGCACCAGCGAGTAGATCAGCATGAGGATGCTGCACACGAAAATGAGCATTCCGAGAAACACGATAAACCGGATCGGCTTGATGGACAGGGACGTGATGCCGTCCACGGCCAGCGCCAGCATTTTCTTCAGCGGATATTTGGACTCCCCGGCAAAGCGCTCGTGGCGCTCGTAGGTCACGACGCCGGTCTGGAAGCCGATCATCGGCACGATCCCGCGCAGGAACAGATTGACCTCCTTGTAGTTGGCCAGCTCCTCCAGCGCGCGCCTGCTCATCAGACGGTAGTCCGCGTGGTTGAACACTACCTCGCCTCCCATCAGGTTGATGAGCTTATAAAATCCCTCCGCCGTAAAACGCTTGAAAAACGTGTCGGTGGTGCGGGCGCTGCGCACGCCGTAGACGATCTCGCAGCCCTCGTAATATTTCTCCACAAACTGATCGATCACGTCGATGTCGTCCTGAAGATCCGCGTCCAGCGAGATGACCATGTCCGCGTACTCCTTCGCGGTCATCAGCCCTCCGAGCAGGGCGTTCTGGTGCCCTCTGTTCCGGGACAGCTTCACTCCCTGATAGAGCGGATCCTGCCCGTGCAGCTCCTCGATCATCTGCCACGTCCGGTCCTTCGACCCGTCGTTGACAAACAGGATCCTGCTCTCACGGGAGATCATTCCCCGCTCCATCAGGCTCTCCATCTTCTCCTTCAGTCTCGCCGCCGTCTCCGGCAGCACCTCCTGCTCGTTGTAGCAGGGGATCACAAGATACAGTATCTGGTTCTTTTCTCTCTCCATAATCCCTTTCCTTCTCTGCCGCTTCTCTCGCCTTCCGCAGGCGCTCCGCCCGCGTATTTCCCGGCCCGCCGCCCGCGCCGTCCGCTCGTTTCAGCCGCCGTCCGCAGCTTTGCGGCGACCGCGCCGCCTACATCCCGCGCAGGTACTCTCCGATGGCGTCGTGCCAGTCGGCGAAGCGGTGCGGCCCGGTCAGCCGGAACATCATGTTGTCGAGGATCGAGTAGGCCGGACGGTTGGCCGAAGCCGGATTATCCCGCACGTATTCCTCGGTGCTGATATGCTCCACCGCCGTCTTTCTGCCCGCCAGACGGAAGATTTCCTCCGTGAAATCGGCCCAGTTGGTGTCTCCCTCGCACGTCCCGTGGAACGTTCCGTAGTTCTCGGTTGGCAGAAGCCACGCCATGGCCTTCGCCAGCTCCGCCGCGCTGGTAGGCGTGCCCAGCTGATCCTTCACGACGCGCACCTTGTCGTGGGTCTCGGACAGACGCAGCATCGTCCTGACAAAATTGTTGCCGTCCCCGTACAGCCACGCCGTGCGGATGATGAAAAATTCCTTCGCGAACTGGCGGACGAACTCCTCCCCGGCCAGTTTTGTCACGCCGTAGGCGCTTTTGGGATCCGGAGCGTCGAACTCCGTGTACGGTCTGGTTCCCTGCCCGTCAAAGACATAGTCCGTGGAAATGTGCATGAGCTTCGCTCCGGTCTCCGTGGCCGCGATGCTTAAGTTTCTCGGCCCCAGCGCGTTGATCTTCCAGACAATGTCGCCGGCGGTCTCGCATCCGTTCACGTTTGTGAAGGCGGCGCAGTTTAAGATGGCGTACGGCTTCACCTGACGGGCCATCTCCATGACCTTGTCGATGTCCGTGATGTCCAGCTCCGCCACGTCCGTGTTGATCAGCTCATATTCCTCATTTCCCGCAAGCTGCAGGTTGATCGCTCTCCCCAGCTGCCCGTTACATCCCGTGATGATCAGTTTCTTCTCCATTCCTTGCCCTCTCCTTTTCCAGTTCTTGTTCCAGATCCCTGAGCCGCTTCTCCATCAGAGCCGCCGCCTGATCCAGCGTCCTCACGCTGTTCGACAGGCGCGACAGCGCCACCGTCAGCGAAAAGATGATCAGCAGCGAAAAACAGAAGCCCAGGAAAAAAATCATATTGACCGGCGCGTAGATCCCGAGAAATCCGGATACTACCGTCAAAAGCGCCGGAGCGCAGTCAAAAGCCAGAAGAGCCGCCAGCACCAGGATCCACACCAGCGCGTATTTCAGCTCCAGACTCCGCCTGCGTATCATATTGACCAGTATCGCCAGCACCACCAGAATGGCGACGCCGATCACGATCTGCAGCTTTAACGTCATCATCGAAAGACCGCCCCTTTCCTCACCGTCTCAGACGCTCCATCAGAATGGCCAGCGTCACCTTGATCATGTAGTAGACGGATCTCAGACCCGCGATGGAGGACTGTCCCTCCTCGCGCTCGCGCATGACTACCGGAAGCTCCGTCACCTTTTTCCCCATGCGTAGGATCGCCACCACGCTCTCCGGCTCCGGGTAGTCCTTCGGATAGCTGTCCGCGTAGATCTCCATCACGTCCCGGCTGACCATGCGCATGCCGGAGGTGGGGTCCGTCACCCGTTTTCCGGTCAGCAGACGGATCAGCAGGGAAAAATACCGGATCCCTATCCGCCGCAGGCCCGACGACTGAAAGCCCTCCCGCTCGATGAACCGGGAACCGATGACCATGCCGCTCTCCGTGCGGATCAGCTCCTGCGCCATCCGCTCCAGATAGGACGCGTCGTGCTGCCCGTCCCCGTCAAACTGGACGGCCAGATCATAGCCGTTTCTGCATCCGTAGAGATACCCGGTCTGCACGGCCCCGCCGATCCCCAGATTGACGGGCAGATCCACATAGTTCAGGCCGTTTTGCAGGCACACGTCCGCCGTCCCGTCCGTGGAACAGTCGTTGATGACCACGTAGTCAAATCCCGGCGCGTTCCGCCGGATATCGTCAACTGCCCGCACGATGCTCGCGCTCTCGTTGTATGCGGGAATAATGACCAGCTTTTTCATAAAAACAATTCTCCTGCTTGATGCTCCAATCGTTCAGCCCGCGCCATTCGAGGAGCCGCGCTGACGCGCTTCCCGCCGCTTATGCGGCCGTCTTTGCTCACGGTCTGTCGCTCCCGGCTGGCTGAACTGTTCCTTTAGCATACCACAATTTCACGGATTTCGCTACCGTTTTACAAACTGCGACAGCACCCGGCACACCCGGCACAGGTCCGTGACCCACGCAAACGGCACCCGGTTTTCCTTGAGCGCCCGGTGCCCCTCCAGCATGGAGCGGACGTACGCGCCAAGGCCGCCCGTGCTCGTACCGCCGTGGGCCATATAGATCAGTATCTCCGGAAGATACGAAAGTCTTACTTCTTTTCGATATAAAATGCGCACCATAAATTCATAATCGCCGGAGATCCGGTAGTCCGTCCGGTAAAGTCCGAACCGCTCGTACACCTCCCGGCGGAGATAGAGCGTCGGATGCCCCGGCATCCAGCCGCTGCGGATACTTCCCTGCCCCTGATGCCATTTCCGGACGACGCGGTCTCCGTCCATATAGCACAGGTCTCCGTGCACGCCGTCCGTGCCTTCCCGCACCATGACGTCCACCATCCGGGCAACGACCCCGTCGTCGGCATACTGGTCAAAGCAGGTCCCGACGATCTCTCCCGAGGCCATCCGTATCCCCTTGTTGATGGCGTCGTAAATTCCCTGGTCCGGCTCGGAGATCCAGAAAAACCGTCCCGGAGCCTCCCGTTCGCTCCGCTCGAGAAGCTCTCTCGTGCCGTCGTCCGAGCCGCCGTCCACCACGATGTGCTCCATATTTTCATAGGTCTGGCGGCGCACCTGACCGATGATCCGTTCCAGATTCTCCTTGTCGTTGTAGGTGGTCGTGACCACCGATACCTTTGGCAATGTACTCATCTATTCTCCCTGACCGCACAGGCTGTGGTAAAGCTCCACATATTCCCGGAAACGGTCCCGTTTTTCGTATTGCTGCGCCCGCGCAAGGCAGGCTTCCCGCGATCTTGGATCCTCGCGCTCCCGCAGGACGGCCTCAAAAAGCGAGTCCTCGTCCCCTTTTGGCACGACGCGCCCGCACTCCTCCGTCAGACTCTCCGGGCTTCCTCCCGTATCGAAGGTAATGACCGGCGTCCCGCAGGAGAGCGCCTCCAGATTCGTCGTCGGAAAGTTGTCCTCCAGCGTGGCGTTGACGAACACGTCCGCCATCGCGTAGTATTCCGCCAGCTCCCGGGCGCTTCCCGTGCGGCCAAGCCCTAAGATGTTGTCCGGAAGTCTCCGGCGCTGCCCCGCGTTAAGCCCGATGAGGACGATCCGAAAGCCCTCCGGAAGCCGCCCCGCCAGACGCACAAAATAATCCAGTCCCTTGCGGCGCTCCCACACGTTGGCCACGCCCAGCACGACGAACCGATCCGCAAGCCCCAGCCGTTCCCGGAGCGACTCCTGACGCTGCCCGGCCAGTCCGCCTGAGCGGTCCGCGTCGGCCGCCCGGTCCTTCCCCGCACTGGCCGGGGAAACCGTCCCCTCCGCATCCGCCGGAAGATCTGTTCCCGCGTCGGGCCGGAAGATCTCCCGGTCGATGCCGTTGGGAATGACCCGCACCGGATAGTCCTTCAGGAAAGACTGTCCCACCTGCCCCGCCAGCCAGCCGGACGGCGTCACGATGGTCAGCCGCGGCACGCCTGTGAACGCCGCCCGCTTCCTTCTGTAATTTTGCTCCGTATGGTTCCGAAACAGCGCGTACGGGTACGTCCTCCGGTACTCCTTACATCCGGCGCAGCCGCTCTTCCAGCCGGCGCAGCCGTTGTAGTCGTAAAAGGCGCAGTGCCCCGTATAAGGCCAGCAGTCGTGGAGCGTCCACACCACCGGCTTTCCCGCCTGCTTCAGATAATCAAACAGAAGCTCCGTCTGCAGCACGAAGCCGTGGATGTTGTGGAGCTGGATCACGTCCGGGTCCCACCGGCGGATCCGCCCGATCAGCTCCCTGGTGGCTCCAGCCGACGAAAATCCGTGCTCCCCTTTGAAAAATGTGGACAGCACATGGAGCCCCACCTGGAGGTCCGTGCCAAAGCGGAACGCCTCCACGTCCTCCGGCGCGTCTCCCCTGCCATATGCGATCAGACACTGATCCTTGCACTCCTCCAGCGTATGATAAATATCCACGGCAATCCGGCCCACGCTGCCGCGGCCGCACACCGTGCTGATCTGCAACACCTTCATGTCGTTCCTCTTTTCACACCCCGCCGCAAAGCGCGCGGCAGCCCGTTCGATCTGACTTATGCTCCCGCGTTGCCCCTTTGCCGTATCTGTGCTATACTTTTCACAGGCGGCCCCTCAAAGCTTTTCTTTTGGCGGCCCCAATCATAGTATAAGCGAGGTAACTCAATGATAATCATACAACCTTCCGGCGGTTTATGCAATAGAATGCGGGTGATTAATTCCGGCTGGCGTCTGGCAAAGGAGCGCGGCGACCGGCTCCTGGTGCTCTGGAACTGCAACCGGGAGCTGAACTGTCCCTTTGAATCGCTCTTCCGCCCGGTGACGGAATTTCAGATCACCAGCATCCGTTCCGTGGCCGACCCGCGCAAGCTGTTCCATCAGAAGACGGCCCGCCACTACCTGACCAACGACGAGATCCTCGCCCACCGGGGCGCGGACGGCTGCCTCGACGCCGACTATGTCCGCACCCTGGACGGCAAGACTTATATTTTTACATGGGAATGGTTCTATCCGTCCGAGGACTACCATCTCTTCGTCCCCACAGAGAAGCTCCAGACGCGCGTTGACCGGATGACGGCCCGCTTCGGCCCGTCCTGCGTGGGCGTCCATATCCGCCGCACGGACAACCGGCCCGCCATGGACAAAAGCTCCACCGACGCCTTTCTCCGGGCCATGGAGGCGGAACTTTTGGCGGATCCGGACACCGTGTTCTATCTGGCCACGGACGATAAGGGCGAGGAAGCGCGTCTGCGGCAGGCGTTTCCGGGACGGATCCTCTCCAATGAGACGCGCTGCCTTCGCAGAGACAGCGTCGAGGGAATGCACGACGCCCTTCTGGACCTCTACTGCCTCTCGGCCACCCGGAAGATCATCGGCAGCTACTTCAGCTCCTTCACGGACATCGCCGCGGATATGCGCGGGATCCCGAAGGTGATCGCCGGGGAGCAGACTCCCGTCTGATCCGCGCACTCGCGCAAGGAAAAAGAATCCTGCCACGCAGGATTCTCCGCCTGCGGCGGGTCGCTTAAGCGACA
>JAUNHB010000063.1 GCA_030524125.1 Eubacteriales bacterium | reverse complement strand
CACGCGGCTATCTTTGCTCATAATCCGGCGCTCCCTCAGCCGGGAGCAACAGGCCACAATTCGTGCAAGCACGATTCTGGCCTGTCACTCCCGGCTGGCTGAACTGTTACTTTTTCATATTACACCTCGGCCGCTCTCGCCGCAACCTCTTTTTCCTGAACGTCGGACGGGGTCTGCTCGTAGCGCGCGAACTCGTAGGAGTACGTGCCGCTTCCGCCGGTCATGGAACGAAGGTCGGTGGAGTATCCGAAGATCTCCATCATCGGCACGTCGGCCACGATCTCCGTCTTTCCTGGTCCCGACGGGTTCATGCCCAGCACACGGCCTCTCCTCTTGTTCAGATCGCCCATGACGTCGCCCGTATATTTGTCCGGAACGAGCACTGTGATGGTCTCGATGGGCTCCAGCAGGATCGGGGACGCCTCCATAAAGCCTTTCTTGAACGCCTGTACCGCCGCGGTCTTGAACGCCATCTCGGAGGAATCTACCGGATGGTAGGAACCGTCGTAGAGAACGGCCTTCACGCCGACCACCGGGTATCCGGCCAGCGGGCCCTTCAGCACAGACTCCTGCACTCCCTTTTCCACCGCCGGGAAGTAGTTCTTCGGGACGGCTCCGCCCACTACCTGCTGCTCGAACACATAGGGTGTATCCAGATCGCCGGACGGCTCGAACGTCATCTTCACGTGACCGTACTGGCCGTGTCCGCCGGACTGCTTCTTATACTTGTACTCCACGTCGGCTTTTTTGCGGAGGGTCTCGCGGAACGCCACCTTCGGCTTCGCCAGCTCCACATCCACCTTATATTTTTCCGCCAGCATGCTGACGATCACGGACAGATGCTGGTCTCCCATGCCGTAGAGCAGCGTCTGGCGGTTCTCCGAGTCGTTGACCGTCTTCACCGTCAGATCCTCGTCCATGATCTTGCCCAGCGCCTGCGAGATCTTATCCTCGTCGCCTTTGTTTTTCGCCCTGTACGCCATATAGGTGTAGGGCTTTGAGATCTCGGTCCTGCCGTACATGACGGGCGCCGCCTTGGTGGACAGAGTGTCGCCGGTCTTGCAGCCGGCCTTTCCGATGGCTCCGATGTCCCCCGCGTGCAGCTCCGCGATCTCCTCGGGCTTGTTGCCCCGCATGACGTAGAGCTTGCTTAATTTCTCCTCGCTCTCGGTGGAGGCGTTGTAGAGCACGTCGTCGGATTTGATGACGCCCGAGCACACCTTGATCAGCGAATATTTTCCGATAAACGGGTCGGCGATCGTCTTAAACACATAGGCGGATTTGGATTTCGCGAAATTGTAATCCGCCTGGAAGATCTCGTTCGTCTTCATATTGATCCCGGCGCAGCTCTTCTTGTCCGGGGACGGCAGAAGCTCCACCATGTCGTTCATCAGGTTGTGGATGTTGCGAAGCTCCACGCTGGATCCCATGGACACCGGGATGATGCTTCCGTCGTCCACGTTCGTCTTCATGGCCGCGCGGATCTCCCCCACGGAGAACTCGTCGCCCGCAAAATACCGCTCCATAAATTCCTCGCTGGTCTCCGCCACGGCGTCCATCATGGCCTCCCGGTAGATGTCCAGATTCGGGCGACAGTAATCGGGGATCTCGCACTCCTCCCGCTTGCCGATGCCCGTAAATCTGCGGCCCGCCATCTTCATAACGTTCACATAGCCCACGAACTTCTCATTTTCGCGGATCGGCTGATAGAACGGCGCGATCTTTTTGCCGTACAGCTCCGTCAGCTTCTCCACCACGGCGCGGAACGACGCGTGGTCCACGTCCATCTCGGACACGAAGAACATGCGGGGCAGCTTATATTTCTCGCAGAGCTCCCACGCCTTCTCCGTTCCCACCTCGACGCCGGCCTTGCCCGACACGACGATGATCGCCGCGTCCGCAGCCGCCACCGCCTCCTCGACCTCTCCCACAAAGTCGAAATATCCCGGCGTATCCAGAATGTTGAGCTTCGTGTCGTTCCAGATGATCGGCACGACGGACGTGTTGATGGAAAATTTGCGCTTGATCTCTTCCTTGTCGTAATCGCTGATGGTCGTTCCGTCGGTCACCTTTCCGAGACGCCCGGTCAGCCCGGACACATATGCCATCGCCTCGACAAGACTGGTCTTGCCGCTTCCCCCATGTCCCAAAAGGACCACATTGCGGATACTGTCAGTGGTGTAAACGTTCATAGCCATTTCCTCCGATACATTTTAGTCATCCTGCGGCCGCGAGCCACAGCACGTTTACCGTCGGGCGTCCCCCTTCGCGGAACCCCTTATGTCAGAATTATACTAAAATATTATGAAAATAGCAAGGTTTTTGGAGAAGTTGTCAAAACAGTCTTACGCGTACCGGTAGTTCTTTCTCTGCGCCGCGAAAAACGCGCCCGTCACCAGAAGGGCAGCCAGCTCCGCCGCCACGATGGCCAGCCAGACGCCGTCGATGCCCAGAAGCGCGGGCAGCACCGCCACCGCCGCCAGCTGGAACAAAAGCGTGCGCAGAAACGAGATCGCCGCCGACACCGCCCCGTTGTTCAGCGCCGTAAAGAACGCCGAACCCCAGATATTGATTCCCATCATGAAGAACGACAGCGAGTAGAGCCGGAAGCCCCTGCAGGTCATCTCGAAAAGCTCCCTGTCATATCCGGCGAACAATTCCGCCATCGGCCCGGCCAGCGCTTCCGCCAGCGCGACCATGATCACGCCGACCGCGCACACCAGCGCCGCGCTCTTGCAAAACAGGTTTTGAAGCTCGCTCTCGTTTCCCGCCCCGTAGTGAAAACTGACGATAGGCGAGCTTCCGATGGCGTACCCGAAGAAAATGGCCGTAAAGACAAAATTCACATACATGATGATGCCGTAGGCCGCCACTCCGTTCTCTCCCACCATGCGCATCAGCTGGAAATTGTACAGGATGTTGACGACGGACATGGACAGGTTGGACACCATCTCCGACGCGCCGTTGGCGCAGGACAGCGCCAGCGTCCGGCCGTAGATCCGCGTCCGCCCCAGCCTGAGAAGGCTGTCATTCTTTCCTGCAAAGTAAAAAAGCGGCGCTATCCCGCCCACGAGCTGTCCCATGACGGTGGCGGCCGCCGCTCCGGCCAGACCGTATCCCAGCACGGCGATAAACAAGAAGTCCAGCACGACGTTGGTCATTCCCGAGAGGAGAGAGATCTTAAGGCTCAGCCCCGGCTTCTCCGCCGCTGAAAAAAAGCTCTGGAACTCGCACTGGAGAATGAACGCCGTCTCCCCCGCGAACAGGATCCTGCCGTAGACGACGCAGTCCCGAAGGAGCTCTCCCTCCGCCCCGAGCGCCCGCGCGATCTGAGGCGTGAACACAAAGGCCGCGGCCGACAGGAGGATCCCCGCCGCGGCGGACAGATAGACGAGCATCGAAAAATACTCGTTTGCCCGGTCTCGCCTTCCCTCTCCGAGCGCCTTGGACACCACCGCGCTTCCGCCTGTGCCGACCATGAATCCCACGGTGCCGATCCCCATCGTCACAGGCATGATCAGATTGACCGCCGCAAACGGCGTCTTTCCCACAAAATTTGACACAAAAAATCCATCCACAATACTGTACAGCGACGTGCAGATCATCATCAGCACCGGGGAAGCCACAAACCGGAGAAGCCTCCCGTAAGTGAAGTGATCCGACAGCTGGATCCTCTTTGACTGTTTCATAGCGATTCCACTCCTCGGTGCAGCATGGACAGATATTGCTTCAGGCGGAGAAGAAGCTCCCCGCGGCCCGCCTCTCCCAGACTGTCCAGCGCGGCCAGCTCCGCCTCCACAAGCGGCCGGATCACCCGGTCCGACAACTCCTGCCCTTCCTCTGTCAGAAGGATCTGCTTGTTCTTCCGGTTCCCCTCCGCGCAGGCAAACCGGATCAGTCCCTTTGACTCCATATTTTTCAGCGCCGAGTTGACCGTCTGCCTGCTGTAACACCATTCGTCGCACAGCTCCTTCTGCGTCTTGGGCGTATCGCTCTCCTGAATAAAATACAGGATCCACATGGCCGCGTCCGACATCCCCCATTTTCGGGCGTATTCATGGTACAGATCGTCCATGTCCTTGTATACCTGATTGAAGGCCGCAAGCTGCGCCGTCAGCGTTCCTTCCATGCCGCACTCCTCTTTTCTTTTTCAATTATCCGATTTCGGACAAAACGTATTGTAATCCGATTTCGGATAATTGTCAAGCCGTATTTGCCTTGGGTTTCCGCCATGGGTATGGAATGAGTATGAAACGTCAGCCTGCCGTACTCTAATCAAAATCGATCCGGATGATCCGCATCTTCATCACATCGTCCCCGATCCTGGCCAATATCCGATAGAGCTTCCTGACCGAAGGAACCTCAAGCGTCTGATAGCCCAGCATGTACCCGCGCCAAGACACCCGGAACCGGTCCGACCACAAAGCGATCTCTTTTTGGACGTCCCCGACCGAAAAGTAAGTGTCCACATCCCTGATCTTCGCCTCTTTCAGCCATGTTTTTCTCATCAGCTTCGCTCCGGTCTTCCCGCAGATATCGAATACGAGACGTCCCTTCGGGAACCGGGCTCCCATCGCCAGAAACAGACTCCTTACCTCTTCCGTCAGAAAATAATAAAACACGCCCGCCGCAAAAAAGATGACGCCCCCGCTGGCGTCGATCTCACGAAACCATGAAACGTCCTTCAGATCGGCGGCGATATTTTTTTCGCGCTCTCCTGCGGGCAGCAGGCGATTTCTGACCTCTATCACGTCCGGAAGATCGATATTGTAGATACGGCAGGAGCCGTTGTCGCAGGCTCTGCCTGTGTCGTCCAGCCCGCAGCCCATATTTACAACGGCGGCGTCCGGATATTTTTCTAAATACTCCCTGACCTCGCAGGCCAGATCGTTCTGGCGCACGGCGATCTCCAAAAGCCCGAATTCCTGCATATAACCGCTGGTTTTTTCCAGTGCGAAAAAGTCATAGTCTATCTGGTCAACGAGACGGACCGCCGCCTCGTCCCGGAAAAGCTCCGGAAATCTCTCTGTGCATTTTTTCCGTCCATACAGGGGGATCACCAGCGTTTCCTGTATGGAATTGGTTTTGATATGATATTTCATGCTGTCCTCCGATCTAACGATTGACGATCCATACGACCGCGATCAGCAGCCAGAGCAGGACCCTCATGATCCACGAGGGATCGACGCCCAGACGCTCCAGAAGGCCGGTCGTCATGGCGATCCCGAGGATCATAAAGAAGCTGTAGATCCTGCGGCCGCTTCTGTCCTCCTTGTTTTCGGCAAACAGGTAGATCCCGGCGGTGGCCAGCGCCGCCATGCCGCCGAGGACGATGCCTCCGCCGATATTCCCGTATCCGGACAGCTTGACGGCCGCCGTCGCCGTCAGGACCGTCACGCCGACGATCCAGGTGACCGTCCGGTCCTGATCTCCGTTTCTTCCGGCCATCTCCGCAGCCTGGAGCATCATATTCTGTACGGTCTCATCCGTAAACTCGCTTTCCCCGGTCTCCCAGTCCTTCTTTTCGGCATCCATCAGCTCCACGACAGACAGCTCCAGCGCGTTTGCCAGCGGGACGAGGAGCTGGATGTCCGGAAATCCCTTTCCTCTCTCCCACCGGCTCACCGCCTTGTCCGTCACCTGAAGCCGCTCCGCAAGCTCCGCCTGCGTCATATGTCTCTCTTTTCTTTGCTCCGCGATAAACGCCCCGAATCTCTCCGCATCCATCCGCCGCACCTCCTGTCGCTTTCATCCTACCGGAAAAAGCGGATTTTTGCAACCGATGGAACGTTTACAGGGCGGCCGGATGGCAGGAGCCGTCCGCCAGAAGCTCCCGCACGATCTGCTCGTACTCCCGGCAGTTTTGCGTCTTCCGGATGCGTTTCCCGTATGCCTCCGCGCCCGGAAAGCGCAGGATCTGGTAGCTCCATAGCTCCTTCATCTTAAACAGCACGTTCCGGTCGCCCTGCTCCCGCTCCCGGTAGCCCTGATAAACGGCTTCGTGAAATTCCCGGAACTGCTCCATGGTGCTGGAAGGGCCCGCCATCCCCGGATCCTGCAAAAGTCCCCTTCCCAGCATGATCGTCTCCGTCTCCGGAAATTCCATGCAAAACTGCTCCACGTCCTCCCGGCAGAACAGATCTCCGTTGTAGCAGAGCGGGTTCCGGCTCTCGCTGACGGCCATGCGGTAAACTTCCCGGTTAGGCGTATGGTTGTAGAAGTCTCTCTGTACCCTCGGGTGGATGATCAGCTCCTTCAGAGGATATCGGTTGTAGATGGCGAGAAGCCGTCCAAATTCCTCCGGGCTCTCCCTGCCGATCCGCGTCTTGATGGAGATCTCCTGCTCCGTCTCCTGGAAGATCCGGTCCAAAAACCGGTCCAGCTCCTCCGGAAACGCCAGAAATCCCGATCCCTTTCCTTTGGAAACCACCGTTTTGGAGGGACAGCCCAGATTCAGGTTTAATTCCCCGTATCCAAATTCTCCCAGCGCCCGGGCCAGCCGCCCGAAGCCCTCCGCCTTGTTGGTCAGGATCTGCGGCACCGCGTAAAGCCCGCGGTTATGCTCCGGCAGGATTTCCTGCATCTCTCTCTTTTTGAAGTCTCTTTTCTCATGGGGTTCCAGAAACGGGATGAAATATTTGTCCAGCGGGCCGTAGACCTTCGCCTGCGCGTTTCTGTAAATGTAGGTGGTGACGGATTCCAGCGGCGCCATATAATAGTGCATGGTGCATCCTCCCTTCTGTGCGATCGTCCGCTTCTCTGGCTCACGACCGTAGAACAGGCAGTGGCAGGCTCAATCATAAAAAGCGAAGAACAGCTTTTTGCAAGTAAACTTGCAACGGCTGCCCTCCACTTTTTATGCACTGCCTATTTTACTACAAAGTTTACGACGCGGTTGGGGACGTAGATCTCTTTGATGAAGGTCTTTCCGTCCACCAGCGACGCGATGCGGGGATCGGCTTTGGCGATGGAGAATACCTCCTCCTTGTCGGCTCCGGTGGGGATGACGACGGTCCCGCGCAGCTTTCCGTTGATCTGGACGCCGATCTCGGTCTGCGCGTCCACGGTCTTGGCCTCCTCGTAGGTCGGCCAGCCTGCCAGAGACAGGAAGCCCTCGCCGCCGGTGGCCTCCCACATCTCCTCGCACAGATGCGGAGCGAACGGGCAGAGCAGCCGGATAAAGGTCTGAAGCTGTTCTCTGCTGATCTTGCCCACGGCGTAAACGTCGTTGGTCAGGGTCATCAGCGCCGCGATGGCGGTGTTGAACTTCATCTCCTCGATGTCGGAGCTCACCTTCTTGATCGTCTTGTGCAGCGGCGTCTCCAGCTTCTGCGTTTCCGCATCCTCGGACAGCATGTCGGTAAATCCGGCCACGCGCTCCAGGAAACGCTTGCAGCCCTTGACGGAATTTTCATTCCACGGGGTGGCCGCGCCGTAGTCGCCCATGAACAGCACATAGGTGCGCAGCGTATCCGCGCCGTAATCCTCCACGATGTCCAGAGGATCCACCACGTTGCCCTTGGATTTGCTCATCTTGTCGCCGTCCGGGCCGAGGATCAGTCCCTGGATGGAGCGCTTCGAGTAAGGCTCCGGCGTGTTAACGACGCCGATGTCATACAGGAAGTGGTGCCAGAACCGGGAGTAGATCACGTGTCTCGTCACATGCTCCATACCTCCGTTGTACCAGTCCACCGGCATCCAGTATTTGAGCTTCTCCGGATCCGCCAGCGCCTCGTCGTTGTGGGGATCCACATAGCGCAGGAAGTACCAGGAGGAACCCGCCCACTGGGGCATGGTGTCCGTCTCTCTTCTGGCGTCTCTCCCGCATTTGGGGCACTTGCATTTCACGAAGGAGTCGATCTTCGCCAGCGGGGATTCTCCCTCCGCTCCCGGCTCGAAATTCTCCACCTTCGGCAGACGCAGCGGCAGCTCCTCGTAGGGAACCGGCACGACGCCGCAGCTGTCGCAGTGCACGATCGGGATCGGCTCTCCCCAGTATCTCTGGCGGTTGAACGCCCAGTCCTTCATCTTGAACTGCACGCCCGCGCGCCCGATGCCCTGACGGGTCAGCTCCTCCAGCACTCTCGCGATGGAATCCTTTTTGTTCGTGTATCCGTTGAGGTAATCGGAGTTGACCATCTCGCCGTCCCCGGTGTAAGCCTCCTTGGAAATGTCTCCGCCCTTAATGACCTCGATAATGTCGATGCCGAACGCTTTGGCGAAATCATAGTCTCTCTGATCGTGCGCCGGCACGGCCATGATCGCTCCTGTACCGTAGCCCATCATGACATAATCCGCGATAAAGATCGGAATCTTCTTGCCGTTCACCGGATTGACGCCCATGAGGCCGTCGATCTTCACGCCGGTCTTGTCCTTCACCAGCTGGGTGCGCTCGAACTCCGTCTTCTTGGCGCACTCGGCGCGGTACGCCCGGATAGCGTCCATGTTGGCGATGCGGTCCGCATATTTGTCGATCAGCGGGTGCTCCGGCGCCATGACCATAAATGTGACGCCGAACAGAGTGTCCGGCCTGGTCGTGTAGATCTCCAGCTTCTCATCCGCCCCGTCGATCCGGAAATCCACGAACGCTCCGGTGGATTTGCCGATCCAGTTGACCTGCTGCTGCTTGACGTTGGCCGGATAGTCCACGTGATCCAGTCCCTCCAACAGCTTGTCCGCGTACTCGGTGATCCGCAGGTACCACACGTCCTTGGATTTCTGCACGACCTCGCTGTGGCAGATGTCGCAGTGTCCGCCCTGGCTGTCCTCGTTGGAGAGCACCACCTTGCAGGACGGGCAGTAATTGACCAGCGCCTTGCTGCGGAACACCAGTCCGTGCTCGAACATTTTCAGGAAGATCCACTGGGTCCATTTATAGTAATCCTCGTCGGTCGTGTCGATCACGCGGTTCCAGTCGAAGGAAAATCCCACCTTCTTCAGCTGGTTCGTAAATTTTGCGATGTTCTGGTCCGTGATCGCACGGGGATGGGTCCCGGTCTTGATGGCGTAGTTCTCGGTCGGAAGTCCGAACGCGTCGAATCCGATGGGGAACAGCACGTTGTAGCCCTCCATCCTTCTCTTTCTGGAAATGACCTCCAGGCTGGAGTACGCCTTGATATGTCCCACATGCATACCTGCACCGCTGGGATACGGAAACTCTACCAGTCCGTAGAACTTCGGCTTCGGACTTCCGTCCACCGCCTGAAAGATCCCGGCCTCATCCCATTTCTGCTGCCATTTGCCTTCTATCTTTCGGAAATTGTGCTTCATTTCATAAGTCCTCCTGTCTCGGTTTCCGACCCGCGTCAAATCCCGGGAATCGGTTACTGTTCGCAGGCGCCCTGCGTTTGAAGCTGGTCTGAACAGTAACGGAAATCATATTTTTTACAACTATATAAGTGTAATATACTCGCCTTTGTTTGTCAATTTTGAATTTCCTCCAAAAGCGAAGGAGACGCCCGGCCGCGTCTCCTTCTTCTGTCTTCTGTTTTTCTAAAATGTTTCCGCAAGATCCGCAGGATCCATGTCGTCCAGCGAATCCGCCATGCGGTAAAAGCCCTGAAAGTCGCTGTATCTGGTCACGTCGTTCGGGACGACCAGCACCCGCATCCCGGCGTTTTTCCCGGCGTTCAGGCCGTTCAGGGAATCCTCCACTACCAGACACTCCTCCGGCCGGCTGCCGGTCCCGGCCGCCGCCTTCAAAAACAGGTCCGGCGCGGGCTTGATCCGCTCCACGTCCTCGGCCGTCACCAGCAGGTCAAAATACTGCATCAGTCCGAGACGCTCCAGATGACTGACGGGCTTTTTCCGTCCGGAAGACGTGGCCAGCGCCACCTTCAGGCCGCTTCGCGCCGCTTTCTCAAGAAACCGCTCCACCCCTTTTCTGGCCGGAAGCTTTACGCTCTCTTCTATGAAGCGCTGCTGCGTATCCCGGACAAAGTTCTCCCGGTCCACGCAGATGCCCTTCTGCTCCTCCAGCGTTTTAAAAAGCTCCTCCGCCCGGGATCCGACGCAGATCAGAAACTCCTGTACGGACAGGTCGTACCCTTTATTCTCACGAAACCATTCCCTGTAGATCTGGTACCAGACCCTCTCCGTATCCACGATCAGTCCGTCGAAATCCATAATGATTGTTTTCAGCATAGTTTTCCACCTTTTTCTGTCATTCCAAAGCCCCCGCTCCGGGGGCGGAGGCTCTGGTACCGGGACTCGTCAGGAGAGTCCGCGGGCCTGGCGGATCTTCTCGATCAACTCCGCGTACTGAGGCGCGTTGATAAAATCTGTGACCGCGATGCAGTACGCATCCGTCTGCGCAGCCTTCACCCGCTCCAGAAGGAGCTCCTGGGTCACGACCACCTGGCAGTCCGCAGGCAGATTTTCCACCGCAATGTGGAACACCTTGACGTCCTCCAGTCCGGCCGCCTTGAACTTTTTCTGAAGCACCGCCGCTCCCATGGCGGAGGAGCCGATCCCTGCGTCGCAGGCGTAGGCCACTCTGGAGACGGATGCAAAGTCAAACTCCTTCTCCCCTTCAAAGACCGCGGAGATCCGGCTTCTCTTTCCCTTCAGCTCGTTCATCTGCTTCGCCGCGTCCCTCAGCGCCTCCTCGTTTCCGCCCGCACGTTTTACAAGCGGGATCGCGAGCGCGAAGGAGACCGCGCAGGCCGCCAGGATCGCCAGACAGATCTTCAGCCGGTCTCCCGGATAGGACATCATCATAATCGAGATGATGCTGCCGGGGGAGGCCACGCCCACCAGGCCGACGCCCAGCAGGTTGAACAGGAACGTGCCCACCGCTCCGCCGACGATCAGCGGAAGGATCAGGATCGGGTTCATCAGCACGAACGGAAAGTAGATCTCATGGATTCCTCCGAACAGATGGATCACGGAGGATCCCCACGCGGACGTGCGGGTCGTGCCCTTTCCGAAGAACATGTACGCCAGCAGGATGCCAAGTCCGGGGCCCGGGTTGCTCTCCAGCAGGAACAGCACAGATTTTCCGAGATCGCCTAGCTGGGTGGTACCCATGGGCGTCAGGATCCCCTGGCCGATGGCGTTGTTCAAAAACAGCACCTTGGCCGGTTCGATCAGGATCGCCGTCAGCGGAAGCAGGCCGTTCTGGACCAGGACGTCCACGCCGCCCGCAAACACAGTTGTCAGAGAAGAGATCGCCGGTCCCAGTATAACACATCCGAAGACTCCGAGGATAGCGCCAATGATGCCGATGGAATAATTATTTACCAGCAGCTCGAATCCCATCGGGATCTTTCCGTCGATGAGCTGATCGAATTTCTTCAGGATCCATGCGGAAAGCGGACCGAGGATCATCGCGCCGATGAACATGGTCACGTCGGCTCCGATGATGACGCCGATGGTAGCCACCGTGGCGATGACGCCTCCCCGGTAATCATATACCATGCGGCCGCCTGCAAAAGCGATCAGAAGCGGCAGCAGATAGTTCAGCATCGGCGTGATAAAGCTGCGAAGCATATCGTTGTCAATGGCGATTCCCACGGCGGTCAAAAGTCCCCATGCGATGAACGCCCCCAGATTCGGGATCACCATGTTGCTCAGCTTGCTTCCAAATTTTTGAATGGTAACTCGTAATGACATATCGTTTCCTCCCTTACGATTTTTGAACGCCCCCGTCTGTTACAGATCGACCTCGCATCCCGCGGCGATGGACCGCTCGATGGCGTCCACGACTCTGAGAGAATTTAAAGAATCCTCCGGCGTGATGATCGATTTGGTTCCGTTTACAATATTTCCGATGAAAGCCAGGATCTCATCTGACAGATCACCGGACGGAGCCCCGTTGACGTTATACCAGTGTCTGGAGTCGGGATACTGGACCCGCTCTCCGGTGACGAACCGGACGCCGTTGTCGCAGGCGTCCACATAGACGGTCCCTTTCGTTCCCACGATCTCCACCTTGTCGTCGATGATCGTCGGAGAGTTCTCCGGCAGCACCCAGCATGCCTCCAGGCAGGCGATGGCCCCGCTTTCATAAGTGACGATGGCATAGATCACGTCGTCCATGCCGTGCTCCTTCAGAAGCACGCTCCTGGATCTGGCAAACACCTTCACCGGTCTGCTGCCCATGTACCAGTTCACATAGTCGATGTCGTGGATCATCACGTGCATGGACAGGTCCGAAGCGCCGATGTATCTTCTGGGCCCTACGATAGGGCTGTTCCGACGGCAGTACATATGGATGATGTCGCCCAGCTCCCCTGCGTCCAGCGCCTGCTTGATCAGATTGAAGCGGGGATCGAAGCGAAGGAGAAATCCCGTGGTAAATACCTTGTCGTAGTCCTTCGTGATCTCGTACATGGCTTCGCCGTCCGAAAGCTCCTTGGCCAGCGGCTTCTCCAGCAGAATGTGCTTTTTGTTGGCCACCGCGATCTCCACCGCCTCCCGGTGCATATTGTCCGGCAGCACGATGGACACCGCGTCGATCTCCGGATCGGTCAGCAGATCCTTATAATCCTTGTACACCCTGCATCCGTACTGCTCCTGCGCCTGCGCGCGGCGCTCGTCGTTGTACTCGCACACCGCCGCCAGCTTCACGCCGGGCAGCTTGTTGTAGATCCCCGCGTGCACCTGCCCCATCTGTCCGAATCCGATTACGCCTGCATTGATTTGTTTGCTCATGTTCCTTTTCCTTTCTTTTCTAAAATTAAATTTTTGTTGCAAAATAGAAATCCGTATACTATGATTGTGAAAGAATAAAGTAACTATTCAGCCATGCGGGAAATATGGGGAAGAGCTGCGTCATGCTTGCATGTAAGCAGAGCTTTCCCATATTTCCCATACGGCGCTTAGCCGTGATCGAGAAAGCAGGCGCGCAAGCGCCGGTAGAGCTGCGAAGCAGCGGGCTTTCGAGATGCATGGCTGAACTGTTACAGAATAAACACACAGGGAGAGTCGTCAAATATGAGTCATCTCAGCTTTCAGAACCGCCTGCAGATGTTCGGCCACCGGCTGAGCAAGAGCGAGCAGAAAATCGCAGCCTACATCGTCGCCCACCCGAAGGAAGCGGCCTCCGCAGGAAGCCAGGAGCTTGTAAAAGCGGTGGGAACCTCCAATTCTACCCTTACCCGCTTCTGTCAGAAGCTGAACTACCGCAATTACATCGAATTCCAGACTCTGCTTTCGTCGGAGAAGACCCCCTCCAGAGCACCGGATTATACACTCCAGAAAATCTCCCACTATTACGGGAGCGTGCTGTCCTCCGCCAGCGAGCTGGCGAACACCGCGGACCTTGACGCCTTCATCTCGCGCGTCCGTCAGGCCAACAAGATCCTGATCTTCGGCCTGGGAAGCTCCGGCCTCACCGCCAGCGAGCTCAACATGCGCCTCGTGCAGATGGGCTTTACGTCCAGCGCCATGACCGACACCTTTCTGATGCGGGTGCAGTCCAGTCTGTTCTCTCCGCAGGATCTGGTCATCGCCGTCTCCAACTCCGGAGAGACGCCCGAGGTGGTCGGCGCCTGCCGTATCGCCAAGTCCGTGGGCGCGCAGATCGGCGTGCTGACCCAGAACAGCCAGACTGAGCTGGCCGGGATGGCCGATGCGATCCTCTACGCCGGAAATATCCGGCAGACCGGCGACCCGCTGTTCATCAATTCCCAGATGCCTCTGATGTTTCTGATCGACGCCATCTCCTACCGTCTTCTGGAGGACGATGCGTGCCGTGAGAATCGGGACCGGGCCCTTCAGATCCTCTTTCACCGGGATCTGTGACCTGTGCGGACCGGCCTTTTGGCCTCTCCGCTTTCTTTTTCGTTTTGTTTGGTATTATTTTCAAGATTATTATATTTTATGAAAATATTTTTGTCAAGTGAAACAAGGATTTTAGAAAATGTTTTTTTATTTTATGCATTTTTACAATATTTTATGATAATTTCGGCAAGCAGGGCAGCCGCTTGCGGGGCGTATCACGCAAAAAGAGCCAGTCCGTTCCTCCTTCAGACTGGCTCTCTCTGTCACTGCTGATCTTTCTTCACGCTGTCCTCCTCCGTGATCCTCCGGAGCACGCGGCACGGATTTCCCACCGCCACCACATGATCCGGAATGTCCCGCGACACGACGCTGCCCGCGCCGATGACCGTGTTTGATCCGATGGTCACGCCGGGCAGGATCGTCACGTCCCCGCCGATCCACACGTCGTCGCCGATGGTGATGGGGCCGGTCTTCTCAAGGCCGGTATTCCGCTCCTTTGCGATCAGCGGATGGATCGCCGTGTACATGCCGCAGTTCGGCCCGATAAAGCACCGCTCTCCGATCCGGATCGGAGCGCAGTCCATCAGATACGCTCCCCGGTTGATATAGGTCCGGTCCCCGACGAAGCAGCGGTCTCCGTAATCCGTATAGAGCGGAGTCAGGATGATCGTGTCCTTTCCTCTGTGAGGAAGCAGCTTTTTCATGATCTCCTCCCGCCGTTCCTTATCCCCCGGCCTCGTCTGGTTCAGCAGAAAGCACAGATCGTCCGCCTCCTCCCGCAGCCGGACAAGCTCCGGATCGTAATTGGCGTCATACCACATTCCCGCGTCTCTCTTTTCAAGCTCTGTCATCTTAGTCTCCTTTCAAATCCGGCGTCATTTGACGCTCCCGCACAGCGACTATTATAACGTCTTGTCAAGGATCCCGCAACCAATGTCCATGCGTCAAACCCTCCGCGCCGGTACGCGGCCTCGCCTGACTGTCAAGGCAGAGGCGCATTCGTCACAGGGATACGAAAAAAGCACCGCCTCTTCTGCAAAATTCGTATGCAGGGATTCTATTCCCCGGACGTTTTGACTGTTAAAATAAAAATAGAAAAGAACAGAATGGAGGGGTATTTTATGTTAACAAGAAGACAGAATCTTTTGGAAACCATCCGCGGCGGCAATCCTGACCGGTTTGTCAACCAGTACGAGGCGTTCGCCATGGTGATCGCCAATCCGTATTCCGCCGACAATCCAAAGCCGACCTACGGCGGACCGGAGGTCGTGGACAAGTGGGGCGTCACCAAGCGCTGGCCCCTCGGAACGCCCGGAGGCTTTCCGGTCCACGATGAGGCCCACATCGTCTGTAAGGACGTAGCCGAATGGCGGAAATATGTCAAGGCTCCTGAGATTCCCACAAGCGACGAGACGTGGGCTCCCTTTGTCAAAGAGGTAGACAAGATCGACAGAAACGAATATTTTGTCACCGCCTTCATGGCTCCCGGCATCTTTGAGCAGTGCCATTATCTGCTGGAAATCCAGAACTGCCTGATCAATTTTTATGAAGAACCGGAGGCCATGCACGAACTGATCGATTATATCACCGAATTTGAGCTGAAGTATGCGGAACAGCTGTGCAAGCATTTTCATCCCGACGCTATTTTCCATCATGACGACTGGGGAAGCCAAAAATCTACCTTTATTTCTCCCGCCATGTTTGAGGAATTCTATCTGCCGGCTTACAAGAAGGTGTATGGCTACTTCAAAGATCACGGCGTGGAGCTGATCGTACATCACTCCGACTCCTACGCCGCGACGCTGGTTCCCTACATGATCGACATGGGGATCGACATCTGGCAGGGAGTCATGACCTCCAACAACATTCCGGAGCTGATCCAAAAGTACGGCGGTCAGATTTCCTTTATGGGAGGGATCGACAGCGCCAGCATCGATTTCGAGGGCTGGACTCCCGAGGTCGTGGAGGCTCAGGCCCGGCGCGCCTGCACCGAGTGCGGTAAAAAGTATTTTATCCCCGGGGCGTCTCAGGGGCTTGCCATGAGTACCTTCAAGGGCGTCTACGAGGCCACCACCGAGGCCATTGACAAGATGAGCAAAGAAATGTTCTGATCGTCTCGCAAAAGATCCCGCGGGATCGGGGGCTTCCCCCAATCCCGCGGGATCTTTTTCTTTTATGGGTCGGATAGACCCAGTTGAGTACGTTGGAGTTTCTCCACAGAG